>NZ_SZVX01000036.1:0-10169 GCF_007210685.1 Dickeya sp. ws52
GCCGTAGCGCCGATGGTAGTGTGGGGTCTCCCCATGCGAGAGTAGGGAACTGCCAGGCATCAAACAGAGCGAAGGGCCCGGTCGAAAGACCGGGCCTTTTGTTTTTTTGCGGTGGCACGGTGGGTGACGGTACTCTGCGGCCCTGCGTGTGGATATCGTTACGGCGGCGGGCGCGGCCCATGCCTTCTCCTGCCGGGCGGTATGTCGGGACACTTCCTGCATCCACCGCTTCTCATCCACATTTTCTGCATTCCTTCCCTTAGCTTCTCAGCCTCCGGTCTTGCGGCGTAGCCAGTCGCGGATAAAAGCGGCAATCTGTGCCGGCTGATTGAGGTCCAGACAGGGCAGGGCGAGCGTCAACGGTCTGTCGCTGGCCACGGCCAGCGTGTAGGCATCGATATCCGGCTCCTGATGATGTCCGGGCCGGTGGCGATAAAGCAGGATTTTATCGATGGGTTCGTGCTTGAAGCCTTCGACCAGAATTAAATCCAGCGTTGAACTGTCCATTCTGCCAGCCAGAAAAAACAAGTCGGGCTCTTGTTGTTCTGGTGTCTCCGTTATCAGTGCCCAGCGAGTATTGCTGGCAACCAGAGTTTGATTAGCACCGGCTTTGCGTAGTTCATAACTGTCTTTGCCCGGTTTATCGACATCCATATCGTGGTGAGTATGTTTGATAATGCCAACCCGGATCTCCATTGCGTTTAGTAAGGGAATGAGTTGCTTCAATAATGTGGTTTTGCCAGTGCCGCTGTGGGCAGCGATTGCCAGAAGTGGTATGTCAGTCATGCGTCTGCTCCTGCCAGTGAGCAAGATCCTCAGGTGTATTAAGATTACGGAATGATAAAGGCTGGTCCGCAAAAGAAACGGCTTTTGCCGTCACCTGCTCCAGAAATAACATCAGTTTTCGATCGCCGTTGCTCAGGTAGGCTTCAAGCTTCCCAATCAGTGACGTATGGATCAACAATAACGTCGGGTGCTGGCGTTCTCCATCCGTAGCATAGGCGGCAAGATGACCGTCACTGAAGTTCAACAGGCGGGAAACCAAATCGCAGGGTAGCGCGGGTACGTCACAAGGAACGAATACCACCCATTCTGTTTTAGCGACGCTTAGTCCGGTAAAAACACCGGCCAGCGGACCAGAAAAATCATGGTTGATATCACCGATCACCGGATAACCGCTTTGTCGATAACATTCCTGATGGCGGTTGGCGTTGATGAGCAGGGCATCGACCTGGGGTTTTAGGCGATCCAGAACATGTTGATAGAGTGGCCTGCCTTCCAGTTCAATCAGTCCCTTATCGTTGCCGCCCATACGGGATGACTGGCCGCCAGCCAGAATCACACCTGTTATCATCGCTTTGGTATCCATCATGATTTAATGCGTTATTGTCGGAAAAGTATGGCGCAAGGCCAAGCCCTTTCCCCATACTAGATAAACCATCATTAATGTTTGAGGTAATAATAATGAAATGCCATCGTGTAAATGAATTGATTGAGCTATTGCACCCCGCCTGGCAAAAAGAACCTGATCTGAATTTGGTGCAATTTTTACAAAAACTTGCACAGGAAGCCGGGTTCGAGGGGGCGCTTAGTGATTTGACTGATGATATCCTTATTTATCATTTAAAGTTACGTGGCGCGGATAGCGCGCAGCCTATTCCTGGCTTGCAGAAAGATTATGAAGAAGATTTCAAAACCGCATTATTACGCGCCCGTGGTGTTATCAAAGATTAATGGTCATAGCCTGATGCAATGGAGTTATGCCTGTCATGCATGACGCAGTGTTCAACTTTCATACCCTGTCGCCGGATCTCATCATGGATGCGCTCTGGGCAGTGGGTATTCGCGTTGATTCCGGCCTGACAGCACTTAATAGTTACGAGAATCGGGTTTATCAGTTCAGTGATGAAGATCGTAAACGTTATGTGGTGAAATTTTATCGGCCACAACGTTGGGATGTCGCCCAGATTAGCGAAGAGCACCGCTTTGCGGCTGAGTTGTCTGATGATGAAGTACCGGTGGTGGCACCGCTGGTGTTACAGGGTAATACGCTACATGAGCATGATGGCTTCTGGTTTGCCGTGTTTTCCAGTGTTGGCGGTCATCAGTATGAGATGGACAATGACCAGCATTTAGAAGAGGTCGGGCGCTATCTTGGCCGAATTCATCAAACCGGTGGCCGAAATCTGTTTTCGACTCGCCCTGACATTGGGGTGCAAGAGTATCTGGATGATCCGCTGGTTACGTTAACGGAGAGCTCGCTGATTTCTGGTGCACAGAAAGTACCATTTTTAGCGGCTACAGCCCGACTGATCGATGAAGTGAAGTTACATTGGCATACAAACTGGCAGGCCAGACGCCTGCATGGTGATTGTCATCCCGGAAATATCCTTTGGCGCGATGGTCCGTTGTTTGTCGATCTGGATGATGCGCGTAATGGCCCGGCTGTACAGGATCTGTGGATGCTGTTGCATGGTGAGCGCCGGGAACAGCGCATCCAGCTGGATATTTTGCTGGATGCCTACAGTGAATTTGCTTCTTTTGATGAGGCAGAACTGGCATTGATTGAGCCGTTACGTGCGATGCGTATGGTTCATTATTTGGCCTGGGTAACACGACGTTGGAATGACCCTGCTTTTCCTCGCAGTTTTCCATGGATGCAGGAAGCTGATTTTTGGGCAAAGCAGACCGCTATTTTTACTGAACAGGTAAGGCTGTTGCAGGAACCACCGTTACAGCTGGCACCGATGTACTGACACTTATGGAGATAATGTTGATATGAAGAGATTATGGCTTGCGCTGGCTGGCATTGTGCTGGCGTTCAGTGCGTCAGCAGCTGATTTTTCCGATGGCAAACAGTTTGCTACTCTGAGTAAACCGGCTCCCCAATCCCCCCAGGTGCTGGAGTTTTTCTCATTCTACTGCCCGCACTGCTACCAGTTTTCCCAGGTTTACCACGTTCCTGAAGCCATTCAGAAATCGTTGCCTGCTGATACCAAGGTAACCAAGTATCATGTTGATTTCCTGGGTGATTTTGGTAAGGAAATGACTCAGGCCTGGGCGGTCGCTATTGCTCTTGGGGTGGAAGATAAAGTCAGCCCATTGATGTTTGACGCTGTTCAGAAGACCCAGACTGTGAAAAAGCCGGAAGATATTCGTCAGGTGTTTGTGGCCGCTGGCGTCAAAGCAGAAGACTATGACAGCGCTCTGAATAGCTTCGTAGTGAAATCTCTGGTCGCGCAACAGGAAAAAGCCGCAGCCGATTTGCAACTGCGTGGTGTGCCGGCGGTATTCGTGAACGGAAAATACATGGTAAAAAGCGACGGGCTTGATACCAGCTCTATGGATAACTATGTCAAACAATATGCTGATGTAGTGAAGTTCCTGGTTTCTCAGAAATAAGTTTTCTGCGTTTTCTATGTGCCACATGCCCTACCGCGTGTGGCATTTTTATTCTTGCCTGCTATTGACGTTTGGACATTTCTGCTTATCACTGTGCGCGCTGGCGCCATATCTATCCACATTTATAACAACGTTTTTATATAACTATAATGTTAATCTTTTTTTATTAACGTATTGATTAACAATGAATTGCGTATCAGGCCCGCATCCATTGGTATTGCTGTTGATTGTCTTTCAATTTCTATGCACAAAGTTATCCACAGTATTTTTGCGAGAGGTTGTGCAAAAAACATCATGCTTGAACGTTAATATTCGTCTCCGACTGCCAGCTATGGCATCCTTTACGCCATGGCAGAAAACAACGATCGCGAAATATCATGGTTCAAATAGCAGAAAACCCCCTCATTTTGGTTGACGGTTCATCGTATCTTTACCGCGCCTATCATGCTTTTCCTCCGCTGACCAACGGTGTCGGCGAGCCGACCGGAGCGATGTATGGCGTGCTCAATATGCTGCGAAGTTTATTGCAGCAATACCATCCCAGCCATGTCGCTGTGGTGTTTGATGCGAAAGGTAAAACGTTTCGTGATGATTTATTTGAGCATTACAAATCTCATCGACCACCTATGCCGGACGATTTACGCGCTCAGATTGAACCGCTACACCGAATGGTTAAAGCGATGGGATTACCACTGCTGTCTGTTTCCGGCGTTGAGGCCGACGATGTGATCGGAACACTGGCACAGCAGGCGGAACGCGTTGGTAAACCCGTTTTGATCAGCACTGGCGATAAAGATATGGCGCAACTGGTAACGCCACATATCACCCTGATCAATACCATGAACAACACCATTCTGGGGCCGGATGAGGTATGTGCCAAATATGGTATTCCACCATCGTTGATCATTGATTTTCTTGCGCTGATGGGCGACTCCTCCGATAACATCCCCGGCGTGCCGGGTATAGGTGAAAAAACCGCACAGGCATTATTGCAAGGTGTGGGCGGGCTGGATGCGCTCTATGGCAATCTTGATAAGATTGCGACGCTGACCTTCCGTGGCGCTAAAACCATGGCTGCAAAACTGGAGCAGCATAAGGACGTGGCTTATCTCTCCTATCAGCTGGCTACGATTAAAACTGATGTCGAGCTAGAGCAGGGGTGTGAGCAACTGACGGTAAATGAACCGAACGTGGCTGAGCTGAGCGAGTTCTTCACCCGTTATGAGTTCAAGCGTTGGCTGGCGGATTTGGAAGATGGCAAATGGCTACAGAGTGGCAAAAAGGGCCCGGCGGCGGTGCCGTTTGTTAAAGCTGAGGCTGACGATACCCCTAAAGACGTCGTCGGCGTATTGCCTCAGGATGGTTACGTCACCATTCTGGATGAGCCAACATTGCATGACTGGGTTGCCAGAATCAACACTGCCGGTCTGTTCTCATTTGATACCGAAACCGATGGTCTTGATACCCTAACGGCTAACCTGGTGGGTATCTCTTTGGCTATCAAACCGGGTGAAGCCGCTTATCTACCATTAGGACATGATTATCTTGATGCGCCGATGCAGTTGGATCGCGATAAGGTATTAGCCGTACTGAAACCACTGCTGGAAGATGAAAGCGTCGGCAAGATCGGGCAAAACCTAAAATTCGATAAAGGCGTGATGGCCCGCTACGGCATTGACCTGCGTGGTATTGCGTTTGATACCATGCTTGAGTCCTATGTCCTTGATAGTGTTGCCGGTCGCCACGATATGGATAGCCTGTCGGATCGTTATCTGCAGCATAAGACCATCACCTTTGAAGAGATTGCCGGTAAGGGCAAGAATCAGCTAACTTTCAATCAAATTCCGCTGGAGCAGGCAGCGGTTTACGCTGCGGAAGATGCCGATGTAACCCTGCGTTTGCATGAAACGCTATGGGCGAAATTGGAGCCGCAACCGGAGCTTTGCAAGGTCTTCCAGAATATTGATATGCCGCTGGTGCCTGTATTGTCACGCATGGAGCGCACGGGCGTACTGATTGATACCACAATTTTGGGCGAGCATTCACAGGAGCTGACGCAGCGTCTTGCTGAGCTGGAAGTTCAGGCGCATGAGTTAGCGGGCGAAGCCTTCAATCTGTCTTCTCCTAAACAGTTAGGGACCATTCTGTACGAAAAACTGCAGTTACCAGTCATCAAGAAAACGCCGAAAGGAGCGCCTTCTACTAACGAAGAAGTGCTGGCTGAGCTGGCGCTGGATCATCCGCTACCGAAGTTGATTTTAGAACATCGTGAATTGGCGAAACTGAAATCCACTTACACGGATAAGTTGCCGCAGATGATTAATCCGCTGACTAAACGGGTTCACACCTCGTACCATCAGGCGGTAACGGCAACGGGGCGCCTTTCCTCCAGCGATCCTAATTTGCAGAATATTCCAGTACGTAATGAACAAGGGAGACGCATCCGTCAGGCGTTCATTGCTCCGGAGGGATACCATATTCTGGCGGCTGACTACTCACAAATCGAATTACGCATCATGGCGCATCTTTCACGGGACGCCGGATTGCTGAGGGCGTTTTCCAATGGTCTGGATATTCACCGTGCTACGGCCGCTGAAGTATTCGGTTTGCCGCTCGACAGGGTGACCACTGAACAGCGCCGCAGCGCTAAAGCCATCAACTTCGGTTTGATTTACGGCATGAGTGCATTTGGCTTGTCCCGACAATTGGCTATTCCGCGTAACGAAGCACAGAAATACATGAATCTCTATTTTGAGCGTTATCCCGGCGTACAGGAGTATATGGAGCGTACTCGTCAGCAGGCGGCGGAGCAAGGATATGTCTCTACGCTGGACGGCCGACGTCTTTATCTGCCGGATATTCACTCCCGTAATGCCATGAGCCGTAAGGCAGCGGAGCGTGCCGCCATCAACGCGCCGATGCAGGGCACCGCAGCGGACATCATTAAAAAAGCGATGATTGCCATTGATGGTTGGTTGCAACAGGAAAAACCATTAGTGACGATGTTGATGCAGGTGCACGATGAACTGGTGTTTGAAGTGCATCATTCCGTACTTGATGAAGCCAGCGCGAAGATTCGTAACTTAATGGAAGGTTGTATGCAGTTAGACGTACCGTTACAGGTGGATATCGGCACCGGTAGTAATTGGGATCAAGCTCATTAAGTTATTGGGTGAAAAAGTCAGTCAAACTAATTCGGTAGTTGTATGGGTTTTTGCTTTGAATGCCATCAGAAATATCGCCTTTCTTTTTTCTGTTGGTTTTTTCAGCTAAACCATACGTAATTCTGTAATTAAACTACATGATTGTGTGACCTGGTTTGAGTTTGTTTAATTTGACGTCGATTTTTATGAAATTAAACAACAAAAAAACCTTTTTTCCAGAAAAGAAATGGGGTAGAGTTAAACACGTAGGGTACAGAGGTAAGATGTTCTATCTTTCAGACCTTTTACTTCACGTAATCGGATTTGGCTGAATGTTAGCCGCCCCGATCAGGTTTCTGATCGGGGCGTTTTTTATTGTTCGGATCAAATTTTTCTGGATAACGAAATCTTATGCTACCGACAAAAAAATTTGCCGGTAGTTGTTTGGTTAACCATGGTGTTCCAGAAAGAGGCCGATGAGCCTGTTGGGAAGGTTACTGCTCTGATTCGGGGAGCGATTGCTCATCTGCTGGCGGTAATGTACTGAACCAGTTATCTAATTTCTGACGTAATTTATCTACACCGGTTTTTTTCAGCGAAGAAAACGTTTCAACCTGAATATCCCCCATGAATGGCAAGACTGCTTCCCGTACCATGTTTAGCTGGGATTTACGGGCGCCCTGGGCCAGCTTGTCCGCTTTGGTCAGTAGTACCAGTACAGGCAGCCCGACATCAACAGCCCACTCCAGCATCTGCTGGTCCAGATCTTTGAGCGGATGACGAATATCCATTAATACAACCAACCCTTTCAGACAGTTACGCTTTTGCAGGTATTCACCAAGCGCTCGCTGCCATTTGCGTTTCATCTCTTCCGGCACTTCGGCATAGCCGTAGCCGGGCAAATCAACCAGACGTACGCCATCGGTTACTTCGAACAGGTTGATCAGTTGGGTTCGACCCGGCGTTTTACTAATACGTGCCAGGCTTTTCTGGTTGGTCAGCGTGTTGAGTGCGCTGGATTTACCTGCATTGGAACGGCCGGCAAAAGCGACTTCAATACCGCTGTCGGCAGGAAGATGACGAATATCCGGCGCGCTGGTGACGAAATGAGTCATATGATAGTTGTATTGCTGGGTCACAATATGCGTCTCTGTCTGGATCACGATTTTATACAGCTGATTATACCTGTAACTGATGAGAAAGGCGGCGTTTATCTGTTTTGAGCGGGTAGGGCGCATCGTAACAAACTGAAAAAATAAAACCCGTATAGAACTCCTGGATCACTTTTTTCTTGGTATGCTTTCTGCTAGATTCCGCCGCAATTCTCCCTATATTTGCTCATCCGAACCCGAGATCGACGCTATGAAACAACCATCAAAAGGGGCGGGACGCAAAGCTCCTGCACCGAAAACCAAAAGAAAAAGCCGTGAGCAGTTGGATCTTGAAGCTCGCGACCGCAAACGCCAGAAAAAACACCGTGGCCACGCTGCGGGAAGCCGTGCCCAACCATCGGGCGGCCATCAGAAAAATGGGGCTTCCGGCAAGGCGGCAGACCCGCGTATTGGCAGTAAAAAACCTGTGTCGTTACTGCCTGAAGGCACCGTTACACCGGTGACGTCACCGCTAACGCCGAAAGAGAAACCCGCTCATCTGTCACCGCAGGAAGAACTGGAGATGCTGGAAAATGATCCGCGTCTTGATGAGCTGCTGGACAGGCTGGAGAAAGGTGAAACGCTGTCGGCTAAAGACCAATCCTGGCTGGATGAGACGCTGGATCGCATCGATATTCTGATGGAGCAACTGGGCATTAGCCTGGATGATGACGAAGAAGATGACGAGCAAGAAGAAGATATGCTGCAACTGCTGCGTCGCAATAATCCTAAAGACGGTTATTAATGCTAAAAGCGCTGTTTCTGCTCATAACCTTATTCGTTCTGTGTTTTTTGGTTGGTCTGTTGGTTAAACTGTGGTGCCTGTCGAAACGGAAAGGCAGGCTACAGCGTGCCGTACCGGCTGGGCAGCATCGATTGCCGCGACGTCGTACGGCGAGGACCGGTTACAGGAAGGAGTGAGCATATGTCCGAACAGGCTATTGACTGGGATTTAGCCCTGATCCAGAAATACAACTATTCGGGACCTCGCTATACGTCCTATCCTACCGCACTGGAATTCAGCGACAGTTATGATGACGCAGCGTTTGCCCAGGCGGTGGCCCGTTATCCTCACCGCCCGCTGTCGCTGTATTTGCATATCCCGTTTTGCCACCGCCTGTGTTATTTCTGCGGCTGTAATAAGCTGGTGACCCGGCAATTACATAAAGCGGATGAATACCTTGATCGGCTGGCGCTGGAAATACATCAACGCGCACCGTTGTTTGCCAACCGCACTGTTACGCAAATGCACTGGGGCGGCGGAACGCCAACCTTCCTGAATAAAGCGCAGATTAGCCGCCTGATGGCGTTGCTTCGCCGGCATTTCCATTTTTCTGAACACGCGGAAATGTCGCTGGAAGTGGACCCGCGGGAAATTGAATTGGATGTGCTCGATCATTTGCGCGCCGAAGGGTTCAATCGCCTTAGCATGGGGGTGCAGGACTTCAATAAAGAGGTGCAGCGGCTGGTTAATCGCGAGCAAGATGAAGCCTTTATTTTTGCGCTGATCGAGCGGGCCAAAGCGCTGGGGTTTGCCTCCACCAACATTGATTTGATCTACGGTTTGCCAAAGCAGACGCCTGACAGCTTTGCCTTTACCTTGCAGCGGGTGGCGGAGCTGCGTCCGGATCGCCTGAGCGTATTCAATTATGCTCATTTACCCAACCTGTTTGCTGCGCAGCGCAAGATTAAAGATGCTGATCTGCCGGATGCGGAACAAAAGCTGGCGATTTTGCAGCAAACCATTCAAAGCCTGACCGCCGCGGGTTACCAGTTCATTGGTATGGATCATTTTGCCCGGCCGGACGACGAACTGGCGGTGGCGCAACGTGAAGGAAAACTGCATCGCAATTTCCAGGGGTATACCACCCAAGGCGACACCGATTTACTGGGGTTGGGGGTTTCCGCCATCAGTATGATTGGCGACAGTTATGCCCAGAATCAGAAAGAATTGAAGCAGTACTACGCTGACGTTGAACAGCGCGGTCACGCGTTATGGCGCGGTTTATCCCTGACTCGTGATGATTGCATCCGTCGTGATGTGGTCAAGGCGTTAATTTGCCATTTCCAACTGGAGTTTGCTGAGATTGAACAGGCATATGGCCTGTCGTTCGGTGACTATTTTCGCGAGGATTTGGCGCTGCTGGCGCCAATGGCACAAGATGGGTTGGTTGATATTTTGGCCGAACGTATTCAGGTGACGCCGAAAGGGCGGCTGCTGATCCGCAATATTTGCATGTGCTTTGACATCTATTTGCGCAGCAAAATGCGTGAGCGTCAGTTTTCCCGGGTGATTTAATCTCGCACGAAATCGAAACGCATTGCCTGCCATGTGTCTGGCGTTATGTCGGTAAGATAAATAGGCATGGTAAAAGAAAAGAGCCGGTCATAACGACCTAACACCGTTCACTTAAGGTGTTTTGAGTGAACGGGATACTGGGTTTTTGAGATCCGAACGGCCCTCGCTTTGGGC
>NZ_SZVX01000037.1:0-10057 GCF_007210685.1 Dickeya sp. ws52
CCAAAGCGAGGGCCGTTCGGATCTCAAAAACCCAGTATCCCGTTCACTCAAAACACCTTAAGTGAACGGTGTTAGCCCGGTAGGCGGCATTGTCGTGATGATAGACTGAAGGTAAAGACGTCTTAACGAGACGAGGTTGCAACTACCGGTTCTGTTGCTTCCTGTTGCATACCCAGCGGGTTATTACCCCAGCACTGTTCGTATTTCCAGCCGGTCAGCTCTTCGGCAACCGCACGGGCTTCCGCCGGAACATCTGCAATAGCGCCGCCTGCTTTGATGCGGGCAATTTCCTGCAGCAGAATCATATGATTCTTACGATCCAGACGCATTTGGGCGCTGAAGTAGATAGCGACCACCGCCAGAGCGATAACACCCAGAGAGAACACGCCGACAATCGCCAGTACTGCGCTTTCTGGTTGTGCCGCTTTGCCGGAAACAAAGCCGAACTGGCTCAGAATCCAACCCATCGCGAAGACGATGACGGAACGTACCATTTTGCCTGCAAAGGTCATGGCGCCGGCGTAAATCCCTTCGCGGCGACGGCCCGTCAACACTTCATCCACGTCCGCCAGGAAGGTGTAAACCGTCCACGGAATGTAGTAGATACCACCGGTGCTCAAACCGAAGATAGCGGTGATACCGAACAGGACGATGATGGTCATCTCCTGAGACCAGCCAGTGAAATAGAGCGCTGCGTAGGCGATCACGCTGACGATTACCACCATCAGCGCCAGGCGGTACGGGCGACCAAAGCCCATTTTCACGCAGATGCCGATGAACAGAAACGTGGAGATAAACTGCATGATCGAACTGAAGCTGTTGAGCTGAGAAACGACCGCCGTACTTTGCTTCAGGCCGAAGACGATGAAGTAAGTGAAGGCGGAAGCGAACAGCCACTCAGCACCGAAACCGAACAGGTACATGCCGAGATGTTTACGGAAGATACGCAGACGGAAAGTGGAGGCCATGTCGATGCTGAGTTTTTTCAGTGACTGCCACAGGTTCTGGGTGTGCTCGCGCGCTACTTCGTTCGGTGAACGTTCCCAGGAGGTGAAGTAGAGGGCGATCATCGCCGCACACATGATGAAGCCATAAGCCAGACCGGTGTAGAAGAACGGCGTGGCGGAGTCTTTACCGTAGATACCAATGAACTGGCCCGGGATAAATGCCGCCAGGAAGTTCGCGACTTTACCGAAGATGGCCTTGGAACCCGTCAGTTTGGAGCGAACTTTGAAGTCGGTGGTCATTTCGGTCGCGAGCGTTTCGTACGGCACCATAATGGAGGTGTAGATCAGCTCGAACAGCACGTAGGTCGACAAGTAGTACCAGAAGCCCAAGCCTTCCATCCACAGCATCGGGTAGACCAGCACCATCGGAATACCGAGCAGGATGAAGAAGCGACGGCGACCGAAGATACGGCCGATACGCGTATTGTAAAAGTTATCACTGATGTAACCCATAATCGGGTTACTGATGGCGTCGATGACGCTGGCTACGGAGAAAATAGCCGCGGCTTCAACCAGGGACAAGCCACAGAACGTGGTATAGAAATACATTAGCCAGGCGCCACTGATGGCTAAAGCACCACTGCCCAGCAAGTTCGCGCTGCCGTAGCAGAACGTGTGTTTGAACGTAATAGGTTTACTCATGATCAATTCGCCTAACAATATTAAAACATTATTTCATTTGAAATGAACTCATGTTCTTATCATTTGCCTGTTCGCGACAAAAGTAAACTAGCCATCCCGCTCCTGACGGCTTTTAATAGGAATCTGTCATGGAGATCATGAAATAAGTTTTTTTAATTTGATCATAGATATCGACCGGTAACATGTAATGTCTTACCGGTCTGAGGCATTTTTTTATCGTTAAACGATAAAACTGATTGATGACAGGAACGATAGCGCCGGGGGAAGTGGCGAAACTATCATCGCTATTTCGCCGTGCAAGCAGGCAAAAAGCAAGAACAATTGTAAAAAACAGCGATGAATTGTGAGCGGCTTGTGATCTTTCGGGGGGTGTGCCACAAAAAGTGTGATTTATCTCACCTGCTCAGGCGGTGTATTTTATCGGTCATGAGTAAATTGTTGGTAAGACGAGTTATGCCAATCATTATCAGGCTGGATGTACTGCTGGCGCAAAAGAAGATGAAGTCCCGAGAGCTGGCGCGGGTGATCGGCATTACTGAACAGAATCTTTCATTGCTGAAGTCCGGCAAAGTGAAAAGTATCCGATTCGATACATTGCAAAGCATTTGCGAGGCGCTGTCCTGCCAGCCTGGTGATGTGCTGGAGTATTTGCCGGAGCCCTTGCCGGAAAAGTAAAGCCTGAGCCACCTTATTGCAGACGATGCGCGATCTCAGGCGCTGTGCAGCCGGTGTTTCATGATTGAGCTGCAACCTGAATACGTCGAGAAGAGCCACTCTTGTGCCGCATCTGCGCCTTTTGGGATATCAGAACGAAAAACGCCGCGCAAGGGACTGGCTGCCGATGCGTGGCGCATGGGGTGGCTGTTGCACGCTGTGTGAGCCATACCGTTCGGTATGGCTCAGGCTCAGGCTCAGGCGTTGAACAGTGCGGCGACGGTGGCCTTGGCGCCGTTGTCGCGCAACGACAGATACGCGCTGGTCAGTTCCGCTACCCAGGCGGCGTTGCTAGGCAATTCATCGCCAAATAGCGCGCTGATAGACAGCAAACCGCGGACCCGCTCTGCATCGTCCCCGGTGGTGCCGACGATGTGCTGCAACGTGGCGACCAGCGGGTCGCGGATATCAATCGCCTGACCGGCATCGTCAATGCCGCCGACGTAACGCATCCAGCCGGCTACGCCCAACGTCAAGGCGCGATGGTCGCTGCCGCGCGCCAGATGCCAGCGCAGTGATGCCAACAGGCGTTGCGGTAGTTTCTGGCTGCCGTCCATGGCAATCTGCCAGGTACGGTGTTTCAGTGCCGGGTTGGAAAAACGCTCAAGCAATTGATCGGCATAGGCGGGCAGATCCACGCCGGCTACCTGTAACGTCGGCGCCTGTTCCTGCAACATCAGGTGGCGTACCGCTTGCCGGTAGTGCGGGTCATCCATGCAATTATTGATATGCTCGTAGCCTGCCAGATAGCCGAGATAAGCCAGGAAAGAGTGGCTACCGTTGAGCATACGCAGTTTCATCTCTTCAAACGGCAGTACATCATCGACCAATTGCGCCCCCGCCAGTTCCCAGTCAGGGCGGCCGGCCACAAAGTTATCTTCCACCACCCACTGAATAAACGGTTCACAGGCGATACCGCACGGATCCGCGACGCCGATGGCATCGGCGATCTGATTCAGCGTTTCCGGCGTGGCGGCCGGCACGATACGGTCCACCATGGTATTGGGGAAAGTGACATGCCGGGCGATCCAATCCGCCAGCGCGGGGTCTTGCAGACGCGCCGCATCCATCACGACCTGACGGGTGACTTTGCCGTTTTCCGGCACGTTATCGCAGGAAAGCACCGAGAAAGGGGCGATACCGCGGTCACGGCGCAGGCGCAGCGCTTCGGCCAGTAATCCGGGCACTGACGAAGGATGACGCGGATTAGCCATGTCCTGCTGTACCAGCGGATTGTCGCAATCAAGCTCGCCTTTGTTGCCTGCGCGGCAATAACCTTTTTCGGTGATGGTCAGCGATACTATCGCCACGACAGGGTCCGCCAGTTGTTCCAGAATCGCGGCGATCCCCTCCACTCGGGCGTGTAGCGATTGACAGACCGCGCCCACCACAATGGCCTGATTGCCGTGAGCGGCTTTTTCCAGCACGGTAAACTGGTGATCCTGACGGCGCAGGGCGGAAATCAGCGTATCGTCGCTGAATAACACCACCTCGCAGATCCCCCAGTCGCCGCCCTGACGATTGAGTACCCGATCGGTCAGCAACGCCTGATGTGCGCGGTGAAAGGCACCGAAGCCAATATGCACGATACGGGGTTTTAACGATTGGCGGTCATAGCAAGGTTGTTGCACGGTGGTGGGAAGTCCCGTGTTGGACAGATTTTTTTCGTTGCCGGACAAACTGTTACTGGACATAGCTGGCGTCCTGAAAAAGGAAAAATTAACCGCCCAACCTTAGCGGTCTTTCGGCTGGGCGGCAACTGTCATCTGGCGCGTTCTGAAGACGCTTCACAGAGTCATGTTGGGGCTTTGGCGTTATCCACGGCGATGGCTGCCGATGACGGCGTAGGGTTCAGCACCGGGCGCGGCCGAATAAACCAGGCGGGTAAGATCGCCAGAAAAAAGAACATCGCCACCATAAAAAAGCCATCCAGATAGGCAAACATCTGTGCTTTGGGGGTTAACACCGATTCCAGATAGGTCATGATGCCGGGGTTGATGCGGGTGCTCAGCGGCTCGCCGAGCGGATTGCCGCCGTGGCTAAACAGCAGGCCAAGCTGGCGGATGGCGTCGGTGCTGCGAATATTGTCCAGCGTCAGCGATTGTGCCAGCATTTGGCCGTGAAACGTCGCGCGTCGTTCAATAAAAACCGATAGCAGGTTGACGCCCATGGCGCCGCCCAACTGACGAATAAAATTCAGGCTCCCTGCGCCTTGCGCCAATTGTGCCGGCGGCAACGCCCGTAGCGCGCCGGCATTCATGGCGGGCAACATCACCCCAAGCCCAACGCGGCCGATGACTATCCACCAGGCCATGGTCCAGAAGGGGGTATCGGTATCCGCCGCGCTGGATAGCCAGCAAGATAGCCCGAACAGCAGTAAACCTGCTATCACCAACAGGTGCGGTTTGAGCTTGTCGCTGAGCGCCCCCGCCAGTGGGAACACCATGCCGAGCGCCAGTCCGGCAGGCATCAGCAGCAAGCCGGAGCGCGTCGGCGTGTAGCCCTGAATACTTTGTACAAACAACGGGATGATATAGGTTGAACCGTAGATGCCCGCTCCCAGAGCGAATGCCACGATGCAGCCGGAGGTAAACGCCGGGTTGGCGAATACCCGCAGACTCAGCAGCGGATACGGTGTGGTGAACTCGCGGATGATAAACGCCAGTGTTGAGATTACCGCGGTAGTCAGCAGGCAGAGAATAAAAAATGATCCCCAGCCTTCACGCTGCCCATTGGATAGCCCGGCCAGCAGCGAGGTTAACGCCGTGACCAGCAGAATGAACCCTATGGTATCGAAGCGGCGCGGCGAACCGCCGGTTTGTGCGCTTTTGCCCGGCAGAATAACCCATGCGGCGGCGATCCCGGCCAGACAAAACGGCACCACCACCATGAACACGGCGCGCCAGTCGAGCTGGTCGACCATTAATCCGCCGGCAGCCGGCCCCAGTGCCGGCGCCAGAACCACGCCGACGCCGTAAATCCCCATCGCTTTACCGCGTTCCGACACGGGAAATACCTGCGAGATGATGATCATCGCCAGTGGCTGGATCACGCCGCTGGCGCCACCCTGGAGAATTCGTGCAACGATCACCTCGGTGCTGTTCTGGCTGAAGGTGCCGAGCAGGCTACCGGCGATGAACACCGCCAGCGAGCCGACATAGGTGGCGCGGTAACCAAAACGCTCCAGTGTCCAGGCGGTGATCAGCATGGTCGCGGTCATCGAAGCCAGAAAGGCGGTGGATAACCATTGCGCCTGATCCTGCCCCATACCGAATGCGCCCATGATGTCACGCATCGCCACATTAACGATGGTCGCCGTGGCGGTGGTGGCGATGGTGCCGAGCATGATGGTGACGGTCGCCAGCCAGCGATAGCGATAGCCGAAACGTGCGGCCTGGGCTTCAATCGGCGACATTGATGCTTACTTCCGCCATCAGACCCGGTTTCAGGCCGCTGTTGGGATCATCCAGCGCGATACGTACCGGCACACGTTGGGTAATTTTGGTGAAGTTGCCGGAGGGATTGGGGCTCGGCAGCAAGGCAAACTGGCTGGTCGCCGTATCGCCAACCCGTATGACATGGCCGCTAATCTGTTTGTCCGGATACGCATCGACCTGAATATCCACTTGCTGCCCAACTCGTACCCGGCCGATGGCGGTCTCTTTGATGTTGGCTTCGACCCACAGATTGCGGGGGTCGTGTACCAGCATGATCCACTGGCCGGCCTGGGCGTAACTGCCCACATTGACGATGGTGCGATCTACCACACCGTCGACCGGAGAACGTAACGCCCGGTCGGCGATCTCCTGTTTGAGCTGATCGACCTGTGCCTGCAAGGCAATGCGTTGCTGGCGCTGCATCTCAATCTGTTTATCCAGCACCTGCAACGTGTTGCGCTGGGCCTGAGCGTTATTCAACGCTGCGTGCTGTGCGCCGCGTTGAGCCTCGGCTTCGCGCAGTTCACTCTGACGTTGCAACAGTGTCGTGTGCGACTCGTCCCAGGTTTTGCGGGCGGTCAGGTTGCTTTTCAATAATTGATCGTCGCGCTGGAAGTTATTTTGCGCCAGGCTGAGTTGATAACCGGCATTATTGACGGCGGAGTCGCTTGACGCCAGCTTCGCGCGCGCTTCGTCCAGCGCGGCTTGCGTGGTGAGATCGGTGACCTGACGCTGGGTTTGACTATAACTGATTTGGGCGTCGGCGACGGCCAGATTCCCCTCCTGTTCCGCCAGCCGCAGGCGGGCATCGCGATCATCTATCTGCGCCAGCAACTGATCTTTGCGGATGACATCGCCGTCAATCACCGGGCGGGCGGTGACCCAACCATTCACTCGGCTGGCCAGCGGAATCACTTCTCCCATGACGCGTGCATCGGTTTCCGTGATGTGCGTGAAACGCTGGTGAAACCAGTAGGCCAGTATCAGCAACGCGAATAACAGCAATGCAGCGCCCGTCAGTAAAAAAGTACGCTGGCGTTGGCCAAGGCGCCGAAATCCTATCAGCCGGGATACGTGATTGTTCATGAGAGACCGTTTTCGCTGCGGGAGAGATTAGCAATAACCTGATCGATAATGCGACTGACCTGTTGAATATCCGGTTCCGATACCCCTTCGAGCGCCTGATTACGGACCTGCCCGGCGATGGATTCCACTTTTTTCACCTGCTCAAGCCCGACGGCGGTGAGATGAATTTCGCGAAAACGGCGATCGCTGCCTTCCCGCCGCTCGATAAAACCTTGTTTCTGTAAATTATCCAGTACCCGCACGACGGCCGATGCGTCGAGCCCCAGCGATTCGGCCAGCGCTTTCTGGTGAGTCGGCATCTCTTCACGGGCGATGAACAGTAACGGCAGCCAACTGGCCTGGGTTAATCCGTAAGGTTGCAATTCCCGGTCAATAACCCGGCGCCACAGGCGAGTGGTTTGACCCAACTGAATGGCGAAATGCCGACGAGCGGAGGATTCGGTCTGTGACATGGTGAGATCCGTTAAAATAGATGAGAATGTCATTAGTTAACAAGTCAACTAATGATAAGTCAATTGATTTTGTGAAGTGAAGCCTAAACAGCAGTGCAATGGACCGCGAATCTCAGTCACGCTTTACATCATCGTGTATGACGGGCGGCAAGCCTGAGGGGAAGAGAGGAACCGGCGGGATGACCGCGGGGGGTATCAATCAACGTCATGGCAATAACCGTTAGGAAAGCGCGGCTTTCTGCACCAGCTGTGCAAGCGTACTCACAGCGCCAGGGATGGCTTCTGCGTGGGTATTGCCGTAGCCGATGACGAGCCCGTTTTCTTTTGTTGTCGGTGTGACTGCGCCAGGCCCTAAAGCACCGATGATGTTAATCATGGCGTGGACCTAAAAAAGTGACGATTTGTGGACCTTTTTAAGATACCAGTATTGCCTTATGTTGGTAACAACTCACACCTCTCCAGAGTAAGGTAAATAAATGGTCGTTAGATTGAATGAGTACCGGCAGCCTATTGGTAACGCCCTGCCGGACTGGCAAGGCGCGCAGCTTCCCGATGGCCAAGCTCTTGTTGGCCGCTATTGCCGGCTCGAACGCGTTGATGTTGAACGCCATGCCGCCGATCTCTATGACGCGTATCAGGACGCTCATGATTTGCGTGATTGGACCTACCTCCCTGTTGGTCCATTTGACACGTTCGAGGCTTATCGCATCTATTTAACCGCTGCTGCAACGTTAGCCGACCCAATGCATTATGCGGTGGTTGACCAGGTTAGCGGTAAGGCGGTCGGTACGCTTGCCCTCATGCGTATTGATGCGCCAAACGGTGTGATTGAGGTTGGCTATGTCACGTATTCTCCGCGTATGAAACGCTCGCGTTTATCGACGGAGGCCATGTCGCTTCTGCTGAAGTACGTTTTTGAAGACCTTGGCTATCGCCGCTTTGAATGGAAATGCGATTCGCTAAACGCTCCCTCTCGGGCCGCTGCGTTGCGCTATGGCTTCACGTTCGAAGGGATTTTCCGTCAGGCAATCGTTACACATCAGCGCAACCGCGATACAGCGTGGCATTCAATCATTGACGGCGAATATCCCGCGTTGCGGGCGGCGTACACGCAGTGGCTCGATGAACATAATTTCGATGAAGAAGGCCGGCAGATTGAAAAACTCACGGAGTTGATCATGAAGGAAGATTCGAGTCGTCGACGCGGTTAGCTGGGCCAACGCGGGCGTTGTTCAACATGTCGGCGTGTTGTCCTGCCACTCGAATTATTTGGGGTATATATCAATGATAGCCACGCGGAATGAAATTAGGTGACGCCAAGGAATCAACCATCAACCCAAAACAAACAGGGCAGCCTAAGCCGCCCTGTTAAAAGGATTAACATCCAGAGATCAGGATTTGTTTGCGTCAGTTGCGACGACCGGTGCGGCGTCGGTAACAACCGGCTGTGCATTATCCGGCGTTGCCGGCGTATTGGTCTGCTGAATAACCGGTGCCTGCGGAGCCTCTGGGTTAGCCGGCGCGATCGGTGCGATGTTTTCTTCGGCACCGTTCACTTTCGTCGGCATACCTAAGCGAGTTTGCAGCGCCTGATTCACCGCGCTTTCGCTCACACTGGCATCCGCCAGTACTTTGGTGACGACCGGGGTCAACTTCAGCGGTGCCGGCGTGTCGGAGTTAAACTCTTCCTCGGTACGAGACAGCGGGTTATGTACTTCGACATAGCGAGAACCATCCGGCTCTACCGTCGCTTTCACCGGTTCATTGATGAACTGAACGCGAGTGCCGACTGGAACGTGGTCAAACAGGTATTTGATGTCTTTGTCGCGCAGACGCACACAACCATGGCTGACGCGCAGGCCGATACCGAAGTTGGCATTGGTGCCGTGGATGGCGTACAGGTTACCGATGTAGAGCGCGTACAGCCCCATCGGGTTGTCCGGGCCGGCCGGATAAACCTTGGGCAGGAACTCACCGCGGGCGGCGTATTCCGCGTGCATGGCGGCGGTCGGCGTCCAGGTCGGGCGCTCTTTCTTACGCTGTACTGAGGTTACCCAGTTGATCGGGGTGTCTTTGCCGAGCTGGCCGATACCGATCGGCAATACCACTACGGTTTTGGAACCTTTCGGGAAGTAATACAGACGCATCTCGGCGCTGTTGATCACGATGCCTTCGCGCGGGGTGTCCGGGAGAATCAGTTGCTGCGGCACCGTCATGGTGCTGCCGGGTTTTGGCAGATACACATCAATACCCGGATTGGCTTCCAGCAGGTTGCTCAGGCCCATCTGGTACTGAGCGGCAAAGTGTTCCAGCGCATCGGTGCTGTCGCTGGGGATGGTAACTTGGAGATTTTCTCCTACCAGCCGGCTATTCGGAGCTGGCAACGGATAAACCACGGCGAGTGCTGTCTGGCTGAAGGCAGCCGCCGCCACAACTAACGTCAGGATCGCGCGAATACTCATTTTCATGTCTTTGTTGAGTGTTAAAAGCCATTGCGGCAAAGGAATTGTTGTTATCCGGACAATAAAGTCCGGATGCGCATTATATGTGCAGAAGGGCGGCAGGAAAACCCGATGTACAATCAATTACATTATTCCCCACCATATTCCCCGCCATAATTCGGGATACGCAGGCGCGGAGTATATATACCCAAAATAATTCGAGTTGCAGGACAACACGCATTGCGTGTTGAACAACGCAACGCGTTGGCCCGTCAGGG
>NZ_SZVX01000038.1:0-9864 GCF_007210685.1 Dickeya sp. ws52
GAGCCAAATTAAAGCACTTCTTGTGATGAAATCATGTCCCTGATTGTACAAAAAACAGTTACGGGACACACCCTAAAATGGTGAACGGTATGGTCTTACCGTCGTTGTAGAGCTGTTCCCATGCAATCAAATCCATTAAAGGGATTACTTTGTAATCAAGTATTCTTTGAAAGGTTTTATGACCAAAACGAAAAATTCGGTTAGGTGGCTTAGGCGTTTTGAGGTGCTTTTGCCATTCAGTAATCAATACCTTTAGATGTTCTGCCAGATCGTCGCTACTGGCTTCTTCCAAATCAATTTCAATCAGCATCTTGTGAGAAGGGTTCAGACCTCCCTGTATCAGGTATTCAGAAATGTATTCCGAACTCACTGAAACATCATCTTTCGGGTCAGTGTTTTCCAGACGATACATAGCCCGCCCATAGTTGAACAACGAATTCCTTGTCATTGGCCTGACTGCATAGCTATGGGCTAGTTTATGGCTATCAGAGATCCATTGGTTTTCACATAAGACCTTACCAGAATGGATTAGAGCATCATGATAAATAGCCTGCATGCGGTTCTCATCGCCTGCTGTAGCCCACTGCTGCCTAGTTTTGTAAGCAAACATCCGCCTTTCAAGCTCAGCATATATTTGTTCTAAGGTGAGATCTTTCAGACCATCGTAACGACTGACATCAAACCACTCTTGCAACGCTTTCTTGGTCTCTTCTATGGACTTCTGTGTTGTCATTGTTTGCCCAACTAATGTTGTTTATGAATTGTAATAAAGCTATCTCATTCAACACTATAGAGAAAGTGAAAAAAGGTTTCCGGCAGCCCAAGGTGGGGCATTGAAGAATTGAATGTGATCTGGCCCACCTTTTGCTGGTTACTTGACCAATGTTCGCAAATCACTCGATCACACCACATCTCAGAGAAATTTACTGATTGCCTATACTGTTCTTCTGATAAGTGCTTAACTTAAAATCTGTTTTTCAGCCTTCATGGTATCGCGGGCTTTCATTTATACCCCATTAATCCCTAACGTATCTCACACGTCAGCCGGAGCAGATTTTCTCGTGCTAACAATGACCTAAAGTAAAATTGTTTTGAGAGTGTGAGCCAGAGGAGATAAAAATGAATGCTCAGAGGAATGCAACATGATAGAAATGAGTGCAGCAGAAAAGGCTGTTACTAATGGATTTTTAATGCACTACCTGATGCAGGACACGAGAAAAACTTAACGGTAAACTATTGAATTTAAAGGATGAGTGGCGGAGAGAGGGGGATTTGAACCCCCGGTAGAGTTGCCCCTACTCCAGTTTTCGAGACTGGTCCGTTCAGCCGCTCCGGCATCTCTCCGCGAAAGTGGTGCTTATAATGCCCTGTTTTATGGCATGTTAACAAGAACAAACCGACGCCTTTGAATTCAAGTGATGACTTAGCGAGCAACACCATGATGAAGTGGCAATGGAAATCCCCCACCCCCGATGCGTTTCTGGATTGGCAACCGGCATTGTCAATCCCGTTATTGACACCGCTGGCCGAGCCTGAGCAGCAGCACATCGTCATGGTGGCCAGACAGTTTCTGCGGCAGAAACGTCTGGTGCCGTTACAGGGGCTGGTACTTACCGAGCTAATGGCAAAACGCACCGCGCTCTTGTTTGCCCTTCCGGTGCTGGAACTGGGCATCGAGTGGCTTGATGGCTTTCATGACGTTCTCATCCACCCTGAACCCTTCAGAGTCGATGACGAATGGATGGATGAATACGGTTTGGTGCATAGCGGCCCCAGTATTCAGTCTGGGCAAAGCTGGGATCAGGGGCCTATCGTGCTGAACTGGCTGGAGATTCAAGATTCATTTGACCTTTCCGGGTTCAATCTGGTCATCCATGAAGTAGCGCATAAACTGGATAGGCGAGGTAATGAACGTCCTTCCGGTGTGCCATCGATGCCACTCCGCGAAATCGCCCAATGGGAGCAAACGCTACATGCCGCGATGGAAGCACTGCGCGAAGAAATTGAGCTGGTAGGAGAAGACGCCGCCAGCATGGATCCCTACGCCGCTACCGACCCGGCAGAGTGTTTCGCCGTGCTGTCTGAATATTTCTTTAGCGCGCCGGATTTATTAGCTGAGCGTTTCCCAACGGTATATCGAAATTTTTGCGGTTTTTACCGACAGAACCCGCTTGAACGGCTGCAGCGCTGGCAAACAAAGCAATAAGTCGCCGGATTTATCACCCAAACGGCGACGAATCCTGCGGATTGTACAGAAGCCCAGCAGTCGGTGCAGAATGTCTGTTTTGCCCGTTGACAGTCTAAGGGCGCACAGATAAGATGCGCCCCGTTCCAACGATTCCTCTGTAGTTCAGTCGGTAGAACGGCGGACTGTTAATCCGTATGTCACTGGTTCGAGTCCAGTCAGAGGAGCCAAATTTATCAAGGGGTTGCGTATGCAGCCCTTTGCATTTCAGAATACGTTCAGAAAACCATTTCAGAATATCCTTTTCGCTACACTGCATAAAAAACCAAGTCTGACACTTTCACGAAAAAGTATCACGCCAGCCTAATACGTCGCATTTCGATGACTTCCCTGCCCTGTTTTGCCGTATTAAAAAAGAATGTATCCATCACTGACCAAACTGAAATGACAGCTCGGGGCGTCACCTCCCCAGATGATGATGTCATGAGTAAAACGCGCGGCCCTTTTTATTCTGTCTGCCTCGCCCCGACGCACACTCTTCCGCCAGGATCCGGTGATCGCACAGAACACATTACGTGATAACGATCACATAAAAACGGATGACACCCGCTCACTAAACAACCACCATCAGAACAATCACAAAATCTGCGCAATTTCTTGCTCACTTTCCAGCATAAATCCCTGTTTGCGCAATGGATGCCGTTTTTTCGCGAGGTCTGCGCAACTTTTTGCTCAAATTTGACTTAGGGAAAATTTGACTTAGGTTAATTATGTTTAAAAACAATAAGATAAAAGTTGGTATGAGAATTGCTAAAGAAACCCTGAAGTTACACTAACCGTTCAACAACAAGGAGCAAGACTATGCCAACTCCATGCTATATCAGCATCGAAGGGAAAACCCAGGGCAACATCACCGCCGGTGCCTTCACCTCCGACTCCGTCGGCAACATCTACGTGCAGGGTCACGAAGATGAGATGCTGGTTCAGGAATTCAACCACGTCGTGACCGTACCGACCGACCCGCAGTCCGGCCAGCCTGCCGGTCAGCGCGTGCACAAACCGTTCAAGTTCACCGTCGCCCTAAACAAGGCCGTCCCGCTGCTGTATAACGCGCTGGCCTCCGGCGAAATGCTGCCGACCGTGACCCTGAAATGGTATCGCACCTCTGTTGAAGGCAAGCAGGAGCATTTCTTCACCACCACCCTGACCGACGCCACCATCGTCGACATCAACAGCCAGATGCCGCACTGCCAGGACCCGTCCAAGCAGGATTACACCCAGTTGATCGAAGTGTCGCTGGCCTACCGCAAGGTGGACTGGGAGCACACCGTCGCCGGCACTTCCGGCTCTGACGACTGGCGCGCGCCGATCGAAGCGTAATTACGCCGTACCCGGACTCCGGTCCGGGTGTTGTCGTTTTCAGCCTGCCCTGAGCGATGGCGACGGTTATCGCTGAGGGCGGACGCAGACAGGGAATTAGGAGGAAGCCAGGTGGCTAACAGTACCGGATTGCAGTTTACCGTGAAGGTCGGCGCGTTGCCGGAAACGACGTTCGCGGTGGTGGATTTTGAACTGAGCGAGGCGCTGAACCAGCCGTTTGCGCTGTCGCTCAATCTGGCAAGCGCCTTACCCGGCATCCACTTCGGCGCGGTGCTGGACCAGCCGTGCGAGCTGTTGGTGTGGTACGAAGGCGAGCTGCAGCGCCGGGTCAGTGGCATCGTCAGCCGCTTTGCCCAGGGCGACACCGGTTTTCGCCGCACCCGCTATCAGGCCGAGGTGCGCCCGGCGCTGTGGCGGCTCGGTCTGCGCACCAACGCCCGTATTTTCCAGACCCAAAAACCGGATGAGATCATCACCGAACTGTTGCAGGAAGCCGGTATCAGCGACTTTGCCTTTGCCCTGCGCCATGACCACGCCGTCCGTGAATACTGCGTGCAGTACCGCGAAAGCGACCTGGCGTTCATCAACCGGCTGGCGGCGGAAGAAGGGCTGTTCTACTTCCACGAATTCGAAGCCGGCAAGCACCGGGTGGTGTTTGCCGATGACGCTGGTGCGCTGACCAAAGGCCCCGAGCTGTTTTTTAACCTGGCAACACAAGGGCTGACCGAAGGGGCGTATGTCCGCCGTTTCCGTTATGCCGAGGCGGTGAGCACGGCTGAGGTGGAACTGAAGGATTACAGCTTCAAAACCCCGGCGTATGGTCTGTCGCACAAGAAAACCAGCAACGAACTGGCGCACCAGCGCGAATCCTACCAGCACTTTGATTATCCCGGCCGCTTCAAGCAGGACCCGAGCGGCAAGGCGTTTACCGGCTACCGGCTGGACGCGCTGCGCGCCGGGGCGATGACCGGCAGCGGCGAATCCAACGCCGCCGAACTGATGCCGGGCAGCACCTTTACCCTCACCGAGCACCCGAACCCGGCATTTAATCTGGCCTGGCAGGTGGTGGCGGTGACCCACAGCGGTCAGCAGCCGCAGGCGCTGGAAGAAGAAAGTGGCGGCGAGCCGACCACCATCAGCAACAGTTTCGAGGTGGTGAAGGCCACCACCACCTGGCGTGCGTCCATGCCGTACAAGCCGATGGTGGACGGCCCGCAGATTGCCACCGTGGTCGGCCCGACAGGGGAAGAGATTTACTGCGACGAGTTTGGCCGGGTGAAGCTGCAATTCCCGTGGGACCGCTATGGTGCCAGCGACGACCAGAGCTCCTGCTGGGTGCGGGTCAGTCAGGGCTGGGCCGGTGGGCAGTACGGGTTAATCGCCATTCCACGTATCGGTCATGAAGTGGTGGTGAGCTTTCTGGAGGGCGACCCGGACCAGCCGATAGTGACCGGGCGGACCTTCCATGCCACCAACCCGTCGCCGTATCCGCTGCCGGCCAGCAAGACCCGCACCTCGCTGCGCACCCGTACCCATAAAGGGGCCGGGTTTAACGAGCTGCGCTTTGAAGACCAGGCCGGGCAGGAAGAGGTGTTTATCCACGCCCAGAAGGACATGAACACCGTGGTGCTGAATAACCGCAGTACATCGGTCAACGCCAGCCATACCGAGAATGTCGGCGGCGACCAGACCGTGGTGGTGCAGCACAACCAGACGGTGTCGGTGAAGGAAAATCAGGTCACCGAGATTCAGGGTGAGCAGACCGTCGCCGTCACCCAAAACCGCCACACCACCGTCGACGACAACGAGTCGCTGCAGGTGAAAAACAATATCGCCATCCAGTCCCAGAGCGGCGACATCCTGATTGCCACCGCCGGCGGCTTCATCGCCATCGACAAGGACGGCAACATTTCCATTACCGGTAAAGGACTGGTGCTGAACGGCACCCGTATCGATTTGAACTGAGGGAGCAGCACGCATGTATCAGATGAACGAAGGCACCCTGGCTATTCCGACGGGCTGGCGCGACGAGTCGCTGCACGTGTTTGTGCTGCCGGGCGATACCGCCAATCTGGTGGTCAACCGCACACCGATTGAATTCGGCCTGTCGCCGGACACCGTCTATGAACAGACGCTGTCACAATTTTCCGCCCACCTGAAGGGCTATCAGGAGCGCGCCGCCTGGGAACTGACGCTGGATGGTCAACCCGCGCGCGGACTGGAGTACAGCTGGCGCTCGCCGGAAGGCCCGATGCACCAGGTGGTGGTGATGCAGGTGCGCGGCGAGCTGTTGCTGACCTTTACCGTTACCGCCGCCGGTGAGCTGAAGGATGAACAGAAAGCCGCGCTGCTGGCGGTTATCGAGACGTTTAACGCCGCGTCCTGAAGGGAGTCACGATGCTCAACGATATTCTGAGCCGGGTGGCCCGGGTGGGGGCCATGCATGCCGGAAACCGTCCCAACCCGCCCGCCGACCGGCCGCAACCCTGTCAGGGTAAACCGCCAACCTCGCCGGGCAAGACCATCAAACACAAGAGTTTTCTCGGCGCGCTGGCCGGTGCCGTGGCCGGGGCGCTGGTCGCCGCGGCCGTCGCGGCCGCGGCGGTGTTTCTGGTCGGCGTCACCGGCGGGCTGGCAGTGGCGGCTGTCGGGGCACTGGCGGTGTTTGCTGCCGGTGACCTGATTTCCGCCGTCACCAACAAGGTCTCGGCGATGGTGGACAGTGCGTCACCGGCCTTCGGGCCGGTGGCGGCGGGCTCGGGCAACGTGTTTGTCGAAAAACAGCCGGTGGCCCGCGCCACGAAAGACACCGTCGCCTGCACCAGGCACAACAGTCCGCAACTGATTGCCCAGGGCAGCGAGTCGGTGTTCGTGAACGACGCGCCAGCCGCCCGTATCGACGATAAAACCGTGTGTGGCGCCACTATCAAAGAAGGCGCCTCAACGGTATTCTTTGGCTCCGGGCAGGGCACCTATCTGGACATCGCCGACGAATTCAGCTGGTGGGAAAAAGCGCTGCTGATTGCGGTGGAGTTTCTGGTGCCGCCCAGCCGGGGTATGTTGAAGGGGCTGGGAAAGCTGTTTATCCGTGGTCCCAAGGCAGTACTACGCGGCTCCAGAGCAGGGGCAAAGTGGATTGCCGGTCGCCTCGCGGATAAATCATCTTGTGCCAGTCAGGCTTTCAAAGCCAGCAGTGGGCTGACGCGCGTCAAGGCAGCAGTAAAGGCGTTCCTGAAAGACCCGGTCTATATCGCCAGCGGCGAGGTGATTGAATCCCGTACCGATATCGAACTGGGCCAGACGTTGCCGCTGGTGTTCGAGCGCACCTATCGCTCCGCCTCCGGGCATGTCGGGCTGCTGGGCCGCGGCTGGCACGACAGTTGGAGCGAGGTGGCGACGGTAACGCGCGACGGCCTCAACACCCACGTGGTCATCACGCTGGCGCAGGGCTACGACATCGATTTCACCTTCCATCAGGACGTGCAGGCGGTGTACTGCCCGCACTACCCTGAATTTACCCTGCACCGCCGGGGCGACGGCTTCAGCCTGTGGCACCGCGACCAGCAGACCTGGCGCGACTTTAGTGTGGTACAGGGCGAGCGCCGGTGGCTATCGGCCCTTCACGATAGCCACGACAACCGCATCGAGCTGGTGCGTGACCCGAAAGGCTACCTGCGCCAGGTGCGCCACAGCGACGGCGTCACCCTGCTGCTGGTATGGCAGGGCGAATTCCTGCACCAGATACAACGCATCGATGGCGGTCAGAAGACGTTGCTGGCCGAATACCGCCAGGACGAACAGGGGCGGCTGGTGGAAGCGGACGCCACCCACGCCTATCACCTTTATTACGAGTACGACACCGCCCATCGGCTGACCCGCTGGCACGACAACGACCAGACCTGGGCGCGCTACGAGTACGACGCGCAGGGGCGCTGTGTCTATACCACCTGTGCCGACGGCTTTCTGACCGCCCGCTTCGACTACCTGCCCGACCGGGTAGTGATGACCGACGGCCTCGGCCAGCGCAGCGAATTCGGCTTTAACGACCTGCACCTGATGAGCTGGGAAACCTCCCCGCTCGGTCACGTCACCCGCTACGACTACGACGAGGTCGGCAACCTGCTGCGGGAAATCTCGCCCGCCGGGCGGGTGGTCGAATTCGGCTATCTGGACGATACCGGGCGGGTCAGCACCTTTACCGACGCCAGCGGCCACCAGTGGCAGTACGATTATGATGAGGCGCAGCGGCTGTGCGGCGTGACCGACCCGCTGGGCCGCGAGTGGGGCTGGGTGTACGACGCTGAAGGCAACCCGGAACGGCTCACCGGCCCGGATGCCAGCGAGGTACGATTCACCTGGAACCGCTACGGCCTGCTGACCCAGGTCAGCGACGCCGCCGGTGAGGTGCAGGCCCGGTTACAGTACGACCACCGTCAGCGGCTGCTGAGCGCCACCGACGCCGAGAGCCGCACCCGGCAGTTACGCTACGACGGGCAGGACCGGGTGGTGCAGTGGCAACGGGCGGACGGCGCCCGTTTCCGGCTCGGCTACCGCCGGGCCAGCTGGACGCTGCCGGAGCAGTTGATACGCCCGGATGACAAGGAAGAGCAGCGCCAGTACGACCGCCATAACAACCTGCTGAGCTACGTGGACGGCAACGGCGCGCTGTGGCGTCAGAGCTTCGGGCCGTTCGACCTGCTGACCGCGCGCACCGACGCCGAAGGCCGCACCTGGCGCTACGACTACGACAGGGAAAGCCAGCAGTTGATAGCCGTCACCGCGCCGGACGGCAGCCGCTGGCAGTGGTGGCTGGACGCCGACGGGCGGGTCATCCGCGAGCGCGACATGACCGGCACCGAGACCCACTACGGCTACGACGAGGACGGCCTGTGCGTCAGCGTGCGCAACGGCGAAGGCGACACCCGCCACTTCCTGTACGACGCCCGCGGGCTGCTGTTGCGTGAGACCGCGCCGGACGACACCCTGCACTACCGGTACGATGCGGTGGGCCGCCTGACCGAGGTCTCGTCGGCCACCGCCCATGTGCAACTGGACTACGACCTGCGCGACCGGGTGGTGCGTGAATGGCACAACGGCACGCTGCTCACCCGCCAGGTTGATGACGCGACCCGCACCGTCACCCGCACCCTGACCTGGGACGGCGATGCGGACGACACGACAAACGCCCTCGCGCCGCTCACCAGTCTGTTCCATTACACCCGTACCGGCGAGCTGCGGCAGGTGCAGCTGCCGGACGGTGCCGACCTGACCCTGACCCAGGACGCGGCGGGCCGCGAGTCGCTTCGTACCGGTGGCAGCGGTTTTGCCCAGCAGCGGGAATACGACGTGATGGGCTGGCTGACGCGGGAGATGAGCGGCGCACAGCACGACGGCCACCTGCTGGCAGCCCAGACGCGGGAATACCGCTACGACGGCGCCGGTAACCTGACCGGGGTGCGTCACAACCGCGACGCCGAAGGTTACCGGCTGGACGCCACCGGCCGGGTGCAGGCAGTGCTGAGCGGCGGCGCGGGCAAACCGGTAGACACCACCGCCCGTTTCCACTACACCCGCACCGGTCTGCCGCAGGAAGCGGGCCGCCTCACCGAGTGGCAGTCTGGCCGACTGGTGCAGCACGATGACACCCATTACCAGTACGACAGGGCCGGACGGCTTATCCGTAAACAGGTGGTGCAGCCGGGCTACCGCCCGCAGGTGTGGCAGTACCGCTGGGACAGCCGCAACCAGTTGCGGGTGGTAGATACCCCGACCGGCGAGCGCTGGCTGTACCGCTACGACCCGTTCGGCCGCCGGGTGGGCAAACGCTGCGACCAGAAAGCCGAAGAGACCCGCTACCTGTGGGACGGCGACCAGATAGCGGAAATCCGCCACTACCGCCACGGCCAGCTGATACAGCGTCGTCACTGGGTGTACAACGGCTGAGAGCTGGTGGTACAGCAACGCCAGCACACCGGCGGCGACTGGGAAACGGATTTTGTGACCAGCAGCCAGAACGGTACCCCGCAGGCACTGTTCACACCGGACGGCACCCTGCGCTGGCAGGCACCGACAGCCACGCTGTGGGGCCAGCGTCAGACAGAAAAATCGGAAAGTCCGGACCCCGGCCTGGCCTTCGCCGGGCAGCTCCGTGACAGCGAAAGCGGGCTGTGCTATAACCGCTTTCGGTACTACGACCCGGCCGGTGGGTGTTATGTCTCGCCGGACCCGATAGGGATAAGAGGTGGTCTTAACCTCTATGCGTATGTCAAAAACCCGGTAAGTTGGGTTGATCCACTGGG
>NZ_SZVX01000039.1:0-6943 GCF_007210685.1 Dickeya sp. ws52
TATCCCTATCGGGTCATAGGGATTACCCGAGGCGCGTCGTACTTTTTAGTGCACTTAACTCATTGAAGCAACGGCCTTTTCAGGCAGCGTCTTCGGCCAGGTTAACCGCCCCGCAACCCCAACACCCCGATGCGCACTTTTGCCCCCGGACACGCTACCGCCACGCTGTGACGTCCCTGTCTGCCTGCCACGCATCATAGCAGCGGCGTCAGCCGCTGCCATTAGTCGTTTGCTGTTGAACCGGGTTTTAACGCGGCGCGAGCCGTTCCGCAGCTTGCTGTGGGACGGTGAAGCGTCTGCCGGGCGCGGGCTGGCGAAGCCCGCAAGACAAGCCGTTAAGCAGGGAGGCCCCCGGCGGGGGCCGCACGGGGCGAAGATGGCGAGCACGGGAACGAGCAAGGAGCTTGCGACTGCGAGCCGGGCGCAGCCAGTGCAGCGGGGTTGGGGTTGGGGCGGGGGCGAGGTGAAGCCGTTAAGCGCCGTGACGAAGGAACGGCTTCTGCTTTGGGGTTGACGTTGGTCGAGGCTGACGCCGCAGCCTGCGCCGCCAGGGAGGGCGGCCACACCGTGGGAGCCAGGGAAGGAACACCGGGGCCGACAGCAGAGGGCGCAGCCCTGTGCGCCGCGCTGTTCTGAAGAGCACAACCCCGGCGGCCAGCCGCACGCCGGTGTGGAAGAAGACCGCAACGCGCCCATCACCCCACCGGCGCAGACATAATGTGTGTTACGCGTTGGCCGCGTTCAGCGGCTTTCGCGTAATGCCACATTATGTTGAATGACGAACGGCCAGCAACGATTGTTGCAGAGAGTGATGACGGTGAGCGCTGGCCGGGCGACATTTACCGCCGGAGCACCGATGCTGACCAAGGCAAGAGGTGCGCCACGGACGGCGCGCCTGTTGCCCCGCGCCGTCTTGCGGCCTTGAAGGGAACGAGCTACTTTTTCAGGCTGTCCGGCGATGTTTTAGCGTCCGGCCTGCGCTCGTCGCGCTGTTTTTTACGCCGTGCCCGCTGTTTCCGCTCTGCCGGATGGGTCTGTTCATGCACTTTCTGCAAGTGACCGATGGCGACCCGCGTGTAGAGTTGCGTCGTCTCCAGCTTCTCATGGCCAAGTATCGCCTGGATATGTCGCGTGTCCGCGCCGTTCTCCAGCATCTGCGTCGCCATCGAGTGCCGGAACACATGGCACGCCCCCGGTTTATCAAGGTGTCCCGTTTCCCGGATGGCTTTCCCTGCCATCTGCGTCAGCGTCACCCGTGCCAGTCCGTTTCCTCTGTGGCTGATAAACAGGTGACCGCTGTCATAGCGTTTCGCCAGTTCAGGTCGCGCATGGTTCAGGTAGCGTACCAGCCACTTGCTCGCCCGTTCACCCAGCGGCACCACCCGGTCCTTATTGCCCTTGCCCTGACGCACCACCATCACCCCCCGGCTCAGGTCGATATCGCTCAGCATCAGGTTGACCGCCTCCGCCCGCCGGATACCGCTGCTCCACAGCACTTCCAGTATCACCCGGTTACGCAGCCCGAGAACCGTGCCGCTCTCCACCGACTGCAACACCCCGCCGGTTTCTTCCACGCTCAGCACCTGCGCCGGCAGCCGCTTTTCCTCTTTCGGCAACGTCAGCATGTCCGCCGGGTTATACAGGATAACGTGACGCGTCAGCAGCCAGCGGAACAGCATCCGGATAGCCGTCAGGCGGCCAAGCTGACTACCCGCCGTTAACGGATGGCCATCCGCCTTGCGGTAACCTCGCAGCCAGCGCTGATACCCCTCCAGCACCGCCAGACTCACCTGCGGCGCGTGGTTCAGTCCTCTGTCTTCACACCACGCCACGAACGGCAGCAGCCGCTCCCGGTAGCTCTCCTGCGTCCGGCTGCTGTAGCCGGCGGCGCTCAGGTGTTCAAGGTAATGCCCGGTGTGCTGGCGTAGCGTCTGCGTCTGGCGGCTAAGGTAAAGGGCTTCCGGGCTGGGTGGTTTTGGCTGGCTCATGGCGCTGCGTCCTGCGTGGTGAGTGGGGGTAAAGCGGGATAACGGCACGACTTATGGCACTACGGTACGACAGGCTTATCGTGTGGTGCCGGAACAGCGCTTTTACCGTTAACCCGACTTGCGGCAGATGAACCCTTATCGGTTGCGGCTTGGCGCGGTTTTGCTGACCCAGACTTAGCCCCGACCTGGGGCAGACTTGACCCAGACTTGCCATTGCCAGCCCCAGACTTGCGCGAGTCGTATCCGTCTTTTTCACGGACTTCCGGCTCGATTAACCCGCACAGGTGCGCCCCTTCCGGCACCGTGCCATCCCACAGCAACTCGTATTGCAGCAGGTGCCCCCGGCTGCCGCCATGAACCAGAAGGTATTCCATCTCCGCCAGTCGCAGGCAATGCAGCTTGAGCTGGCTGTCACTCCACTGCGTCGCGTTGCGGATATCCCGCCGGGTAAAGCGCACGTCGCCCGGTTTTTTGCTCTGCGTATGCGCCAACTGGTTCACCATCCCCTGTATCAGCAGCAACAGCTTTCTGGTCTGTGGCGGCATCTCGTCCAGTGTGCGGCCTAATATCTCGTGGGCTAACCGATTCGCCAGCACGATATCCGAGCGCTCGACTTCGATGTACTCGATAACCGTGCCACGGTGTTCAACCTGTTTTACTTCCCGCTGATACTGGTGCAGCAGGGCGATACTTTGTATCAGGGTGAGGTATTTCATATGGTCGCGGCGCGTGCGCGTCTTGTCGCTCAGGAACGTGAGCTGTGACGCGAACGGGTTCACCACCTTTAACGGTTTCAGTAACCGCTGGGCGTTCTGGTGCAGTTCAGTCAGCCAGCCTTTCTCGTTCTCCATCAGCAACCCGGCCAGCGTCTGTTTATGGCGCTGCAACGCATGTATCGCTTCCGTCTGTTCGCGGGATTCGTTCACGGTGAGAACCAGACAGCGGTTTAACAGCTCTTCATCCACGTCGATGGCCGTGGTGGTCAGCATCAGCATCACCGGGCCTTTCACCGTGTACTGTTTCGTCACCAGATTCCCTGTGGCATCATCCTTGCCCGTTGACGCTATCGTCAACTCCCCATCCGACTGCAACAGCTTCAGCGCATAGGCGGCTTGTCTTACGCCTTCTTCTTCGGCGATGGCCAGTATCTTGTGTTGCAGGTTGGTTTCCCCCAGATAGAACAGGCTTTGCCCGGTCATCGCCGAGTATTGCAGGCGCTCTTCCGGCGGTATCAGGTTCAGCACCGCCTCCATCAGTGAGGATTTTCCCGCCGCACTGGAGGACTGGATTAACACCGCTAACGGCCTGTCCAGCTTGCGCGACACCGCCGCTAAGTAACCCGCCACTAAGTTGCTCGATTCACCCACCACGCCACAGGCGGCCAGGTCATCCGTCAGCCGGCTAATCAGGTTCGGGTCACGCAGCAACGCCAGCGCCGCCGCTTTGGCGTCGTCATCCAGTTCCGGCACGGCGTCACTGGCGGTGTCGGGTTGAGCAAGGTGGGTTTCCAGTGCCAGCAGTACACGGCCTAAGCTGCGTTTGAGGTCGCTTTCCGCTAACCCCAGCTCACCGGCCGCCAACCGCGCATAACCCGCCCGGCTCCGCGCGCTCATCATGTCCACGCTGTCCGCGAACACCACGCCGCTGGCCGTGTCGAGTACCTGTGCGTTCACCTTCATCACCCCGCTGCCCGCTTTCACCGAGGCCATGCCCCGGATGCGCCACTGCTGGCCGGATAACGCGATGTCAACTTCACCGCCCGGCAATGCTTCAACCACCACCCCGGCCGCTAAAGAGGAGGCGGGTTGAGGCGGTTTTTCAGGCTGTGGCGTGGTTTTCCGTTGTGGCACGGATTCAGGTTCAGCACTGACCGCCTCTCCCATCGCCATTGCGCCTTCTACCGCCGCACGGAACGCCACTTCCGGCTCCGCGACGTTACACAGGTATTCATTCGCATCCATCCCGGCAGGGAACACCACACGGAACGGTGTGATACCGTCAGCCGCTAACGCAGAAGCCAGTTTCACCGCGCCTTCATCGCCTGCCGCGTCGTTATCGAACGCGATGAGCACCTGTTTTACGCCATGCCGGATAAGCGCCTGCCGCATCTCATCGGTAACGCCGTTTACCCCATAGGCCGCTGTCACGTTGCGATAACCCGCCACCCAGAACGACATCGCATCGATAAGCGATTCGCATAAGATGACCGTTTTACCTGCCGCTAACGCCTGCTCGTTCCACACCCCGCCGTGCGGCCCCGGCAGGTACAGGTGCAGCGGGGTGCCTTTGCGTAACTCATTGCTGACCTTGCGCCCGTACAGTTCACGCACCTGACCGTTAAGGTCGATAACCGGCACCACGAGCGACCCCGCCAGATGTTCATGCCCGGACGAACGCAGTATTCCCAGCGCCTGCAACTGCCCCCGGATGGCCGCGCCGTCTTTCAGTTTTTTCGGTGGCAGACGATACGCCAGCGTGCGGTTGGCGAACCCCAGCTTAAAGGCAGCGACTAACTCAGGATGATTCAGGCGGCGTTTTTCCAGATACGCGATGGCCTCCGGCGCATTCAGCAGCGTGTGGTGATAGAACTCAACCACGCGACCCAGCAGAGCCTGCCGCTCCTGCTCATCGGCGATATCCGCCACAGGTGGCAACGGTGCCGCCGCGGGCACCACACCCAGTTCACCCCGCAGGCGGTCAGCCGCCCGATGCAGGCTTAAGCCTTCCGTTTTCATCACCCAGTCCAGCACCGAGCCGCCCGCATCACAGCCAAAGCAGTGATACAGGTTCTTCTCCGGGCTGATAACGCACGACGGGGTTTTCTCCTGATGGAACGGACACAGCACCACCCAGTCCTTGCCGCGTTTGAACACCTGCCGACCCTGTGAGCGCACCACGTCCACTAACGGCACGGCGGCTTTGAGGTGCTGCAACTCGGATTCGGGGATGCGGGCCATAACGGGGACTCCTGTAAAACCTGTCAATAGGGTTAGGGTAAAAATAACTCGACTTCAATATACCACATAACGTAGTATATACAACATATCGTAGTAAAACGTGAGGTAAGTTATGGCTGTCTTATTACATCCAACATCGGTAACAGCTATGGCTATCAGTAACGAAGAGCGCGATTTTTTCATGGCGCTGGGTGAACGCATCACCAGCCTGCGTAAGGAGCGCGGCATCACACAGGCCGAACTGGCCGAGAAGCTCGGTGTTTCCCAGCAGACGGTTCAGGCATGGGAAGCCGGACGCAGAAGGATTAAGGTTTCCTCACTCCCTTCTGTGGCGCAGATTTTTTCAGTTTCGCTTGAAGAGCTGTTCGGAGAAGCCCCGGAGCCTGCCAGACGCAAGCGCGGCCCGGCACCGAAGTGGCAGCAGCAGATGGAAGAGATAGACAGTTTGCCGAAGGCAAAACAGAAGATGATTTCGGAGATGTTAAGCGCTCTGATTGCTCAGGCGCGTAACTGACGGATAAGTAACGCGGCGCAGATGAGTTCACACCTCACCCACGCCGCTCACCACAAGCAACTAACAAGGAGTTGACTATGGCTGACGCGCATTCTACGCCAGACACCGCCGTTTTTAAAATCTCGCAGCATGAGCGCTTTACCCGCGTCGGGTATCGTCCCGTTAAAGGCAACCACGATACCCCCGCCATCAACATGGCAGGTCATTGGCTGAAGGAGGCCGGATTTAGCACCGGGCAGCCGCTGAAGCTGCGCGTGATGCCGGGCTGCATTGTGATTACCACGCAGGATATCCGCGAACTCTGGGGCAACCTGCACGCGCTCAGTGTCGCCGCGTTCGATGAACAGGCGGTGGCGCAGTGGTTAAGAGGGTTTCCGGGTGGGCTTAATCTGGCAGGGATGGAGAACGGGCGGTAAATTACCGCCACTGAGCAGCAGATAAAATAAAGCCGGAAGGATCGTTCAGATCACTTCCGGATTATTTCATAATGGGTAGTCATCAACTTTATTTATATCAATAAAATCCTCTAATTCCACACCGTATTTTGATAGTTGTTTCATAAGTTCATCTATTGAATCAAGATAAGTGTAACTTCCGACTCTATCGTAAGATGGGTCTAGCTCATTCTCTATATCTTCCGCTAGAAAGTGAGAAACTCTGAGTTTAAATTTAGCGTCAGACTCATTGCATGAATTTGCATAAGTAGAACCACCTAGCATTGCTCCCGGCTCTGTCCTAAATGGATAGCTGGGCCTTAGATTATCCTGTAAAGATAATTCAATCCAAGAGCGATAGTCATCATCTCCGCCATTGAACTCTTTTATCAAGATCTTTCCTTGTAATAGATTTATAAGATTTTTACTTTCCATATCTGATTATTCCTCTCTACCACGGGAAAAATATATGAATTACATTTCCATCAAATTCATGAATTTGTAAGTGCGGAAGATCACCGTCAGGATTATTGGGTCCATGTCCCATAACACGATTTTTGTTATTAGGATCCATAACGTCATCCCAATGATAGGTTCCTGACTTCGTTTTATTTCCTGTGAGATATTCCATTATATTTTTTGTACTAGGACCTGACTCTCCCGTCATATTTTTATAGCCGGACCCTAAATATCTATCCATGAATAGCTGCTCTGCGTCACTTCTTGATTTGACAGTGACTTTAACCTCGCCGCTATCTAAATAGCTGCGCGGAATAGTGCTCCACTTTCGGCCAGCCCTTGCAGTGAAAGGCATCAGGGCTGTTTCCTCTGCCTGACCGTGCTGCATCGGGCTTGAGATGTATTGCCCATACGCTACATGCCACCCATCAGTAAACGGCAGGTGTAGCGGTATTAGACGCAGCTATTTAGTAATTTATTCGCCTTATCTCTAGTAACTGAACAACCAGCCAACCCCAGTGGATCAACCCAACTTACCGGGTTTTTGACATACGCATAGAGGTTAAGACCACCTCTTATCCCTATCGGGTC
>NZ_SZVX01000004.1:0-272404 GCF_007210685.1 Dickeya sp. ws52
CCCAAAGCGAGGGCCGTTCGGATCTCAAAAACCCAGTATCCCGTTCACTCAAAACACCTTAAGTGAACGGTGTTACCACTATGGCGGTTTTTTATCACATGATGTTACTAAAAGTGAATTACGTTTCTTCAACACCAAGTTGATACGATTCAAAACGGATTACATCTATTCCCACCCATTCGTTTAACGCCAATATCTGGCGTTGCAGCGGCATCAGTTCATTGCGCACGAAAACTTTACTGGCTTTGCCTACATCACCGAAACCGCCGACGTTGTTCGGGATAATCCCCATCATCTGCGGCGGTATACGGTGCGCGGCCAGCATGTCATCGCGGCTGACGTTCTTGATGTTCAGGAACTCATCTTTGGCCGCCACTTCGGACACAGGGATCACCTTCACCGAATCCGGCTTGCCGTTCGGCGAATACAGAAACAGGTTGCGAAAGTTGCCCGGCCCCTTGGCGCTTTTCATCGCCTGGCGGATGTTGTTCACGTCTTCCTGATTCTGCTGGCCGTCGCTCATGTACAGGATAAAACCGGCGTGACTGCCGTTCAGGTAATACTTACGCCGGAACAACGTGGCGGACTCGTTCAGCAGTGCCGACGGAATGGCGGACAAGTATTCCGGCAGACCATAAATTTCTTGCCCCAGGTCAGGCTCCATCAGGTGAAACACGCTGCGCGGTTCAAATTGATACGGTTGGCTGTTGTAGCCGTAGCGGGCAAACCAGTAGGTGTCCAAATCCAGCCCGCGCCGGGTGTATTTCGCCAGCGTTGGTTGTAGCGACAGCAGGCCGCCGAGGCGGTTGGTACGTTTCTCCAGGTACGCATTGCCGAACACCAGATAATCCTGCACAAACCGGCTGAACGCCTGTTGGCTTAACAGCGGGTGGGGGATAAAGGTGCTGGTCAGAATATTGCGCTTCACGAAAATCGGCGAGCTGTGGTGTACTGCCGCCCGGAACGTCCGGGCCAGACCTTCAAAGCTGATTGGCGGTTCGTACCAGCGATCGGTGCGCACGCATTCGATATAGTCCAGCAACTCGCGCCGGTCGAGTACCGGGATTGGGTCGCCAAATGAAAAGGCTTCCACGCCTGCCGGGGCGGCGGTGAGCGTAGCGGGTGGTTGTAGTTTGCGGCGTTTTTTCATTTAAAAAATCTCTACGATGTTATGGCTGTTGGCGTTCTCGCCTTCCAGCGGTTCGTTGTGAAGTGCGTGCATGGTGGCCCAGGCCAGGTCGGCGTGACTGGCCTCCTCGCTGCGGCTCGCCTCATACGTCGGGTGGCTGCCGCTGGCGGTCATAGCCTTGCGGATGGACATAAAAGATTGGGCGATATCGGTGTGGCCGGCGTCGAACTCCAGCCGGCGATGACTGATTACATCATAGGCTTTCAAAACCAGGGCGTTTTTGACGATCGGGTTGTAAACGAACTCACGGGCCGCCGGGAAAAACTGTTTCACGTTCTGATAGACGCCGTGACCGACGCCGGTCGAATCGATACCGATGTAGGTCACGTTGTACTGTTCGGTCAGTTTTCTGATGGCGTCCGCCTGGGCGCGGAAGTCCATCCCCCGCCACTGGTGTCGCTCCAGAATGCGGAACTTGCCGCCCGGTGCCCGCGGCGGAGCCAGAACCACACACCCGGCGCTGTCGCCGTTTTGGGTGCCTTTGGCCGGGTCGTAACCAATCCATACCGGGTAATGCCCGAACGGCCGGATCAGCAGCGGCTGGAAGTCATCCCATACCTCCCAACTGTCCACCATACACGCCTGCATATCCGCGAGTGGAAACACCGATGCCAGGTCGTCGATAAACTCGCACATCAGCAGGTTTTGGTAGTCGGCCGGGCTATAGCGCAGGCGCAGTTGATCCAGGTCGAACAGGTTACAGCCGCCGCGTACGGCGTCTTCTACCGTGACTATCTGCCGGTATTGCCCATCCGGGCACAGCACGCCGGGGGACAAGTGGGCATGTGTCAGGTCAATGTCGATACGGTCAGCCTTGGCGCGACCCCGGTTAAACTGCGCCCCGGACCAGAACGGATAGGCACTGTGGGTCAGGCTGGGCGGCGTGGAAAAGTAGGTTTGTCGCCACTGTTTATGTAACGCCATCCCCGACGCCACCTTTTGCAATTCCTGAAACTTGGGGATCCAAAAGTATTCGTCAAGATACAGGTTGCCGTGATAGCTCTGCGCCGTGCGGGCGTTGGTGCCGAGAAAATACAGGGTGGCGCCATTGGGCAACGTCATTGGGTCGCCTTTCAGTTCGACGTCCACCTCGCGCGCAAATTCAATGATGTATTGCTTGAACACGTGCGCCTGCGCCTTGCTGGCTGACAGAAAGATCTGGTTGCGGCCGGTAGTTAGCGCGTCGATCAGCGCCTCGCGGGCAAAAAAGTAGGTCGCGCCGATTTGGCGGGATTTCAGCAGGTTGCGAACTGTGTATTTATTGCCGGCTTCCCACCAGTGCCGCTGATAGTCGAACATGCCGTGATGGAACACATCGACCAGTTTCTCTATCTGTTCGTCGGTGAAGACGTTTTTTTCCGGCGGCTTGCGCGGGCCGTTGTTGCGGTTCGCTACCTTTGGGTTTAGATCGGCCTCGTTACCGCCGTTGTTATATTTACCGATGCGGGCGTGTCGTTCGGCCTGTCGGGCCAGTAGGTCGATTTCCTTAAAGTCTTTCCCCTCTTTGACCGGCTTCATGATGAGCTGGCAATAGCGCGCCGCTGTGGTGAGCTGCATCTGGTCAAGCGGGCCGTAGTCACCCCACTTGTCGCGCTTCTTCCAACTATGAACGGTCGCAGGTTTCTCCCCCAGCATTTCGGCAATGCGGGCGATGCGTAATCCCTGAAACCATAAAAACATCGCCTGACGGCGGGGATCGAGGTCGGTGTGTTGCGCTGTCGTTTCCATGCCCGCAAGACTACGGCCTGACCCGCCTGCCCTGCCGCTCTTGCCCATTGTGCTGTCTGGCGCACAATGCCGCCGCGTTGTCTCGGCCCCTACTGACGCCGCACCCTAAAGGTTCTCTGATTGTCCTGATGATGAACTGGAGCCTGAACAATGGCAGCGAAAGCAAACGCACGTCGATTCCGGATTGGCGTGGAAGGGGCCACCACTGACGGCCGCACGATTGATCGTGCCTGGCTGGAGCAGATGGCCGCCAACTATGACCCGGCGGTCTATACCGCGCTGATCAACATGGAGCACATCAAAGGCTATACCCCGGATAGCCCGTTTCGCCGGTATGGCAAAATTGAGGCGCTGGAAACCGAAGAGATTCAGGACGGCTTACTGAGCGGTAAGCTGGCGCTGTATGCCTACCTCGCCCCGACCGATGATCTGATCGCCCTGACCAAGAAGTGGCAAAAGCTGTTCACGTCGATGGAGGTCAACCCTGATTTTGCCGACACCGGCGCAGCGTATCTGGTCGGCCTGGCGGTTACCGATGACCCGGCCAGCCTGGGTACTGAAATGCTGACCTTTAGCTCTGGCGCAAAGCAAAATCCGCTGGCCGCCCGCAAACAGGCACCGGGCAACCTGTTTACCGCCGCCGAAGAAACCCCGCTGGTGTTTGATCTCGATGACAACAAGCCGTCTCTGTTCGGCCGCATCTCTGCGCTGTTCGCCAAAAAACAGACCTCGGACGATGCGCGATTCGGTGATGTGCATCAGGCGGTAGAGCTGGTGGCACAGGAGCAGCAAACGCTGGCCGGCCAGGTGCAGCGACACGATGTGCAACTGGCCCGACTGACGGCACTGGAAACCGACCTGCAGGCGCATAAAACCGAGCTGGCGAGCCTGAAAGAGACGTTAGGCCAGCAGGACCGTAACCCGGCATTTCGCCCGCTGTCCACCGGCGGCGCAGATACCGCGACCGTTCTCACCGATTGCTAAGGATTTTCCACCCCATGAAGAAAGACACCCGCTTTAAATATAACGCCTACCTGACGCAACTGGCCGCCTTGAACAACGTCCCGGTGGAAGATGTCGGCACCAAATTTACCGTTGAGCCGTCCGTCAGCCAGACGCTGGAAGACAAGATCCAGGAGTCGTCCGCATTCCTGACCATGATCAACATCGTGCCGGTGGATGAGCAGTCCGGCGAAGTGCTGGGGCTGGGCATCGGCCAAACCGTGGCCGGGACGACCGACACGACCCAGAAAGAGCGCGAGCCGACCGATCCGACGTATATCGACGGCAGTGGCTACAAATGTACCCAGACCAATTTCGATACCGCCTTGCCGTATAGCAAAATCGACCTGTGGGCCAAGTTTCAGGATTTTCAAACCCGCATTCGCAACGCGATTGTGCAGCGTCAGGCGCTGGACCGCATCATGATCGGCTGGAACGGCGTGAAACGTGAGAAAAACTCTGATCGCGTGAAATACCCGCTGTTGCAGGATGTCAACATCGGCTGGCTTGAAAAAATCCGTCAGGAAGCCCCGGCGCATGTCATCGGCAATATCGTGGACGACGACGGTCAGGAGATTTCTAAGAAAATCCGGGTCGGCAAGGGTGGCGACTTTGACAACCTCGACGCGCTGGTGATGGCGGCGGTGAATGAAAAAATCGCCGTGCAGTACCAGGACGACACCGAGCTGGTCGTTATTTGTGGCCGTCAGTTGCTGGCTGACAAGTATTTCCCGCTGGTGAACAAAGAGCAGGAAAACAGCGAGAAGCTGGCTGCAGACCTGATCATCAGTCAGAAGCGCATGGGTGGTTTGCAAGCAGTCCGCGTGCCGTTCTTCCCGGCCAATGCGCTGCTGATCACCCGACTGGACAACCTCTCTATCTACTGGCAGGACGGCACCCGCCGCCGCGCGGTCATTGATAACCCGAAGCGCGACCGCGTAGAAGATTTTGAGTCGGTCAATGAAGCCTATGTGGTGGAAGAATACGGCTGCGCTTGTCTGGTGGAAAACATCACGCTGGGTGAGTTTGCCGAGAGCGCTGCCGCCCCGGCTGCTGCTGATAACCCCAACGCCGGGGCGTAATGATGGTGCTCAACCCGTTCCAGCGTCACACCCGGTTTATTCAGGGGCAACAGGCCGCCCACTCGGGCGGTACGGCGCGGCCACTGTCCGGCTATGACCGCATGTTGATGCAACTCACCGAGGACCAGATGCGCCTCAAGCGCATTCAGTCTCAGGAGAAAAAGGCCGAGCTAAAACGCCAATTGTTGCCGGCCTATGCGCCGTGGGTGGCGGGCGTGATCGCCGCTGACGGCACGCATCAGGACGATGTGCTGATGCATGTGATGGTCTGGCGCATTGATGCGGGCGACTATGACGGGGCGCTGACGATTGCCCGTCATGTGCTGCGCCACGGCTGGGTGATGCCCAAGCGTTACAACCGGACCACTGCCTGTACCGTGGCGGAAGAGTTCGCCGACGCCGCGATACGGGCGTTTCTGGCCCGTCAGCCGTTCGATGCCGGGTTGTTGCAGGCGGCGCTGGAGCTGACGGCTGACGACGATATGCCGGACCAGTCCCGCGCGCGACTGCATAAATCGCTGGGGTACGCGCAGCGGCTGGCCGATTGCCCGGTGCCGGCGCTGGATAACCTGCGGCGGGCGCTGGAGCTGGATCAACGGTGTGGCGTGAAAAAAGATATCGAGCAGTTGGAGCGACAACTGCGCAACGCCGGAAACGGCGGATAACCTAACGTGCCCACGCACCGGGCGGCACGGGGTGGCGACAGGTTTTAAGCCGCGTCAAAACCCCGTCCACCGCCCACCCATTCCGAGGATGCCATGAGCTTTATTGCCCCTGAGTCCGCGCCCTCGCTGCCGGACCTGATTAAAAACACCGCCTTCTGGCCCGATCTGGACGTGGGCCACTTCCGCGATGCGATGCGCACCGATGGCACGGTGACCCCGCCCCGGCTGCGGCAGGCGGTACTGACCGCCATTTCTGAAGTTAATGCGGAGCTGTTCGACTGGCGACAACGCCAGCTGGCTGCCGGGTATACCACGCTGGCCGACGTGCCCGGTGAGCAACTGGACGGCGAGCCGGAACGCCTGCACCTCTACCGCCGCGCGGTGTGGTGTTGGGCGCGAGCCAATCTGGCCGAGCGTTACCGCGACTATGACGCCACCGGCGCCGGTAACAAGCGTGCCGACGCGCTGGAGCCTGCGATTGATGACCTGTGGCGGGATGTTCGCTGGGCATTGAGCCGTCTGCAATCGCAGCCGCATGTGATTGTGGAGCTGATTTAATGCAGGTGCGGGCGCAGCAACACGACACCGTAGACGCGCTGTGCTGGCGTCACTACGGCCGCACGGCGGGATTGACCGAGCAGGTATTGGCGGTGAATCCCGGTCTGGCTGATATCGGCCCGATCCTGCCGCACGGGTTGCTGGTCGAACTGCCGGACGTGGAGCCGTCCGCCACGACGGAAACTCTTCAACTCTGGGACTGACATATGAATGAAACCGATAAAAGTATTGTGACCCTGTTCATCATCGGCATGCTGATTGCCGTCGGCAAGGTACTGGCAGGCGGTGAGCCGATCACCGTGCGGCTGTTTCTCGGCCGTGTTTTGCTCGGCGGCTTTGTCTCTACGGTGGCCGGGGTAGCGCTGGTGCAGTTTCCCGACCTGTCGCCGCTCGCTATTAACGGCATCGGTGCGGCGTTGGGCATTGCGGGTTACCAAACCATCGAACTGCTGATCCAGCGGCGTGCCAGGCAACTGAGCGATAAGGCGGGTCGCAATGAATAATCACCCTAACCTACAGGGGTTCCTGGACATGCTGGCGTTTTCGGAAGGAACAGCCAACCACCCGCTGACCCGTAACCGGGGCTACGACGTGATTGTGACCGGTTCAGACGGCAAGCCGGAGGTTTTTACCGACTACCGCGATCATCCGTTCGCCAGTGGCCGGCCGGCGAAAGTGTTTAACAAACAGGGCCAGCGCTCCACCGCCGCCGGGCGTTACCAGCAGTTGTACCGCTACTGGCCCACGTACAAAAAGCTGTTACGCCTGCCGGATTTCAGCCCGGCATCACAGGATACGCTGGCGATTCAGCTTATCCGTGAGCGCCGGGCGCTTGATGACGTACTGGCCGGGCGTATCGCCTGCGCGATCGTCGCCTGCAATAACATCTGGGCATCGTTGCCCGGCGCGGGTTACGGCCAGCGCGAACACGCCCTTGATCGTCTGCTGGTGGTGTACCAGCAATCAGGCGGAAAGCTGGCGTAAACCTCTCACACCTATCACAGACAACAACATGAGGTCGTTATGAACTATCTACTTGAAAGACTGAAAGAACCTTCCACCTGGCGCGGTATCATTATGGTAGTGGCTGGGGTGTTTGGCGTACAACTGGGTGCCGACACCCAGGCGCTGGTTATCTCTGCAGGTGTCACGGCTGCTGGGCTACTGGGTGCGGCGTTGCCGGATACGTGGAAATAACCGATGAAAAAACCGCAGTCACTCCGTAATGCTCTGACAAACGCCGTGATCCATCTACGGGAAAACCCGGAGTGCCTGCACTTATTTGTGGATGAGGGCGCAGTGGTCAGTACACTGGCCCCTTCACTCTCCTGGGAATATCGCTACACCCTGAATGTCATCGTGACGGATTACGCCGGAGATCCGAATCTGCTGATGGCCCCTATCCTGAGCTGGCTGAGAGATAACCAGCCCGATATCATGGCAAACCCGGAGAACCGGGAAAAAGGCTTTACCTTTGAAGTCGATATTCTCAACCATACCGCTTGTGACATCAGCATCAACCTTAAACTAACAGAGCGCATTCAGGTGCGAGCCGATAACGGTCATCAGGTAGTCGAAGCCCTGCCAGAACCCGTTGAACCGGATGACTACTGGGCAGAACGCCGTGGATGACTTTCAACACGTTGAGGGGTGGCTGGCGGCCTTACTGGCAAAGCTCACCCCGGCAGAACGCAAAACCCTATTGCGTGAAGTAGCACGCGACTTACGCAAACGCCAACAAGACCACATTCGCCTGCAACAGAACCCGGACGGCAGCGCATTTGAACCGCGCCGGGTGTCACCACGCGAGAAACCCGGCCGCATCCGGCGGCAGATGTTCCGTAAACTACGCACCGCTAAATACCTAAAAGCGACAGCCACGGCCAACGTGGCCGAGATCGGTTTTACCGGTAATGTCCAGCGCATGGCACGGGTGCATCATTATGGCCTGCGGGATAAAGTGCGCGAGCGCGGCGCCGTGGTGAAATACCCGGCGCGGCAGTTGTTGGGGATGGATAGTACTGTATCTAACGATTTATTAGCTAAGTTAACAATGCTTTTACGTTAAATATTCGTAGGCTTTAGCCTTCTCCTTTTCATGGTGTTTTAAAATTTTATCTCTAATATAAAGACTAACCCACATATCAATTATCACGTATGTAAAAATAAATAATAATGAAAAACAAGAAATATACAGCCCGATTTTAAAAAACTTAGTTTCTTCAATTTTACTTGAAATTTCATCAGAATATTCCTTATGACCAATGACATTACAAATAATCTCAATAAGTTCTTTTGATATATGAAATTCATTTGATAGTTCGATATTATTTTTTTTGCATTCTGACACATCAAGTTCCCACTTCCTATCGCCATACACATTTTTTGCTTTCTCTTGAGATAACAGAATCATCTCTCTCTTACCTCCATTATCATAATATAAATCTGCCCAACCGCTTGGTACCTTCAAGGCATGCTGATTTACAAAGGTAGCAAGTGACACTAGAAAGACAATAAAAACCGCAGTGAATATTACAGCAGAGAAATAATCTATTTTATTATTAGCTCTATATGCCTTTATTGCCGAGAATGAATAACCAAACCCTAACATCCAAGGCTTCAATCCATCAATGAGCAGCAAACTCTCTTTCTCTTTGGGTACTGAATTAAATTTTTTAATTAAAAATCTAAAAAAATAAACAACGATAGGAAATAGCACCCCCCACAATGGAGCACCTACAATCTCATTTACCTGTTTTATCGTATCCATAATTTTCCAAAGCTGAAAAGTAACCAACTGAAAAATAACAATGGTAGCGTGATTTTTGTTTGATTATCCATACAAAACCAACTGTTAGTTATCAAAATTATCTCATGGGATTCTTTCCCCATGAACGCACAAACTACCGAAATCATGCGCCTGTTGCTGAACCTGATCCGGGTCGGCGTCGTTATCGACGTTGACCCGGATAACTGGCTGTGCCGGGTTCAAACGGGCGAGCTACAAACCGGCTGGCTGAACTGGCTGACTACCCGCGCCGGGCGTGCCCGCACCTGGTGGAAGCCCTCACCAGGGGAACAGGTGTTGCTGCTGGCTATCGGCGGCGAACTGACTACCGCCTTTGTGCTGCCCGCTATTTTCTCCAATGACAACCCGCCGCCGTCCACCTCGGATGATGCGCTGGTGACGGTGTTCCCTGACGGCGCCCGCTTTGAGTACGAACCAGACAGCGGCCGGTTGCTGATTGACGGCGTAAAAAGCGTGGTGCTGAACGCGGACACACTGACGCTGAATGCTGCCGTGACCATCAACGGCACGGTCACCCATCAGGGCGGCAACCTGTCGTCAAACGGCGTAGTGGTGCATACCCACCAGCACAGCGGCGTACAGGGCGGCGGCAGCAATACCGGGGGGCCAGTCTGATGCGCTATCTGGGGATGAATCAGCAGACCGGCGGGCGGATCAGCGAGATGGCCCACTTGCGGCAATCAATCCGTGACATCCTGCTAACCCCGCTCGGCTCGCGTCTGGCGCGCCGTGAATACGGTTCGTTGCTGCCCGAATTGCTGGATCAGCCACAGAACGCTGCCACCCGGTTACAGGTGATGGCCGCCATTTACGGCGCGCTGCACCGCTGGGAACCGCGTTTGCAACTGACCGCGATTGATCTGACCACCGCGCTGGATGGCCGCATGGTGGCGGACCTGACCGGCGAACTGGTCAGCGGCCAGTCAGCTGCGCTGTCTGTTTCTCTGGGGAGTGATGCATGAGTGTGATCGACATGTCGCAACTGCCCGCGCCGGCCATCGTCACGGTGCCGGATTTTGAAACCGTACTGGCTGCCCGCAAGGCGGCCTATCTGGCGTTGTTTCCGGCCGATGAGCGCGACGCGGTAGCCGCCACGCTGGCGTTGGAATCAGAGCCAGTGGTCAAGCTGCTGCAGGAAAACGCTTACCGGGAAATATTGCTATTGCAGCGTATTAACGAAGCGGCGCAGGCGTGCATGGTGGCGTATGCGCTGGGTAGCGATCTTGACCAGTTGGCCGCCAATTACAACGTTAACCGCCTGACAGTCACCCCGGCGGATGAAACGGCGGTGCCACCGGTAGAGGCGGTATTGGAGAGTGACGACGACTTGCGGCAGCGCATCCCGGCCGCGTTTGAAGGGCTAAGCGTCGCCGGACCGACCGGAGCCTATGGGTTCCATGCCCTGAGTGCCGACGGCCGGGTGGCAGATGCGACGGCGATCAGCCCGTCACCGGCAGCGGTTACGGTAACCGTGCTGTCACGCGAGGGGGACGGCACCGCCCCGGATGATTTGTTGGTCGCTGTCGCGGCGGCGCTTAATGATGAGTCGGTGCGACCGGTGGCGGATCGGGTCACCGTGCAGTCGGCCCGCGTGGTTCCCTATGCGGTCACCGCGCGACTGTATCTCTACCCCGGCCCGGAGGCTGAACCGATACGCCAGGCGGCAGAAGTCAAGTTAATCGCCTACATTGGCACCCAGCGGCGGCTGGGGCGCGATATTCGCCGCTCTGCGCTCTATGCTGCGCTGCATGTGGAAGGCGTACAGCGGGTGGAGCTGGATTCCCCGGCGGCGGACGTGGTGCTGGACGATACCCAGGCGGCCTACTGCACCGGTCATCAGGTCACCATCGGGGGCAATGATGAATAACAGCCTGTTACCGCCGGGGTCATCTGCGCTTGAGCGCCGTCTGGCGGCGGCTTGCGGTGATATCAGTGCACTGTCGGTGCCTATCCGTCAGGTATGGAACCCCGACACCTGCCCGGCGTCGTTTCTGCCGTATCTGGCGTGGGCATTTTCGGTTGACCGCTGGGATGAGCGCTGGCCGGAGTCGGTGAAACGCCAGGTCATTAAGGATGCGTTTTTTATCCATCGCCATAAAGGCACGCTGTCAGCACTGCGCCGGGTGGTAGAACCGTTCGGCTATCTGATCCGCATTACCGAGTGGTGGCAGACCGGCGGCACACCCGGCACCTTCCGGCTAGATATCGGCGTGCAGGATGCCGGCATTGCTGAGGAAACCTATCTGGAACTGGAGCGGCTGATCGCCGACGCCAAGCCGGTAAGTCGCCACTTGCTGGGGCTGGCTATCCACCTCGACAGTCTGGGCGCGCTGCCGGTCAGCGTCGGGCAGTACAGCGGCGATGCGCTGACCGTTTACCCCTATTTCCCCGAAACCATTACCACCACCGGCGCCGATGTGCACGGTGTGGCGGTGCATCTTTCTGACAACGTGAGCGTACGCGCATGACAACCAAGTACTATGCGATCCTGACTAACACCGGGGCGGCTCTGCTGGCAAACGCCACCGCGCTCGGGCGGCAACTGCCGATTACACAAATGGCGCTGGGGGATGGCGGCGGCACCTTACCAACGCCTGACCCGTCACAAACCAAACTGGCAAACGAGCGGCGCCGGGCGCCGCTCAATTCTCTGAGCGTTGACCCGGCCAACACCAACCAGATTATTGCCGAACAGGTGATCCCAGAAGATGAAGGCGGTTGGTGGATACGCGAAATCGGTTTATATGATGCCAGCGGCAATCTGATTGCCGTCGCCAACTGCCCGGAAACCTACAAGCCGCAGCTACAGGAAGGCTCCGGCCGGGTGCAGACGGTGCGCATGATCTTGATTGTCAGTAGTACCGACGCGGTAACGCTGAAAATCGACCCGTCGGTGGTGCTGGCGACGCGGGCCTATGCTGATGGTAAAACTGCCGAGGGCAAAGCCTACACTGACGCCCAGACGGGCAGCGCAAAAATTGAAGTGAAAGCTTACACCGATAACATGCTGACTGCGCATCTGGCGGCGGCAAATCCACACCCTCAGTATGCGGTATCCGCTGATGTTGCCGCGACCATGAAAGCGAAGCTGGATGTCGCCGAGGTGGTGGGGATTCCACTACCGTGGCCGCTGGCCGTCGCGCCGGGCGGCTGGCTAAAGTGCAACGGTCAGGCTTTCGACAAAAGCCTCTATCCGAAACTGGCGACGGCTTATCCGTCTGGTGTGCTGCCGGATTTACGTGGTGAGTTTATCCGCGGCTGGGATGACGGACGCGGAGTAGACAGCGGGCGCGCGCTGCTATCAGCACAGCGTGCGACATTACTACGCACCGCAATGATCGACTACGCCGGAACCGATTTAGACGATTCCAGTGTTTTAAACGGACTGGCGTATGCCGAGGCTGATGGCTCTACCAAATCCATCTATCCAGCGTCGGCCATTTATGCGCCGAATGGTAACAATCTGAGTAACACGGCGGCGGCGGATAATGCCGTAGTGGGTACATCGTCATTTGCTGCATTTCAGACCGGCGTTACGCCACCAAACTGGATCTCTGTTCGACCCCGTAGCGTCGCCTTTAACTACATTGTGAGAGCCGCATAATGAGCGAGAAATATTCTGTTGCTGTACAACACGCCGCATTAGGCAAAAACGGGCTGGCTGAACGTGCGGGCTGGCTGACGGTCTATCATGTTGACGCGCTAACACGCGAGTATACCGGCGCCAGTTATGAATATTTAATGATCGGCACTGGCCTGCCTGCCGACAGTTACGCCGACGCGCCCGAGCTGCCTGATACGGGCCAGGCATTGTGCAGAACGGCGGACGGTACGACATGGGAGCATGTGCCAGACCTGCGCGGCAAAACAGCATACAGCATAACTACCGGACAGGCGCAGACAGTACCGGATATCGGCGCGTTGCCGGCTGGGTTAACGTTGCTGGCTCCGGTGACGGCGTTTGATGTATGGAACGGTGGTGAGTGGGTTACCGATGTCGCCGCACAACAGGCGGCTGCGGTCGTGGTAGCGGCGCAAGCGCTGGCAGACCGTAAAGCGGCGGCTGTCGCCCGCATCAATGAGCTGAACTACGCGGCAACACTGGGGATGGCGACCCGCGAGGAGAAAGACGCATTGACCGACTGGCAAACCTACCTGGTGCAATTAAGCCGCATCGATACCGCCGCCGCGCCGGATATCGACTGGCCCACGCCCCCGGAAAAATAACCCCGCCTTGTGCCATTGCTGACACAAGGCGTAATGAATGCGCGGTTGTGTCAGGCATTACACCATAGCAGGCACCCAATTACGGAGGCTGCTATGGCAACTGACTATCATCACGGTGTGCGTGTCACCGAAATTAACGACGGCACGCGCACTATCACAACCGTATCCACGGCCATTGTCGGGCTGGTCTGTACCGCCGACGATGCCGACGCGGCAACCTTTCCCCTCAATAAGCCGGTGCTGATCACCGATGTGCTAACGGCCAGCGGTAAAGCGGGCGAATCCGGCACGCTGGCGAGTTCGCTGGATGCCATCGCCGATCAGGCCAAGCCGGTTACCGTGGTAGTGCGCGTGCCGCAGGGTGAGAGCGAAGCGGAAACCACGTCAAATATCATTGGCGGTGTCACCGCCGACGGCAAGAAAACCGGCATGAAAGCCCTGCTGGCCGCGCAGGCTCAGTTGGGCGTAAAGCCGCGCATTCTCGGTGTGCCGGGTCATGATAATAAGGCGGTAGCGGTCGAGCTGGCGAGCCTTGCCCAGAGCCTGCGCGCCTTCGCGTACGTCAGCGCCTACGGCTGCAAAACGGTGGCGGACGCCATCGCCTACCGGGGCAATTTTAGTCAGCGTGAGCTGATGGTGATCTGGCCGGACTTTGTGGCCTGGGATACCGCCGCCGATGCCGAAGCGACCGCCTGGGCGACCGCCCGCGCACTCGGTCTGCGCGCCAAGATTGACGAACAAACCGGCTGGCATAAAACCTTGTCTAACGTCGGCGTGAACGGCGTCACCGGCCTGTCAGCGGACGTGTTCTGGGATTTGCAAGACCCGGCCACGGATGCGGGGTTGTTGAACCAGAACGCCGTGACCACCTTAATCCGCAAAGATGGCTTTCGCTTCTGGGGCAGTCGCACCTGTTCAGATGATCCGCTGTTCGCCTTTGAATCCTACACCCGCACGGCGCAGGTGCTGGCCGATACGATGGCCGACGCGCACATGTGGGCGGTCGATAAGCCGCTCACCCCCTCATTGGCCCGCGACATTATTGAAGGCATCCGCGCCAAGCTGCGCGAGCTGGCTGCACAGGGCTACCTGCTGGGCGGTGACTGCTGGATTGATGAGAGCGTGAACAGCAAAGACACGCTGAAAGCGGGCAAGCTCGCCATTGACTACAACTACACGCCGGTGCCGCCGCTGGAAAACCTGCTGTTACGCCAGCGCATCACCGACACCTACCTGATGGACTTCACCGGCCAGGTGAGCGGCTAAGGGGCTGAAACATGGCATTACCACGCACACTGAAATACCTGAACCTGTTCAACGACGGTAACAACTTTATGGGGGTGGTCGAGTCATTCACGCCACCCAAACTGACCCGCAAGCTGGAGAAGTTCCGGGGCGGCGGCATGTCCGGCACGGTCGATATCGATATGGGGCTGGACGATGGCGCCCTGGAATGTGAATGGCAGATTGGCGGCTGGGAGCCGCTGATTTTCAAGCAGTTAGGCACGGCAAAAGCCGATGGCGTGCAACTACGGTTTACCGGCGCTATCCAGCGTGACGACACCGGCGAGGTACAAGCGATGGAAATTGTGCTGCGCGGCCGCCATAAGGAAGTCGACAGCGGCGAAGCCAAGCAGGGCGAAAAGACCACCACCAAAATTTCTACGGTCTGCACTTACTACAAGCTGACCATCAACGGCGACGTGCTGGCCGAGATCGACATTCTCAACATGATTGAAAACATCGGTGGTGAAGACCGGCTAGCCGAACACCGATCCGCCATCGGGCTGTAATGCGCTGCAGCACAGGCGGTTTCGTCTGTGCCGGCCACTGACATTTTTTACCGGAGAACCCCATGCAGGAACTGAACACTGAAAAGACCGTCACGCTCGATAGCCCGCTGAAACGCGGTGAGGTGGCGATCGATGTCATTACCATCCGCAAGCCTACGTCCGGCGCGCTGCGCGGCGTGCGTCTGCAGGCACTGATGGAGCTGGACGTTAACGCCGTCATGGTGGTGTTACCCCGCGTCACCGCTCCGGCGCTGACGGCTGCCGAGGTGCTGGAGCTGGACCCGGCCGATCTGGTGGCGCTGTCTGTCGAGGTGGTCACTTTTTTGTTGCCGAAGTCGGCCCGGCAGGATTCCCCGGCGAGCTGACAATAGAGGATTTGGTGGCGGATATCGCCACTGTGTTTCACTGGTCGCCTGCGGTCACCGCGGATATGTCGTTAACCGAGGTGCTGACGTGGCGTCATAAGGCCATTTTGAGAAGCGGAGCCGGTGATGAGTAACAGCAGCCTGCGTCTGCAGGTGGTCCTCGACGCAGTGGATAAACTCACCCGCCCGCTGCGTCAGGCACAGGCGGGTAGCAAAGGGCTATCCGCTGCCATCAAAGAAAGTCAGGCGCGCCTGAAAGCGCTGGACACGCAGGCCGCCCGTATTGATGGCTTTCGTAAAGCCAGCGCCCAGGCTGCCGTGGTCAGTAACAGCCTGAAAAGCGCCCGCGAGGAAGCGGCCCGCCTGGCAACCCAATTTGCCGCCACCGAGCGCCCCACCGCCCAGCAGGCGCGTCTGCTGCAACACGCCAAAGACCGGGTTAACGAGCTGCAGGATAAATACAACGGCCTGCGCGTATCCGTGCAGCGGCAGCGTGAGGCGCTGAGCGCCTCCGGTATCGACACCAAAAAATTGAGCGACGCACAGCGGCAACTGCGCAGCGAAGCACAGTCGGTGACCGATGCCCTGCAACGTCAGCAGCAGGCGCTGAAGCAGTTGGGCGAGCGGCAGCAAAAGTTGAACGCCATCAAGGCGCGGCGAGAAAAGACGCTGGACACCCGCAACAAGCTGGCCGGCACCGGCGGCACGATGATAGCGACGGGTGTCGCCACGGCGGCCCCGATGATTGCGCCGATTAAGGCGTATGCCGATTCAGAAGACGCGGCAACGCAACTGGCCGGCTCCATGATGGGGCCGGGCGCCAAGGTGTCGGCGGAGTTTGAGAAAATCAATCAGTTGGCCGTGTCGCTGGGCGACCGGTTGCCCGGCACGACGGCGGATTTTCAGAACATGATGACCATGCTGCGCCGTCAGGGGCTGTCCGCGCAAAGTATTCTCGGTGGCACCGGCGAGGCAGCGGCTTACCTCGGCGTGCAGTTGAAAATGGCGCCCACCGAGGCCGCCGAATTTGCCGCTAAAATGCAGGATGCAACTGGTACGGTAGAAAAAGACATGATGCCGCTGATGGACATCATCCAGAAAGGGTTTTACGCCGGTGTGGACCCGACCAACATGCTGGGCGGGTTTGCTAAGATTGGCAGCGCTATGTCCATTATCAAGAAAGACGGGATAGAAGCCGCAAAGATTTTTGCCCCCCTGCTGGTCATGGCCGATCAGGCGTCGATGGAGGGCGGTGCCGCTGGGAACGCCTACCGCAAGATTTTTCAGGCAGCAATGAAGACTGACAAAATCAAGGATGTGAACGACGACCTGAAAGATAAAAAAATCAAAATTAAGTTCGATTTCACCAACGGTAAAGGCGAGTTCGGCGGGCTGGAAAAAATGTACGCCCAGTTGGGGCAGTTGCAGAAACTGAACACGGAAACCCGGCTGAAGGTGCTGAAAGACATATTTGGTGATGATGCAGAAACCCTGCAAGCGCTGAACATCATGATCACCAAAGGTCTGGACGGCTACCGGGAAACCCAGGCCAAGCTGGAACAGCAGGCATCCCTGCGTGAGCGCGTAGACGCGCAGTTGCAGACGCTGGGCAATAAATGGGATGCGGCTACTGGTTCATTTACCAACGCAATGGCAAGCATTGGCGCCACCGTCGCCCCAGACCTGAAACAGTTGATTGACGGACTGGGCGAATTGGCCGGAAAGCTCAACGACTTTGTGAAAGCCCACCCAGTACTGGTCAGCAGCCTGTTTAAATCTGCGGCCGGGTTTGCCATTGCCGCCACCGCGATCGGCATCCTGTTTGTTGCGATAGCCTCAGTGATGGGGCCGCTGTCGTTGCTGCGAATGAGTCTGGGTATGCTCGGTTTGAAACTACCCACTCTGGGCGGCGCCGTGGCGCGTTTTGTCGGTCTGTTCGGTAGCGTCGGCTCTGTGTTTAGTGGCGTGGGGCGTCTGCTGCTGTGGCTGGTGGCCTCGCCGTTTGCTCTGCTGCGCACGGCGTTGATGTTTGTCGGCGGTATCTTGGGAACGTTGCTTAGCCCCGTTGCGTTGTTTATGGCGGCGGTTGTTGCTGTCGGGGTAGCGATTTACCAACATTGGGAGCCGATCAAGGCATTCCTGGGCGGCGTGGTAGGCGGTTTCACAGCGGCCGCCGGCCCGATTGTAGCGGCGTTTGAGCCGCTAAAACCGGTGTTTACATGGGTGGGTGATAAAGTCCAGGCGCTGTGGAAATGGTTTACCGACCTGCTGGAGCCGGTGAAGTGGTCCGCTGCCGAACTGGATAACGCCGCCGCGATGGGGCGTAAATTCGGGGAGTTCTTGGCCGACGGGCTGAGCAAGGCCATGCACCCGCTGGACTCACTGAAATCCGGGGTGTCGTGGCTGCTGGAGAAATTGGGTGTCGTCAAAACTGAGTCGGACAAGCTGCCATCCGCCGATGTGATCCAGAAAGCCCAGGATGCCAAAGCCGCGGCGACCGCTCCGGTGAATCCAACCAACGCGACCCCGTGGGGCGCACCGCCGGTCTACAGCCCCTTTGCGGGCATGTATGACAGTGGCGGGGTTATCCCGCGCGGGCAATTCGGCATCGTCGGGGAGAACGGCCCGGAGATTGTCAACGGTCCGGCGCGTATCACCAGCCGCCGCCACACGGCGGCGCTGGCGGCGGCCGTGCTGGGTGCTGCCGCTTCGCCAGTGCTGGCCCAGCCGCTGCACCCGTTCAGCCTGCCAGCCAGTCAGTACAGCAGTGCCGGACAGGCGCGCTCTGCCGGGCAGTTGGCTCCGGCCGCACCGATTACCGTTAACGCACCTATTGCGATTTACACCCAGCCGGGCCAGAACGCGACGGATATCGCCCGCGAGGTCGCCCGGCAACTGGATGAACGGGAACGCCGGGCCAGAGCGAAATCACGCAGCAATTACAGCGACCAAGGGGGGATCGGATGATCAATATTAACTTGAGTGTCAGCGTCATGATGGCGCTGGGCCTGTTCGTGTTTGGCCTGCAAACCGTGCCGTATCAGGAGCTGCAGCGGCAACGTAACTGGCGGCATGTCACTAACAGCCGTATCGGTCAGCGGCCGGCCTGGCAGTTTATCGGGCCGGACAGTGACACGCTGACGCTGCAGGGTGTGCTGCTGCCGGAAATCACCGGCGGCCGGCTGTCACTGCTGATGCTGGAGAAGATGGCGGAGAGCGGTAAAGCATGGTCGCTGATCGAAGGCACCGGCACGATTTACGGCATGTATGTGATCGAGAGCCTGAGCGAAACCCGCACCCTGTTTTTTTTCAATGGCAGCGCCCGGCGCATTGAGTTCACCATCACCCTAAAACGGGTAGACGGGGATTTTGGGGCGGTGACCGGTAGCCTGTCGGAACAGTGGACTTCACTGAAAGACAGCGTGACCGGCTACGCTGACAAGGTGACCACCGCTGCCGGTCAGGCTGTTGACGCCGTGAAAGGGGTGTTTTCATGAGCCTGCTGGGCCAGATGAGCACCGGCCGGGAGTCCACGCCGGATTACCGTATCACCATCAGCGGCAAGGATGTGACCGAAACGCTGGATAAGCGGTTAATGTCACTGACCATCACCGATAACAGAGGCTTTGAGGCCGACCAGTTGGATTTAGAACTGGACGACGCCGACGGGCAACTGATGCTGCCGCGCCGTGGCGCCCAAATTACCGTTTTCCTCGGCTGGAAAGGCTATGCACTGACGAAAAAAGGCACCTTTGTGGTGGATGAAATCGAGCACAGCGGCGCGCCGGATCGGCTGACGGTTCGGGCGAGAAGCGCGGACTTTCGGCAGACGCTGAACATCAAGCGGGAAAAGTCGTGGCATCAGACCACCGTCGGCGCCATCGTGCGGGAGATTGCCGGCCGGCACAAGCTGACTGCTGCACTGGATGAAGTCACCGCCGCCCAGAAGGTTGATCATATCGACCAGACCAATGAGTCAGACTGTTCATTCCTGGTGCGACTGGCGAAAGACCACGGCGCTATCGCGGCCGTAAAGGATGGGCGGTTGCTGTTCCTGCGTCAGGGCCAGGGGAAAACGGCCAGCGGGAAGCCACTGCCGGCAGCGATTATTACCCGTGAAGACGGCGACAGTCATCGTTTTACCCTGGCGGATCGCGGTGCTTATACCGGCGTAGTCGCCAATTGGCTGCATACCAAAGAGCCGAAGAAAAAACAGGAAGTTAAAGTGAAGCGCCGTCGTCGGCGACGTCGGACGTCAACGAAAAAGAAAAAAGAGCCGGAGGCAAAGCAGGGTGAATACCTGATCGGCACTGACGAAAACGTGCTGGTACTCAGTCGGACCTATGCCAACAAAGCTAACGCTGAGCGTGCAGCTAAGATGCATTGGGAGAGATTGCAGCGAGGAACGGCCAGTTTCTCTATCGATCTGGCACATGGTCGTGAAGACCTATTCCCGGAGTTGCCGGTCAAAGTTAGCGGCTTTAAGCAGGAAATAGACATGGCAGACTGGACGATCACAACGGTCACGCATTCACTGAATGACCGGGGATTTATCACGTCTCTGGAATTGGAAGTGAAGATTGACGAATTGGATATGCAATAACCTCTATTCAAAATTGTGAACTTTAAATAGAATATTGTGAATAAAGCAAAGAGGATAACCACTATGATGAGATGTCCACTGTGCGGCCAGGCAGCACACACCAGATCAAGTCATGAAGTCACATCGCATACGAAAGAGCGCTATAACCAGTGTACTAATATTAATTGCGGTCATACCTTTATTACGATGGAGACGTTTATACGCTCAATCGTCGTTCCTGCCAGCATTAACTCCGTACCACAACACCCTAAAGCGAACGGACAAACCGTCCTGAATTTTTAATCACAATTTAAGAATAAAGATTTTTCCGGCCGCAATCTTATTCCTGCTTAGAAAGAGCTATCACGGACACATGAGAAAAACGCTGTCGCCACTCTGCCGCCATTTTGCCGCCACTTGCCAAATTACAGGCACAAAAAAACCGCCTCGTGGCGGTCATGTTCTTTTATTTATTTTCTTATTAATCAAGGCGTTAGCACATGGTGCCCAGAGCGGGACTTGAACCCGCACAGCGCGAACGCCGAGGGATTTTAAATCCCTTGTGTCTACCGATTCCACCATCTGGGCTCAGAATTTGGAGGCGCGTCCCGGAGTCGAACCGAGGTGGACGGATTTGCAATCCGCTGCATGGCCACTCTGCCAACGCGCCTTACTTCAAAACAACTGCTAAACTCATTTTCAACAAGCTAAGAGACGATAATTTGACTCATAACTCTTTGTTTTCAAATCGTTTTAGCGCCCTGCCTTACAGGATGGACGGCATTATGGACTAACTCTGGGTCTATGGCAAGACCCTTTATGCAATTTTTTATTATAAGCTCCGAGACTGCATGACTAACCGCTTTCTCACCTTTCCCCCCACCTCTCACATACGATCCCCCACAACGGGAAGACCCGCAAGCATTGGGAAGGCCTCCCGTATCACAATAGACGTTGCCGCTGCATATGCTTGAGCGGCTTATTTTTTTCGGTGTTTGACTAAGCACTGTACATCATTCGGTGAATATTGCGGGGTGGCCGTCGATTAAATCAACCATGGTTACATATTGCTGCTCAGGTAATACCCTAAAATAACCGCGTAAGATTTTACCTTTGACAAGCTGCGGACTCAGTGTCTTTTTTAAGACAAAATCCATGCTCTGATGGGTAAAATCAATCTTGAATATTGACATTGCTTCAAAACCGAAATAGCGGCCGACATGGCTGTAAGCCGCCTTAAAAAAACTTTCTTTGAGAGAAAAGAATAAGGTAAAGCACGCCTGATACAACGCCGGATTGACAGAAATTACGTCAATTTCATGCTCATCAAGAGTTTGAGTCAATACATTGCCAATCACCTCATGGCTGATTTCATCTTCAACATCAATGCCGACACCGATTCTCCCCGCGGCATGGCCAACCAGCGCTACCGCTCGGTTATGGCAATGACTAATCGAGCCGGTCATGCCTTGCGGCCAGAGCGGCTCGCCATGCTCGCCTCGGCCGATATGCCGCACATGAATCCCCCATTTTTTTAACGCCTGTACGGCACAGAAGCGGCCCGCCAAATACTCGGCGCGCCTTTTGACTACGGCGCGACTCACATACCCGGCGCTCTCTATCTGATACAGTTGGAACAAGCCATCGTGATAGTGCTCCCTGGCAAACATACAATGATAAAGTTCAACGTCGGTATCAAACCAATCACCAGACTGATTTTCCTGAAAAAACATCGTTCAATCCTTGTTGCCGTCATGCCTGGTTTATCACTCGGCCTATCCACCTTATACCGGCTTCAATTCATCCAGTTCGAAATAACCGTTGTAACCTTTCAGATAGATCGCCGCACGATGCTGAAACAGCAAAACGGCATCTGTGCGGGTTTCCACCTCGGTGTTCAAAATACTGGAGTAAACCTTTTGCCCGATCCGGAATCGACTATTCCATTGTTCCACCTTCCGGGCTGCCGCTAATGCTCTGCTATGCATCGACCGGTTTGTAGATTCCGCCCGCCCCTTCACATCATTGGCCTCAGCGTGTGACCGAATGGCCTGTAGTTCGGCCTCTGTCGTCTCCGCCTTTATTTTTTCGACCAGCCCACCGACAACGTTACCCTGCCCCAGTTCCGTAAACGTCACCGCTCCCAGACTCATCAGATATTGAATACTTTCAGTCCAACGTACCGGGCTGGCAATTTGTTGGGCAAGGCAAGTTAATAGCGCCTCTTCTTGATAGGGTCGCGCCGTTTTATTGGCGATAACCGGGATTTTCAACGCCGAGAATTGAAAGCTCTGCAAGTATTTTTCAAATTGCTCCATTGCCTCCTGCATCAATCTGGAGTGAAAAGCACCACTGGTATTTAAAGGGACGCATCTGATATTACTCTCTTCAAATGCATCTACGGCGTTCATAATATCGCTACGAGGTCCCGAGATCACAATTTGTGATGGCGTATTAAAATTAGCTAAATCAATATTTTCCAATCTTTTGATTTGCAATAACGCTCGAATCTGTGCTTCGCTTGCTCCCAATACCGCAGCCATACCGCCGCCGTCGGCCTGCCCCATCAGTTCACCGCGTCTTTTCACCAGCTTCAAGCCGGTGGCAAAATCAAAACACTCGGCGGCCAGTAGTGCATTAAACTCCCCTAAACTATGGCCTAAAACAAAATCCGGACGTGTACCGGTTTCCTCCAGCGTCATAAAATAAGACAGTGCATTAACGACATAGATTGCGGGTTGGGTATATTGCGTCCGATTTAGATTGCCGTCGGGATCATCAAGGCAGAGTGTTTCAATGGAATAACCCAGGATATCGTCGGCAATACGGGTTAAATCGGCAAATCGCCTAAATAACCCCTCCCCCATTCCTCGTCTTTGGGATCCTTGTCCAGGGAACATATAAACCTGAATTGACATGATGGTTCACTCCTTTGAATAGATTTTATTAGCTCTCTTTGCGTAATTGCCTGATTAACAAGCTCCCCGTTACGCATTCAATTGCGATAACAGATAATCAAGCGATTTTAATCCGTCACCGAACTGGTTCAATACATAGCCATGCCGACATTCGATGCCTTTCGAATACTTCAGAAAGTTGGACAAGCTCCCCGTAGCCGATACATCAATAAAAAAGGGGTCCTTCATTACGGTAAAGGTTGAACTGACGAGAGCAGAAAAATCGACTTTACTTCTAATTATTTGCCATAAGTAAACCTGAGCCTCAGCGTGTGATAACTCACCGACAGCCCGCCCCAGTACGGATGAATAAAGGGGAATAGTCGGAGTAAAAACCGGTGTCTGACGCAGTAGTTGCTGATATTCCGGTTTGATCGCTTCAATCTCATCCGAATGAAAGCCATAGCGTACCGGCAGCGCAACAGACAGGATGCCTTTATCAGACAGTTTCCGTTTCGCTGCTGTGATGGCTGTTTTATCTCCGGAAATGAAGAAGTTATTGTCAAAATTCACGCCAGCCAGCGTACACCGTGAAAAAATGTCTGCGTCGCTATAGAACGTCTGCGTCGGGGCCAGTACCACGACCAGTCCCCCCTGCGGCGCATACTGAACCAGCAATCGGGCCTGTTCAACAACCAGTTGAAGCGCATCATCCAGCCGCAGCATACCGGCCACAACGGCGGCGACGTACTCACCCAAGCTATGGCCGACCACCGCCGAGGGCTGGATACCACGGGCAATCAACATCTGAGTCAGGCTATAGCCCAGACAAAACAGTGCCGGATGCGTGTAACGAATATCATCAAACACCTCGCCGGAATGGCCTTCTCCGTAGAGTTTTTCCAGCAGATTGACACCGCTCAGCTGATAGACTTTGTCACAAAGGCTGTCCATCGTCTGCCGGAAGTGCTCATCGTTATGGTAAAAAACACGCCCCATCTGGTAATACTGGCTACCCTGGCCTGCATACATGAAAACGCACGGGTGCGGTGTTGCCGGTATCGGCTCGTCTGGCTTCTGAATCGGTCTCGATGCCGGCGAGACCACAGGCGCTGAACGCGCGTCACCGATCGGCATCGGGTCTTCGACAATACGCTGATGGAGCTTCGTCAACACATCACCAGGGCCCACTTCCGTGAAATCATCATAACCTTGCGCCAGCAACCAGGAGATAGACTCATACCAGCGAACCGGGTTGGAAATTTGCCGGGTCAACAGTGTCTGATATCCCGTCGAGGGATAAGCCCTGGCTGTTACATTCGACATCACAGGAACAGTCAAAGGATGAAAAGTGAATGTAGACAAGAAATCGGCGAACTCCCGCTCAATATCCACCATACAGCGAGAATGGAACGCCGCACTGACGTTCAATTGGACAAAGCGGGCTCCGGCATCCAGAAAACGCTGCTCCAGCGTCGGCGACAAGATTTCGTCATAATTCCCCGAGATAATGCACTGCCGCCGGGAGTTAATATTGGCGATATCCACATGTTGAAAGCCGCTATCGGCCAGAATACGCTCAATATCATCCAGATTAATCTCCAGCAATGCGACCATAGCCCCCTTGGGAGCCTGGCTCATCAACTGACCACGCTTTTGCACCAGCCGAAGCCCGGTGACAAAGTCAAAAGCACCGGCAGCAAATAACGCGTTGTATTCCCCCAGACTGTGTCCGGCGAGAAAATCGGGCGGCGTCATTCCACGCGCCTTACGCTCTAAATAGCTCAGCGCATTCACGGTGTACAATGCCGGTTGGGTATACTGCGTCTGATTTAACACCCGCTGAGGATCTTTCACGCACAGGTTGGCGATGTCATAACCCAGCACCTGATTTGCCTGTTCGACCAGATCCGGATAGTGCTCAAATAGGTCATAACCCATCGTACGATATTGCGATCCCTGCCCTGGAAAGGTATAGACTGTCTTCATAAGTTTCCCCGCTGTACTATTCTGTCAGGCCCGTCAGGCCATCGCCGTCAGACCGTCGAGCCGTTAGCCGCGCGTTGCTACGCAGATAACATGTTGCTTTACAATTGGTTTTCCAGTGAACCGATTTGTCGTGATAACAGGGAAGCCGCTTCCTGCATCAACATTTTCCCGATTTCATCGACATGGCGAGCACGCCAGCTTTCATAAGCCGTGCCTTTCACCCACTGATTAAACGCGCCTAAAGCCGGCCCGCAATGCACCTGATAATCCACTTTGTTCTGCGGATCGCCGGCCAGCGCCAGCCGCGAGCTATAGGCAAAATACCAGCGAAAGATTGCCGCCATTTTACGCTTGGGATTCGCTTCGATTTGCGCCAGCATCTGAGAACGATTAGCCTGATAATATTGCCTGACATCGTTCCAGACATCGGATAACGGGCGCTTAAAGTACTTGTCTTCAAGCTGCCGTTTAACCTCCGGCGGGATGGCCTCCAACGAAGCATATTGTTGATAAAGCTGATAAAGCCGATTCGCTCGCGAAGGGAAAAACACACCGCGCTTTAGCACCTGAACTTTGGCGCCCTGTTCAAACATATCGCCGGCAGGCGCATAGTCGGTATCCTGAATATTGATACGTTGCAGGAGATCTTTCACTTCATCGCTGGTGGCCGCTTCAACCGAACATTGATTGACCGAACCGGTGACAACAAAATCAGCACCCAGCATAAACGCCGCCATTACGGCTTCCGGCGTACCGATACCGCCTGCAGCGCCGACTCTGATAGACCGGGGATAGTGTTGTCGGGCTGAAATCTCCCGACAAAGCCGGGCGATAGCCGGGAATAGCACATACGCATTCCCCTGATCGGTGTGGCCTGCCGAATCCGATTCAACGCAAATATCCTGCGCCATCGGCACCCGTGGCGCCAATTCAGCCTCCTGAGCACTAATCAACCCTTGCTGATATAAATGGGCGACCAGCTCAGGCGGTGCCGGGTGAGCAAAAATATCGGCAACTTCGGGGCGTGACACTTTCGCCATCAACGTATTGGGGATCACTAATCGCTGATCCTCTCCCCGATGAATCCCACTCAACCGATAACGGACTAATGCCGGCGTCATCGTGATATAAGCGGCCGCTTCAATAAAACGAATGCCATGGGTCAGAAACAGTTCAATCCGCTGCATTTCCTTTTCCGGGAAATCGTAATCCGCCAGCATATTCATGCCGAAAGATTCCCCGTTCAAATCAGATTGAATCCCTAAAATCGCCTCTTCCAGCGCATGAAGACTCACCCCTCCTGAACCGAAAAAGCTCATCATGCCGGCTCGGGCCATCGCTACAACCAGTTCGCGGGAGGCAATCCCCTGATACATGGCACCACTGACATAGGCATACTTAATCCCATAATCCTGACGAAATGCCGCACTTCCCAATTGTTCGGCCTGAACACGCGGTTCTTGTCGGCGGTCTCCCCCCTGAGGGGGAAGACCTTCTCGGCGTTCAGCCGGCCTCGTTTGCCCAACATGTGTCATCATCGTGCTCTCCCCGTTTAACCTGTTCAGAAAGCGTCGCCTTTCATATCAAAGGGGGGATAAGCAGGAAAATCGGTCGTCGATGGGTACTTACTGAAAGTCATCACCTCACGGCCATTGGTCAACACGGTATTACCGCCACGCAATTCAAACTCATAACTGACGTAACTTTGCCCTTCGCCCCAGAGTTTGCTGTGCGTTCTGGTATTAAATGTCGTTCGCAGACGGTCCGGAGATATCACCGCCATCTCATTCGACTCATAATTAATAATGATCTCTCTCGATTTATTGAAATCACTGGTCACCAGAATGTTATAGCTCCCGTAATACATCTGATTCAGCGGTGTTGCCGTTTCACCGCTATGGTTGCCGGCCAGAGGAATGCCATTACTATCCAGTACCGAAATATAGAAACCGCCGTCACGGGCAATCCAACCTTCGGAAGGTAAGATAGTCCCGGCCATCGAATACAGCCGATAATGACCATCCGGGTTACCGGTATATGTTTTCAGCTCAATACGTTTTTGCGCCACCAGCGCCTCAACATCAATACCGAATTCCCGATTAAAATAAGCAATCGCCTCTTCTCTTTTCTGTGCTAATTCACTCTGATTCAGCCCCATAATCCGGGTGTAGAAATAATCACTGCTGCATAACGTTCCCTGACATCCGGATATGCCGGGGAAGGGTTCGGTATTTGCAATATTGAGCGAGCCGGTTCCCATAAAAACCAGTACCTGCTTAAATCCCATAGGTTTAGGTAAACGCTCGCCGGCGTGTGCATTAAATGTCATCAAGGCCAGAGAGAAAACGGCGATGGCGGCGGCTTTTCGTTTAAATGTACGTAACTGCATAGAAGCTCCTTGTTGTTTTTCACTGATAACCGGCAAACCGGTTATAAATGGCTTTGTCGTTCCCTAAGACTTCCGGATGTTAAACATCCAATACCGTCAAGTTCGATATATCTTCCGGCGACAAACGTTCCAGCAGTATTTCCGGAACGGGAATGTCGTCAATGGTCAGATCCGGCTGTTCCACCATCATGTCCAATAAAACCAATACGTGATCGGCAAGTATTGAGATCACCTCCGGTGAAAAATAACGACGGTCATATATAAACGGCAGACTTAATTTACCGTGCGTTTTCAATAAACCTACCCACAGTGGCGCGACCGCTTCCCGGTCTTCCAGCACCATCGGCAGCAACTTGTGGGCGAACGCCGTCACCTCAACGAAGGTATCGCGGTCATTACTGTCAACCGCCAGACTACCTAACAACGTATGGTCGTGCGCATCTTGCCCTTCAGGAGCAAGCTGTCGGTGCAGCGCAACAACATCAACGTGTTTATATTTCTGTAGCCGTAATACGGCGTCGTCATAGAGGCGCCAGACTTGCCGTAAGCTAAAATGCGGCTGAAGCGTTAACACCAGCGGAACCGATGAAGAGAAGTCACCGTAAACGGATTCAAATTCATAGCGGTCTCTGAGGTTATATGCCATTTGGATCGGCATATTTTTCCCGGTGATGCGATACACCAACGCGGCAAGAGCACAGGTAACCAGCTGTGTGAGCGTGGTATTTTGGCGACGATTCGATAATTGCAGCCGCTCAAGCCTCTCATCAGAGATATTCAGATCATAGGCCCCTGCTTTTTCCGGCTGGGCGTTGTCTGTCTGCGGGCGGTAAATCTGCTTATCCTGCAGCATAAAAGACGCCCGCTTGCCATGTAATTGGCTCAACCAGTATCGGGTCGCCGTTTCCTGATGTTCGCCGAACTGGCTCAAGGCAAAATGTGCATATTCGGCTGTCGGTGCGGGGCAAGCAAAATGCGTACCGTTGCACAAAGCGTGATAGCGGTGATACAGCTCCTGCAAAAACAGGAATAACGTAAACCCATCGGCATGGAAATGGTGCGTAACAAAGTAGACCACGCCCAGGTCTGCGCCGTTATGAACAAGATACAGTTCAAACATCGGCATCCGATCCGCCTGAAACAGCTTCATATTGGTCGTTTTCTGAAAACCGGCGACGGTTTGCTCAAACGTCGCTTTGTCAGAGAGATGGGGCCAACAGATTTCCCGGCATTGCCGTATTACCTCGTCGTGAACGACCTGCACCCAGTGTTGCCCGACCCATTCAGCGCCGGTTCTCAGAATGGCATGGTGGCGCACCATCTCGTTCAACGCCTGATTCAACAACGGCAGATCGACAGGCATTTCAATCCAGAAGCCCTGACCGATATTAAAGGTCGACCGCTTTTTCACCTCGGTCTCATGCAGAATAAATGCCTGAATATGGCTGACCGGATAGTAGCGAACGCCTTCGGCTAAACACGACCACAAGCAAGCCGGCCGCTGCACGCGATCGAGCACCTCTTCGGCACGGTGGGCCTGCCGGTAGAACTCAAAATGCAGGCCGGTTGCATCTTTCCAGACGCCGATGCCTTGCTGTAATAACCGGCTTAACTCGGCGCGGCCCAGCGTCGGATCGTCAGTTGGGGTCGCCGCCGACGGTAAAGCCAGCGAAACCGACTGAATAAACGCCGGGCGTCTCCCTGCTATTGGGTTGCCTGAGACAAGTGCGGATACCCCGGCATCGGATGAAGAAGATGCCGCGTGCGCGACATGGCGCGGGCTATCCGCAACATGCGCGGCAATCTCCACCGCAACAGACCGAAGAGACGCGTTCGTCAGCAAGTAAGCATCAAACTCAGTCGCGAAAGCGGCGTTGATCCTGTTTAACAAACGCAGCCCCAACAGTGAATCGATACCGTAGCTGGCTGCCGGTTCATCCAGATCGATTTCCGTGACGGACAAACCCGCGAGCTCCGCCAAAATTCCCGTCAGCCGTTGCGCAACCTGCTGTACTTGCGCGGGTTGCTTCGCCGTATGATCTGGAGCTTCGCTGACCGGGTTACGCTGAACGGTGCCGGACCAACACCAACGTTTGTCGAAAGGATACCCGGGCAGCGATAACGGGAACTTTTCCGCCGAAGAAAATGCAGCCTCAATTCGGGCATCAGCGTTGAAGTCCGGCGAGAAAAAGTCAACGCCGCTGACGTACAGCCGCGCCAGCGCCAGCAAATTATCGCTATCTGCCGGCGCCAGAACGGCCTGGCGGACCCGTTCAGCGGCGGACAAATCTCCCTCTGCCAGTGCCTGACGGCCAGCGCCGACTTTCCCTTGATAGCCGTTGTCCTGCGGTGTCAATGCCGCACCGGCGATCATCCGCGTCAGAAACGCGTGCAACGCGTTGACGTCAGAAATGACACAGGCGCACCGATAGGAAAAATGGCTACGGCGCAACAACAAGTTTGCCGCCAGTTGTTTCAAATTCAACGTGTGTCCGGTCTGCACACGCTGTTGCAGATCCCGACAGCGTTGCTGCAACGCGCCGAGGCTTTTTCCAGACAACACAATACATACCGGCTGTTGACCGCCATGCTCCGGCGACGCGCTTGTTTGTGACGATCCAGACCCGGCTATTGTTTCCGGCGCCCCCTGACGCAGCCCCTCGTTTTCATAAAGCTGCGCGACAACAATATGCACATTGATCCCCGTCGCCCCTAACGAGCTGATCGCCGCCCGGCGTTTCTCACCGGGCTCCACATGCCAGGGAATGGTTTCCGGGTTGATATAAAAGGCACTCTGGTCGTGCGCCAACAAAGAGGCCCGGTCTTGCGTATTTGGCGTTCCGGGAATTTTCCGATGCCTGAGCGCTAACAACACCTTGAATAGATGGTTCATCCCCGCGCTGTGGAAAGCATGGCCGACGTTATTCTCAACACTCCCTAACGCACAGCGTGCAGGCTGACCTGAACGCGCTTCCCGGCGATGCGGCCGAAAGACGTTTGTCAGAGCCTCGACTTCTGCGGCATCCGCCGCCGGCATCCCGGTAGCATGTGCTTCGACCAACGTAATACTCTCCGGCTGGATATCAAACCGTTGGTAGACATCAGAGAGCAGCGCTTCCTGTGCACCGGCGCTCGGCGCCATGATCCCATTGGTTTTACCGTTGTGATTACTGCCCCAGGCTTCGATCACACCATGAATTCTGTCGCCATCCGCCAGCGCTTGCTGCAATGGCTTTAGCACCACCACCCCAACGGACTCTCCGGGCATCATGCCGTCGGCCTGTGCCGAAAATGCACCGCCACGATCAGACGAAGACAACAACCCCAGGCGAGAGGCACTGCGCAACATATTCGGCGTGGAGTAAATCATCGCTCCGCCGGCAATCGCCACTTCACACTGCCCCAGCACCAGTTGATCACAAGCCTGTGCGACAGCCAACAGAGAAGATGCGCACCCCGCTTCAACCGTCTGACAAGGCCCTGTCAGGTTCAGCGTGTAAGCGACGCGCCCCGGAACCTGAGACAAGGTAATATTCGGCGCAAAATGCTCGCCCTCGGCAAAACGCAGCGTATAGTCGCCGGCACTGCCGCAGAAAACGCCCCAACGCTTGCCGGACAACGATTCAGGAACAATCCCCGCATCTTCAATGGCTTTCCAGCTTTCCTGTAAAAACAGACGCTCACAGGGGTCCAGCATGGATGCTTCGTGTGGCGATATCTGAAAAAACAGCGGATCGAAGTGTTCGATATCTGAGAGAAAACCGCCATAACCGGCATATTCGCCCTCACGCGCCGGGGCTATCGACCACCCGCGGCTATCCGGCGGCGTGGTAAACGCGGATTGACCTTGTTCAAGCAAGTGCCAAAAGTCGTCGGGGGTTTTCGCCCCGGGAAATTGCCCGGATATGCCGATAATCGCGATTGGATTCCGGCCCTCGCTCCGCTGCGGTTCGGTCTGGCGACGCGGTTCATGCGCCGTGGTGTTCCCTGCCGCCCCGCGCTGATAAATCGCCCGACAATGCTCAGAAATCATGTCAACGCTCTCGCGTTCAGACAACAGATGAAAATGATCTCTGGCGTGGGTGCGAAATACCTGAGCGCCCGGCAAATAATGCAACCAGCGCTGGCAATGGCTTTCATCATGGGTTAACGCGTCACCCAGCACGTGACGATTATTCTCGGCCAGTGCCGATAACCTGTCCCGGCGGTGTGAGCCGTCATCCTGTGATGACGTGATGGTGATATAGTGCAGGTCAATCTCATGGGCATTCGGTAACGCGTTTACTGAATAAGCCGCCATGGCTTCGCGGTTACGCGTCAAGATCTGCGCCATGTTTTCAATTTTGTCTTTCACTACCGCTAGCGGCTGCGTCACCCCTTTTTTCAGGCACCCTTCAGCCAGCCACGCCAGTTGTTCATCGGCATCCACACACAGCAACTCTTGTTCGGTGTAGGCGATGCTTTCAAACCTGACCCGACCGGATGCCAGCACGTCGCTCAGGCTGTAATGCAAGAAGAAGTTTGCACTCATCAGCAGCGCGTCGCGGTAACAGAATGGTGACGAGACAGGATGATTGTCCGGCTGTGGAAACGGCGGCTCTAAAAGAATCAGGCTCGATACCCGATAGCCGGCCAGTTGCAGTTGTCTGGCCATCTCATAAGCGATAATGCCGCCCATCGAATACCCGGCCAGCGCGTACGGCCCGGTCGCATCGGCAGCCTGAATGATTTCAATATAGTAACGCGCCATGCTTTCGATGCTTTCCAGCGGCGGTAACCGGGTAAGAAATCCGCGCGACTGAATGCCCCAGATGGCATATTCATCTCCCAGATTGTCGGCGATCTTCAGATATAACCCGGTCGAGCCGGTGAGCGGATGAATCCAGAACCGGGCACGTTCGGGCTTCGGTTGATCGGTCATCCCGACCTGACGCAATCGCGCGCTCAGCGGAATACACTCCGGATAGTGTTTCAACCACGCATTAACCGCAGGCCGGCCCTGCGATGCCGCGACGGTTGCACCCGATGCCCTGAGCGAATCATTCGCCGCTTTCTGGACAACCGCTTCACCCGCGCTCACCGGCACCGATGCAAGGGTATTGTCCTTTGAGCCGGGCACCGAAGACGGCATCGGGTCATCAAGATACAACGACAGTGCCTCAATAGTGGGGTGGTCAAAAATGGCCTTGATCGTCAGCCTGGACGCAAACGCCCGATTCACCGCGTCAATAAAGCCAACCGCGTTGATTGAGTTGAGTCCCAATTCGGTAAACGGTTGATGGTTCTCAATTTCGCTCTCTTCAAAATAGAGGGTTTGCATCAGCAAAGCGCGAAGCTGACGGACGATGCTCTCACGCGCTGAGGTATCACCTTGACGCCTCGCGCCATCCTCCGGCATCACGTCCTTTTTCTCGCCACTAGCCACAGATGCGCCGTCCGCCCGAGCCTGCGCGGTTAGCGGGGTCGAGGCCGGCGTGGCCCAGTAACGCCGGCCCTGAAACGGGTAACCCGGCAGACTGATCCGTTGCGGCAATGAGGCCCCACGATATAAATCAAACCAATCTAGCTCGACGGCGTTATTAACCCAGGCTCGCGCCAATTCCTGCCATTGTTCCGATGCGATCCACTCCTGACGCTGCGCCGCCGCGTATCCATCATCCCATGTCTGCTCTCTTGCCCATTCGGCATCATCGCTTGGTGATTCGCCAAGGTAATACGCGCCGGGAGACGCCGCTGCGGTAATAAACAGCGCTAATTTTTCGCGCAACTCCGTGATATCGGAGACCACAAAAGCCACGCGTTGAGTCATCGCTTCTCGCCCGGTTTGCAGGCTATAGGCCAGTTGATCCAGTCGTGTTGTTGGATGACGCTGCAAAAATTGCCCCAGGGCCTGGGCATAGGCTTGCAGGGCGGTAGTGGTTTTCGCCGATAGCGGAACAATCGCCGGACGAGCGGCGATGCCCAACGGACGCCGGGCACCCTCTCCCGGCGAATAGCTATCCGTTCCGGTTAACGATTCGGGGTCATCGGCAATGTATTCTTCAATCACCGCGTGCGCATTAGTACCGCTGATCCCCGTCGCGCTGATGGCGCCGACCCTCGGTTGCCGACCCTGACGCAACCAGGGTTGATTCTGCGGCTGAATCGTAAAGGGAGTCCGCTCTAATTTAATGTAGCGGTTACACGTCTCAAATCCCTGGGTTGCCGGAATCGTCTGATGCGCCATAGCCTTGAGCATCGCTATCAGACTCACAACGCCGGACGCAGCGAAGGTATGGCCGATGACGGGCTTAATCGAGCCTAAAACGCAGCGATGCGAATCGCTGCATCGTCCGGCAAAGGCATCGGTGAGCGCCTGAACCTCGATCGGGTCGCCCAATTGAGACCCGGTACTGTGGGAAATCACATATTGAATATTCCCCGGGTCGATTTGGTATCGGTCATAGATATTTTTCAGGAGTTCAGCCTGGCGAACTGGGTTCGGTGCCGTAATGCCATTGGTTTTTCCATCGTAGTTCACCCCGCTGGCTTTGATACACCCATAGATTCGATCGCCATCGGCTTTGGCTTTTGACAAGGGTTTGAGCAACACCACGGCCACGGCTTCCCCCGGCACCAGCCCGTTGGCGCGTTGATCAAACACGCTGGCTTTGCCGTCGGGAGACAGCATTCCCGTCCGATGCATACTCTGATACACCCACGGCGTCATCAACAGGTTGATTCCCCCGGCCAGCGCCATCTCGCAATCGCCCTGACGCAGCGCCTGACAAGCCTGATGAACAGCCACCAGCCCCGATGCACACGCGGCTGTAAGAGCCATATTCGGGCCTTTCAGATCGAGCGCATAAGAAATACGCGCGGCCAGGGTCGCATTCTGATTGCCATTTATCGACCCCTGATCGCCAACAATGGCGCCGTAATCACTCTCTTCCGCCCCGACATACACGCCACAGGACATTCCCTGAATGCGTTGCCCCATATAACCGGCATCTTCAAATGTGTGCCAGGCCTCCTGCAGGAAGAGACGCTGTCTGGGATCCATCTCCATCGCTTCTTTCGGCGCAATATCAAAGAATGCGGCGTCGAACTGCATAATATCCGTCATGAACGCGCCCCACTGCGGCAGCGTGTTATGCTTGCCCCGGCCGTCCGGCGATCCCGAAGACGGGTTATCGCTGACAGACTGCCAATCCCAGCGCGCGCCGGACATCTCGCCGATACAACTTTCCCCCTGAATCAGCATATCCCAGAAGTCATCAATATTATCCGCCTGCGGAAAACGCCCGCTCATCCCGATCACGGCGATGGGCTCATTCATGACGTCGCCGGCAACCGTACTCGTCGTCGCCGCAGTTGGCTGGTGAAACACGGTCGTTGTGTTTGTCTTCCCGCTGGCCGGATTAACCTCTTCCTGCCCGGCGGTCAATGGCTCATGGTCTGCTACCGAGGATACGTGGCTTGCTTTCGCCTCCGGCGACGCCTGACGCGAGAACAGCGCATCCAACGCCTGTGCGTGTTCGCGACAAAAATATTCCGTCAGCCGCTTAACAGATGAGTGACCGAACAGCACCGCCGGTGTGATTTCAACGTCAAAATAGTGACTCAACTCGCGGGAAAATGACGCCAGCGTAATCGAATCAAAGCCAAAATCAGCAAAACTGCTATTCAACCCGATACGTTCAACCGGCGTGCCCAGTAACCGGCTAATCTGCGTTTTCAGAATGTGGCTCACCGCAGTCCGCCGGTCTGTGACATCGGCGGGCAACGGTACACCGAGCCCTCCGGGGCGCGACGTCGTCTCCTGATGGTGTTTTTGCCCCGTGGCACGGGTAGCCGCTTGATTGGCGATATCCGCCTTGCCGCTTACCGGATGATGTCCGTTGCGTTCGTCAGCCAAAGGCGCTGCCAACTTCAGAAAACGGGCGACACGGCTGGGTTTTCCCGCCATCACCAGATGCTGACCTTCACTTTGCCGCAGCAATTGCTCAAAGACTCGCACCCCTTCGTCGCTTTCCAACGCTCGCTGGCCGCTGGACCGGAGATAAAACTCGGTGCTCTCCCTGTCACGAACGCCCATTTTTCCCTCTTTCCAGAAGGGCCAGTTAATCACCAGCGTCTTACCACGCAGCATCCCTTGTTGAACCTGCGCCATTCGGTGTTTGCCATACGCCATCTGGAAACGGTTCCCCATGGCGTAGTCACAAGAACCAAAATCCCCTAATAACGCGGCGCTGGAGGAGAAATAACAGACAAAATCCAACGGGTCCTGCATCAGCAATTCGTCTAATAATTGCGTTCCGTCGACTTTCGGGCGGAGGATGGCATCAAACGCCCGGCGGGATTTCTCGAATACCGGCTCGCTGGCTTCCAAACCTGCCGCGTGGATAACACCGAGGATCGGGCCCATCACCTCTCTGGCCTGCACCAGATTAAAACGCATCGTGCCGACATCGCAGACATCGGCCTGAATATAATGTACCTGCCCGCCCAGGCGAGTTAGTTCCTCGGCCAGCGCCTGGCGCTCAGCATCCATCGCGGAACGCCCGGTCAGAATCAGTCTGGCGGAATAGTGCTGAGCCAGATACCGAGCGAAAATCAGCCCCAGTCCACCGAATCCACCGGTGATCAGGTAGGTTCCTCCTTGTTTAATCGCTGCTTGCGACGCCGTTTCATGCGTCAACGAGACCGGGCTGGGCTGCACCTTCAGGACATATCGCTCCGCGCCTTCATAGCAGACACTGTCGAAATGTTGCCCCGTCAACTCTTGATAAAGCATTGCGATATAGTGCTCGCTGAAGGCCGGTTGCACGGTAACAGCCGTTATCGCTCCCGCCGTACCCACCTCTGGCGCAACGCTGATGGCAACCGCGCATTGCGTGCCGGGTAAGGCCGGCGTCAGGGAACGTTCGATACCTATCCATGATTCCAGGTAAGCGCGCTCCAGTGAGTGATGGCTCACACCGGCCAGCAGTAAGCGCGCCGGCGCCATATTCTCCGCCACCATCGACGACAACAACGCGTGCAGCGCAGCGGCATCTTGCAGATGACGGCGATCCTCCAGTGGCCATAAATATAAAATCGCACTGTGCCGAGGCTCTATCCGGGCGGATTTCAGTTGTGCAAAACAGCGTTGATAACTTTCGGTATTTTCCTGCTCTGTTTCGCCGGGCGGCAGTTGAACGCCGTTCACCCCATCCGCCAGCGGATGCCGGGAGACAAACACAATCTCCGTCTGTGGCGCCAGCACCGCCATCTGCGATTGCAGCAAACGCTGGTTTTCCGGCTCCGACAAAAAGCAGATCACGGTGTTAAATCGATGGTCCTGCGAGGATGCGGCCGGATGGGGCATCTTCTGCCAGGATTCGGTAAACAGCATCAGCGCTTCGCGTTCTTCCTGCGGCGCTGATTGCTGCGTCGATACCGCCTGGGGCGACGCCTCGCCAGATGATGCATTCCGGCCGATCCGCCCCAGATCGTCCGGTGCCTCAATCCAATGCCGCTCCCGGGCGAACGGATAACCCGGCAGGCTGATGCGGCGCGGCGTTTCTATCGCATAGAGCGAATACCAGTCCACGTGGAAGCCTTCCACCCAGAATCGGGCTATTTTGTGAAAAGCGCGTTGTTCCACCCAGCGCTGAAGCAGGGTGCGGCTGTCCTCAGCCGACATAAACCCGGTATCCCGGCCGGTTTCCTTAGCACCGCTACCGGCCCCTCGCCAGCAGCGCTCCGGTAAGGCGCCATCGTCGGCAAACGCAGTCAGTTTGTTTTGCAGATCGCGGAGATCCTGCACGACAAAAACCACCCGTTCTTCCAGCGTCCGCCGCCCAACTTGCAGCGTGAAAGCCAGATCCGCCGGGTGAATGCCGTCAATATCCGGATGCATCGCCAGAAACTGCGCCAGATTTCGGGCCATCTCCTGAAGCCGCTCTTCCGTTTTCGCTGATAACGGAACAATCAGCGGCGTACTCTGTTGCCGGCGGTTACCCACCGGCCTGACGTCCGGCGGCAGAAACTCTTCGACGATCACATGGGCATTCGATCCGGTAGCGCCAAACGAGCTGATCCCCGCCCGCCGTGGAACGTTGATCTGTTCACCGTCGTGATTGACCGTAGGTTGCGCCCAATGCTGGGTTTCACGCTGGATATAGAAAGGTGAATGATCCAGTTCCAGATAAGGGTTAACCTGCTCGGCGTGCAACAGTGACGGAACCAGCGTCTTATGATGCAACTGGAGAATAACTTTACTTAACCCGCTGATGCCGGCCGCCGACTCGGCATGGCCGATGTTCGACTTGACCGACCCGATCGCGCAGAACTGGTTGTCTTTCGTGTATTGCCTGAAGGCCTTCACCAAACCCTGAACTTCAATAGGATCACCCAATGCCGTGCCGGTGCCGTGCGCTTCGATATAACTGATAGTGCGTGGATCAATCCCGGTTTTTTCGTAACAGCGCAACATCAAATCGGCCTGCGCCACCGGGCTGGGCACCGTAATTCCGCTCACCTGCCCGACATGGTTGATGGCGCTGCCCTTGATTACCGCATAAATATTGTCCTGATCTTTGATCGCCTGCGACAGCGGTTTGAGCAACACCGCTCCGACCCCTTCGCCGGAGACAAAGCCATTGCCGCCGTCGCCGAACGTTCGGCAACGACCATCCGTGGAATACATGTCCGCCAGCCCATAAGTCATATACTTATAGGGATGTAACGACAGGTTTACCCCGCCGGCTAAGGCAACTTTACTTTCTCCTCGGCGCACGCTTTCCAGAGCCAGATGCAACGCGGTCAAAGAGGAAGAACACACCGTATCTACGGCAAAAGAGGGGCCATGAAAGCCGCAGAAGTACGATACCCGGTTAGCAATCGGGGCATAATTCATTGATAGCGGCACTATCTGACCACGATTGACGATTTCAGATGCGATTAAGGCGTAATCATTGTGCATGACCCCAACAAAAACCCCGACATCGCGACGCTTGTTCGGCCCCTGTTCTGCGACCAGCGTTTCCGGGGTGTAGCCCGCATCTTCGATTGCCGCCCAGCAGGTTTCCAGAAATAACCGTTCCTGAGGATCAAGCCACTGTGCTTCTCTGGGAGAGACCCGGAAAAACTGGGCATCAAAACAGTCCACATCCTCAATAAATCCGCCCCATTGAGGAATCGGCCGACCTGACGGCGACGTAATGCCATCCAGTACGCTTTTCTGCCATCTCGAATCCGGAATTTCGGTGACGCAATCTTTACCGGCTTTGAGATTATCCCAAAACTCCGCCATCTGTTTCGCTCCGGGATAACGGCCCGACATGCCGATCACGGCAATATCTTCGTTTTCCGATGCCGTCTGGCTGCTCGAAGCGGCATGAGAAGCCGGCTGACCGGCGTTGATCTGCGCCGTACCGGCCTGAGTAGCGCCGGCGGGCACGCCCCCCGCGTCCGATAACGTTTCCGATGCCACCCGATGAACCTCATCCTGCCCGGCGACGGCGGCGACACCGGCCTCGACGTCGGCAAGCGCACCGAATGATTCCGGGTAGCGCGCCAGCAAATACTCCGCCAGTGCGCCGACCGTGGCATATTCAAACAGCAACGTCGGATTCAACTTAACCTTGAGCGACTGTTCCAGTGACTGCACCATTTGCAGCAGCCCCGCCGAATCCAACCCCAACTCGTAATAACCGATATCGCTCTCGATTTCCGTCGTACTTTTCGCCAGCGTCTCGGCAAGTATCTTTTTCACCGTATTTTCAGCTTGTTCCCATGCCGAGGCATTCTCACTCGTCGAGATAGCCGAGGCCCCTGACGCCACAGGCGCAACCGGTTTGCCGGACGCCGCGATGGGTTCATCAGCCTGGGTTGGCGCCGCCGGGGTCCGCGATGCGTTGATCGCCGCGGGATCGCGCACGCGCTTACAGGTGAAATTTTTTAATTCGCCGATCTTTTCACCGCTTGGCTTAAAAAACTCCATGGTCAGGTAAGAGAGTTGGCTGGTTTGCTTGAGCGAGTCACGGTTGACGCGGGTAATACAGCGCTCTGACAACGGTTCTGTCGCGCGGAAGGACTCATAATAAAGCGGTAAAAAGATATCCTGCTGGTGGTTTTGTTCCAGAAACAGATCCCCTGACCCGATAGCGCTCCCGTCAATCAAAACCGGGTGAAACAGATACTGTTCCGCACCGAATAGCACATCGTCAGGAACGGCAATATCAATCAGATTCGCCGAAGGCAGGTGATAGATAATGCCGTCACCGACCATCGGCCCGCGGTGACGGATGTCATCGCCGCCAAATTCCGCATACGCATCCTGTAACCTAAGCTGACTGACCGCCGCCTTTTTCAGCCCGTCGATATCGAGTGTTTCATGAAATACCGACGCTGCAACCGGGTGCATTTCCGCACTCATATACAACTTCACCCCGGACGGCGAGTGCTCATCCGACACTTCACTGCCTTCCACTTTCAGTTGCCAGTATCCTTGCGCCTGCTTTTGGCAGCTGATTTGTGCCTCCACGCCATAATCATCACCGATAGTAAAAGGGTAATGAATGGTGAGGTTCCGCATTTCCAGTTGCCGGTAGTCCATCCCCTGCCGATGGAAAAACTGAAAGAGCAGATCGATATATGCCAGTCCGGGCAACAGCGATTGGCCGAACGCCTGATGGTTACGCAAAATGCGGTGATGGTGGTTAAATGGTTGACTCCACGGATGATTTTCCGCGAAAAACCCGGCACGACCGATAGGATAACGCCCTTCGCCAATGCGGCTGCCGTCATCAGCGATGTTTTCAGCCATGCGGGTTACCGATGCCGGTAACCGCGCCCGAAAAACGTCCTTCGCAAAGACATAACCGGGCAGATGAATTCGCGTTGGCGGCTGCGGATAGAAACTTTGCCAGTCAACCGGTTTACCCTGTAGCCAGGCGAGACCAATCGCCTCCAGTTCCGGTCGGGAGAGTTGGTGCAGACCACGGTGTTGATAAGCATCGGCAGTCAGAGGCGGTTGTTTTTTCCCCGCCGCCGCGACCTGACCGAAAGCGTGACTCGGCGCGACAGGCTGACGGCAGAATGCCTGTAACTGCTGCAGACAATCGTGCTTGTCCGTCGCAATCAGGAAAAAGCGTTCCGGCATCGCTTCCCGTCCAACCTGCAACGTATACGCCATTGACTGGATGAAAGACAAGCTATCATCAGGCCGCTCAGCGTCTGCAAGATAGCGGCTCAGCACCTGAATCTGCGCGTGCAGACTTTGCGTCGTTTTCGCCGATAACAGAATGATCCACCCGGCGGTAGCGGGCTCAGCAACCGCAACCCGTTGCGGTAAATACTCTTCGATAACCAAATGCGCATTGGTGCCGCTGTGACCGAAAGAGTTCAGCGCCGCCAGTCGTGGTCTGCCGGCATCGCTTTTCCAGGCCGACGTCGCGTTTTGAATGTAAAAAGCAGAATCCTGCAGCTCAAATAGCGGATTTGCCTGCTGATAATGCCTTAAACCCGGTAGCTGACCATGACGCATCGACAACAATATCTTGATGAGGCCGATCACCCCGGATGCCGCCGAAGTATGGCCGATATGCGATTTCACGCTACCCAGCGCACAGTAATGTCGTTTGTCGGTTAACGCCTTAAATGTTCGAGCCAGGGCATTGACCTCAATGGTATCGCCCAATTTACCGCCGGTGGCATGGGCTTCAACGTAACTGATCGCTTCCGGATTGATGTGATATTGCCGGTAGACCTGCTCCAGTAATTGTTGCTGAGCCGTACCGCTCGGCGCGGTAATACCGTTACTCGCCCCATCCTGATTGATACCGGAAGCACGAATCACGCCGTGGATAGGGTCCCCCTGCGCGATGGCCTGATCCAGACGTTTCAATGCAACGATCCCGACCCCTTCCGAGAGCAGCATACCGTCGGCCACCTGCTCAAAAACCGGGCACTCGTCGCGGTGAGACAACATGCCGATACCGGACAAACTGGCCAACGCGCCGGCATCCAATGCGGCGAAGACACCGCCGGCCAGCGCCAAATCGGTTTCACCACGACGCAGGCTTTCACACGCCAGATGTATCGCCACCGCAGAAGAGGAACAACCGGTATTCACCACCAGTGCCGGGCCTTTCATATCCAGAAAGTAAGACACACGTGATGCAATAATCGCCTCAGACGACCCGACAAAAGAGCCATGATGATAATTCGATGGTTCAGCGCCGATAAAAACGCCCGTATGGCTACCGGCCAGCGCTTTAGGGTTATAGCCCGCGTCTTCCAGTGCTTTCCAGCTTTCCTGCAATATCAGGCGCTGATGCGGGCTCATCGACAACGCATCCTGCTCGGTAATCCGGAAGAAGGTCGCGTCAAAGCAGTGTCGGTCTTTGACGATCCCACCCCATTTGCAATAGGTTTTTCCGCTCTGCGTTGCGTCTTTTGCGCCTGTGTCGCTGCTGTTTGTCTCGACAAAATATCTGGCTTGATCCAGATAATCCTCAGGTAACTCTTCTATGCCTGAGCGGTTGGCAATCAGGTTCTCCCAGAAACGCTGGGTATTCTCGGCGCCGGGAAATTGCCCCGACAGCCCAATCACGGCAATCGCCACCGGCTCGGCCGGTTGTCCCTCTGGCGCTCGCCCTGCATCCTGCTGGGGCATCGGCTGTGCGGCAAACGAGGAGGTCGCCGACGGCGTGGGTTCATGCTGGGGTGGCGCTTGCCACTGTGGCGACGTGGGTTGCCGTGATGGAGACGACGCCTGAGGGATAATGCTCTGAACGGCACACGTCAGCGCGATATGCGCACTTAATGTTTCGACCGTCGAATAATCGTAGAGCAACGCCGGATTTAGCGTGATCCCCAGCGATTGGTTGACCTGATTGATAAAGTTAACGCTAAGAATCGAATCAATACCAAAATCGGAAAACGCCCGCTGCTCATCAATCTGCTCAGGCGGTAAATTCACTGAACGGGCTAACGCCTTGATGACACGGCGCGTGATAGATTCCCGCGTAGTTTCATCATGTGCAGTTTCATTATGTACAGTTTCATCATGCGTCTTGGCTCGCCCGGCGTCATACGCCTGGCGGACCGGGGCGGCAAACAGCGTCTCGCGCGTACCGACAGAAAGCACGTCACGATCCGCAGTAAGGACGATATGGCGGCTCAACGTGGTGGCCGAGCTGTAGTCATACAGGATGGCGGGATTCAGGTGAATACCGAGTATTTCATTGATTCTATTTACAAAATTGACACTTAAAATAGAATCGATTCCGTATTCGGAAAAAGCGATGTCCGCCTCGATTTGCGCAGCCGACAGATTAACCGCCTGCGCCAAAGCAGACACGATGGCCTTATGGACATGTTCTGCAATGTGCTCGTCGGTGACGTGATCGTCGGTTATCGGCGCAGTGAGTGTGGCCGCCGCCGGTGAACGCGTAACCAACGCAACCGCTGGCGACGCCTCGGCCGTCAGCGCCTGCACGGCGGGTTGCCTTGGCTGGCGAATCATTCCGTCGCTTCTGGCGACAATCACGGTTTGCCCCAGTGCATGTGCACGTTGCGCCGGGAACTCAACCGCCAGGAACCCTTCTTCTTCCAGTATCTCCCGCCAGGTTTCAGGCGCGATGGCCGGGCTACCGACGATGCGTAACGCGGTGTCCTGATGTAACCACCATCCTTTGAGTAACCCGAACGTTAAATGAGTAAAAACAGACTTCTCGCTCAGCTCATTAATGACCACCATTCCCCCGCGGCGCAGGGCAGCTTTGCAATGTCGCAGCGTGGTCCGAATATCTTGGGTGGCGTGCAGTACATTCGTCGCAATCGCCACGTCAAACGATCCCTGCGCAATCGGCTGTGTCGCCAGCGGTTGTTCAATGTCCCACAATGCATAACCAAGAAACGGGCACGTCGGCCCATAGTGACGGCGGGCGTGCATCAAAAACGCCTGAGAGAGATCCGTATACAGATATTCCTGAATATTGTGCCGATATTTCATCAGCTCGGGCAAAACCATGGCCGTTGTTCCACCCGTACCGGCACCGATTTCAACCAGGCGCAACGGCGCATCATGATCAAACTGCAAGACTTCATGCACGTAGTCGCTCACCGCTGCCGTCAACACCCGATTAAAAAAATCAGAGACCGGATTATTTTTATAAATCCCTTCGACTTTCTCCATCGATGCATTGGGGAACAGCACTTCCGTTGCCTGCACCTGTCCCGTCAGAATCTGGGGCAACTGGCGCAGGCAGCTCTCGACAAGGTTCATCTGCGTCATGCGGGCGTGATCATGACGATAACGGTCACGATAGGCCTCCCACGCCTGCCATACCGACTCAGCCGACTCCGCCGACGGCTGTCGGCGAATCAACGCCTCGCCCTGCCGGGTTAGATATCCCGCCTCGCCTAACTGCGCCATCGACTCCGCCCACCAGGCGCGGAACTGATGTTCCAGCCCAATACGGCCGGCAAGCGAAGAAAAATCTGCGGCATCCGGCGACGACGAAAAAGCGCCAAGCCCGTCAAGCTGTACATAAAGCAGTTTCACCAACCACTGATTAATGGCCTCAGGATGATGGGATTGCAGCAGTGCGTCGGCCTCTTCATCCCATTGATTGTCAGAGATATTATGCATTGGTCAGCCTCCTGCTGCGTTTATCCGATGAAGATGGCGTGAATGATGGTTGGCGTTGATGGCTCAACAGCATGGACTCCTGCGGATGCAGGTTCATCAGTTGCTGTACCGGTGCAGAAGCATTCAGGCACACCAACTGTGCCAGGCGTCCTTGCTGTAACAGCGTGACAAAACGTTCAAAACAGGCAAAACCCTCAGCATCGCTCAGAGCAGAAATGCTTTGACTGGCGGGTAACCCGGCAAGGGAAGCTTGCCAGAATCCCCAATTGATAATCCCGACGGGAAAATCGGCGTGATGCTGTAAAGCCCGCACCAACGTATCAGAGAAAGTAATCCCTGCGGCATAAGCCGATAGCGTCGCGGCACCCGAGAAAGAGAACGCCTGGCAGGAGGAGAAATAGACCAGAAAATCCAGTGCTTCGTGCCGAAGCGCCTGGTAGAAATTAAAACTCCCCGACGCCTTGACCTGAAGTATCCGCCAGAATGTTTCTTCTGTTGTCTGGCTGACGGCATTCTCGGCATCAAAGACCAGACCGGCGAATATCGCGCCGTTAATGCGGGAATATGTCTGCTTGATCTGAGCCATCGCCGCCTGCAAAGAGGCCGGGTCCGTTGCATCTGCCTGAACATAATCCGGCCGGATACCGGCGGTTGCCACCGCCGCCAACGCGTTCTGAACGGCGGGACTGGACGCCGGCTGACGCCCCAGCCAGATAACCGTTGCCTGATAGTGCTCCAGCAACTGCCGGGTCACCACACGGCCAACAGTGCCGCTGCCTCCCAGAATCAGGTAGACGCCGCCATGCTTGAGCCCATTCTCATCACTGAAACTCTGCGGATCCAGGCGAAAGAAGGTTTGCCGGTAGCGGCGCCCGCAGAGCAACCGAATCTGTTCGCCCCGCTCGCTCATCCGCTCGCCGACTATCTGCTGCATCAGTTTTTCTCGCCGCTCCGGCGTCTGTAAATCGCGGCTGGACACATCCAGATTTCTGACTCTGAAGCGGTGGTCCCCCTGCGCAATCGAGTAAGCCAGCCCGCTGACTCCGGCACCGTGATAACGAATGTCCCGGGAAGAAGCGGGATGGTTATCCTGCGTGATTACGGTAAAATCTATCGTGGTCTCTTTTGCCGACCGCTGTTGTAGCGACTTCACCAGACGCAGCAGTTGCAGCTCGTTCTGTTTCAGGCTATCCGTGATCGCTTGCGCGTCGGCCTGCGATTGCCCGACGGCGGCGGCAATAAAAAAGACCTGCTGTACCGCGCCTATCTCATCCAGACACTCGTGGATCGCGTTTTCATCCTGAATATCACATCCCCAGTGATCCAGCCCGACCCGATACACTTTTTGACCGGCCTGGCTTTGACCGGTCTGGCTGCTCAGCGAGAGACGCAGCAGGCGCCCGGACTGGCCGGCCAGTTTAGCGACTAACGCATCTTCCAGTTCGTTTTCCTGTCGGCTCCCAACCACCAGCACGTTATCCGCCCTGCCCGTCGCTGCGGTTCTGACGTGAGGGGTTTCATCCGATTCCCACCGTGCAACATAGCTGAAATACTCATCAGCCCGATTGATGGCCGGCACCGCAGCGGGAGCACGCGGCGTGGCGTCGCGCCCGGCCAGCTCATTGAACGGTTCCGCCGTCGGCGACTGATTCGCGCGCAACGGCGTGGCTGACGCGTCTATCGTGGCATCAGGCGGCGCGGTCATCGCGGCATGGCGGGGATTGCCTACCCAGTATCGGTCGGTGGCGAACGGGTAAGTCGGCAGGCTGATTCTTTTTGGGCGCGATTGCGGGTATAACCGATGCCAGTCAACCGGCATTCCCTTGACCCATAACGCCAGAATTCTGGCGTATTTACGTTTATGGAACCACTGATCAAGCGTGGACATCATGTCTTCATCGGTTGCGAATATGTCCAGTATTTCTTTGTTTTGCCTGACATTCCCGAGAAATAAATCATCAATGATGTCTTCTCCCGCCAGAAATCCCCTCAGTTTTTCAGCCAGAAAATCAATAGACGAGGTCAGTATCCCCAGACGCTGTTCCATCGCGTCCCGCCCGACTTGCAGGGTATAAGCCAGTTCGCTCAGTGCCGGTTGCGGTTTATTTTCCGACGTAATCCGGGCCAAAAGATTTCCCGCCGCCGCCATCAGACGATCCGCATTTTTTGCCGACAGTATGACCATGACGGATTCCGGTTCCTCTGCCTGCCGGCCGACATCCGGCGCGTTCTGTCCTCCGGTATACTCCTCGAGCACGATGTGCGCATTGGCACCGCCAAAACCGAACGAACTGACGCCGGCCCGGCGAGGCAGCGTCTGCCCCTGGCTGTCCACAGGCGCGGCCCAGGGCCGGTTCTCCTGCACCACATAAAACGGGGAATCGTCCAGCCGGATGTAAGGATTAAGCTGTTCAGAATGCAGGCTTTTCACCAGCGTTTTATGCTGAAACTGCAGTAAGACTTTAATCACCCCGGCAATCCCGGCGGCCATCTCCAGGTGGCCGACATTCGTCTTAACCGATCCCAGACCGCAATGTTGCGGCGAGTTTTCCAGCGTCGTCGTGGCCGGCGTGTGACGATAGAGATCCTGAAACGCGCTTTTCAGCCCATCAATTTCTATCGGGTCGCCAAGCGGCGTCCCGGTGCCGTGGGCCTCAATGTATCCGACGCTGCGCGGATCGATCCCGGCGTCGGTGTAGGCTCGCTTCAACAAGGCCGTTTGCGCTCGCGGATTCGGCGCGGTTAATGAGTTGGCTCGGCCGCCGTGGTTTTCGGCACTGGCCCGGATCACGCCATAAATGTGATCACCTGCGGCCTCTGCAACACTGAGCTTGCGAAGAAAGAGCATCCCGACCCCTTCCCCCCGAACATACCCGTTGGCCGCACTGGAGAAGGTTTTGCAACGACCGTCCTGGCACAACATACCGGCTTTGCTAAAGCTGATATAACCATCGGGAGTCACCAGCGTGTTCACGCCACCGACGATAGCTTGTTCGCATTCGCCGGCGGCGATGGACTGAACAGCCCGGTGAATCGCAATCAGGGATGACGAACACGCCGTTTCTATCGGCTCGCTGGGGCCGTGGATATTCAGGAAAAAGCTCATTCGGTTTGGTCCGACCGACGGAACGATCCCGGTCAGGGAATAGCCTTCAATCGGCAGCCGGGCTTCACTGAGCAGCGCGCCGTAACCGCTCATGCCGGTTCCCACGAAAATCGCCGTCTCGGTGCCGGAAATGTCACCGGCACTGTAACCGGCGTCTTCAATGGCACTCCATATGTAAGTCATCAGCAACCGTTGTTGGGGGTCCATCAACTCGGCTTCTTTCGGCGAAATTCCAAAAAACAGCGGATCGAATTCATCAACACCCTCAATGAATCCGCCCCATTTCACATTGGATTTATTGACTTCGCGAACCGGATCGCCATACAACGCCTGCCAGTCCCACCGCTGTTTCGGGATCTCCTGAATACAATCTTTTCCGCTGACCAGATTGTCCCAAAAGGCGTCTAGATCCCGGGCCATCGGGAAACGACCGCTCATGCCGACAATCGCTATCGGCTCACCGGCAGGAGCGGTCGTTTTTATAGCGGATGTGTTTTTATCAGACGGTAGCGATGGTAACGCCGGATTTACACGCCCCGGGGAGCGGAATGTCGCGCGTTGGGAAACGTCACGCTGAGCAGGGACGGCGTTTACGATGCGTTCATCTATCGCCGCCGGCTCCGCGGCCTTGGTCGGCATTGATACCGTGGTTGTTGATACCGTGGTTAACGCCGACGGCAAACGTGATGGATGCTCCGGATGCGGCGTCGTGAATGCCGCCGGGTGCGTCGCCGCCAGATAATCAACAAACTCGCCCAAAGTCGGGTATTCAAAAAATACCGTTGGCGTCAGCGACAGGTGATATTGGCGATTCAACTGATTGCTAAACTCCGTCAGCAAAATCGAATCCAGACCAAACTGCGACAGCTCAGTATTAAGACTGATCTTACCCGGCTCCAGCTTACGTAGCCTTGCCAGTGATTTTTGCATCAGCGGGATCAACGTTTCTCGCAGCGCCGCCGTCGTTGTACTCACCGTCGGAGCTGCCTCCGCCAACGCCGTCCCTGCGGCGGTCGTTTCATTGGTTTCAGGCTCCGCCCGCATCACCGAATGCGTATCGGCATCGGCGGATATCGTCGATGCCGCGGCTCCTTTCGTCGCCTCGTCAACCACTCTGGATGAAAAACCACGGAGCCTGACCCAGACATAACCATGCTCATCGCATAAGTCATAGTCCATTTTTTTGACTCGGTCGGTTTTCGATGAGCCGGAGGTAAAACGCGCCCACACCCAAAGATTCTCAGGCAACGCCGTCGTCGTATCCCAAGGGGACATCTCCAGACTTTCCAACGCAAACGGCAAGGCAAATTCAGGGTGTTTAGCATCCACCAATAAGCCGGCCGCTATCTGTAATGCTGAATCCATCACACTGGGATGCAAAAAAAACTGATGCCGGGTATCCGCCACACAGTCGGGTAATACAATCCTGGCAATAGCCTGGCTATCGCCTTCATCAATCGATATCACACCTTGATAAGCCGGCCCATGCAGGATGTCCATCGCGCTATAAGCGCGATAACACGCGGCGCTGTCGAGATGTCTGGCGGTGCACTGGGCCTGCAACGCGGCGATATCGACGATGGATGATGCTGCAGGCATCGCAAGCGGCGCATCGCCATCAGGCGACGCCGTCATCTGAGCCATGCCCCGGCAATGCGTGACGCGGTCGGTTCCGCCGGCAGACGTTTCCTCGCTGTATATCTCAAAACTGATATCACCGTTGTCTTCAGGATGCAGGTCGACGGCCACATGCAATCCGGCCTCCTGAACGATCATCGGCCTCAACCAACTCACATTTTTCAGCATCACCGACTGAGAATGGCCGGCCGCATCCGCTATCGCCGCTCTGGCCAATTCCAGATAGGCCACCCCGGGCAGCACCTTCTGCCCTTTAACGATATGGTCGGCCAGAAAGAACTCGAGCCCGCTGAAAAAACTGCGGTAACGCTGAGTGCCGAAATCCGACGTGTTTTGCTGCACAAGCGGGTGAATCTCTCGCCACATCCGCTGTTCACGAGGCTCCGGCACCGATAATGCCGCGGTCTCGGCGGTACTCCAGTAGGGCTCGAGGTGGAAAGGATAGCGGGGCAACGAGATCTTACTAAAACCCGATGTCCCGGCGAGCTCGGTCAGAGGGACATCGACACCCCTCATCCAAAGTTCCATCAGTACACTTTTGTCATTTTCCCAGCTAAGCGTTTTTAGCAAATCAGACAATCGGTTATGACGGGTAAAGATGTCGAGGGCTTTATTGTCGTCGTGTTGCCCGGTTTTCAGGTAGTACGATTTCCGTCCATTCGCAGCAATAAACTGAGCCAGTTTTTCCTGTAGATTGTCGATGCTGGTGTAACGGAACACCACCCGCCGCTCAAACTTGTTTCTTGCCGTCAGATAGAAATATTCCAGCGCAGCGGGGTGAACATCATGAGATTGCTGCAAAAAGGCCAGCATGGATTTGGCGTAATGCATCCACTGCCATTCATGCATGACCGACAGCGCCAGAAAGTAGACGCCTTCCTGCGGCTTCATTGCATCGTCAACGGTATTGCCATGTGCCGGAACATCAGCGGCGCGGGGATATTCCTCCAGCAGCAAATGGGCATTGACGCCTCCGGCGCCAAAGTTATTCATCGCGGCCCGGCGGGGAATGTCTCTGCCGTGCTCATCCTGCAAAGGCGACCACTCTTCTGTGCCGTCATTGATATAAAAGCGTGAACCGTCCAGCTTGATTTTGTCGCTACAGACTGAAAAATCTTTAATTCCCGGTTTCTTTCGCGTTTTAAATGCATTCAGTACGCGAACCAGCGAGACCATCCCGGAAGCCGAGTTAGCGTGCCCCATATTAGGTTTGAGCGTACTGATTTTACATGGGTTTCTCTTTGACGGTTCCACCTGCGCCGTGAGTTGCGCATCGGCATGTTTCAACCCTTTAATTTCTTCGGCATCAGCCAGCAGCGACGACGCGCCGTGGGCCTCGACATACGTAACGGTGTCCGCATCAATGCCGGCCTGGCGGTATGCATTCACCATCACCTTCGCCTGCGATTCCGCGGAAGGCATCGTCAGGCTGCCATAACCTCCGGTGTGGTTGACATCCGAACCTAAAATCACCCCATGAATATTGTCTTGATCGGCAATGGCCTGCGATAAGCGTTTAAGCAAAACGGTCGCGGCGGTTTCGGCGGGCAAAAAGCCCTGTGCATTGGCCTGAAAAGGGAAACAGGCCGTCGCGCCGCCGAGAATCCCTAAAGACTCCTGCCCTAAATACGAACCGGCCAGCGCATCGCCGAATAAAAGGTTGGCCGCCCCCACCAGCGCGTAATCGGCTTCACCTCGCAGTAATGCTTCTTTCGCCTGATGCAAAGCAACACTGGCACCGGAGCAGGCGGTATCGATATAGAGGCTTTTACCGTTAAAACGAAAAGCATGGGAGAGGTAATTCGGCAAAGACCAGGACATCATGCCCAGGATGGAATAACTGGTCAGTTCGGCTTTGGCGAGAAAAGGCGTATAAGCAGCACCTTCGGAAGCAATATACACATCGACTTTCGCCTCCCGTAACTGCTGAGGCAAATAACAGGCATCCTCCAGCGTGTGCCAGGCGGACATCAACAATAATCGGGTCCTGGGGTCCATATATTCGGCTTCCATCGGCCCCATATTGAACAACTCAGGATCGAATCCGGCGATATCATTCAGAAATGCCCCATACCGGGTTTGCATCTCCGGCCCCGGAAAATGATTCTTCGGCACGAGAGAAAACAGCGACGCTTGTTGATCCAGCTTCCGGCAAAAATCCTCAATAGAATCAGAGCCGGGAAAAAAGCCGCCTATGCCGATAATCGCCACGGCTTCTTTTTCGTAAACCGAAAAGAGATCATTAGCCCAGGATGCATTATTAGCCACCTCGCCCTGTATCTCCGTTAATACCGCAGCCTCTTTATTGTCGTTATTCTGCTTCGTCACGTTCAAGCCTCCAATTGCCTTATCTGACGCCGTTACCCGGTCGCTGCACACGGTTTTTCGTGCTGAGTACAGCGACTGGGAATCAAACGATGGCGTGCATTCCTTTTCTCTTCGGACGAACAGTTCGCTAATTCGCCGACAATTGCAATTTGTCCCGCTTAAATACTTTGACGGTCCCGGCCTGAGAATCCCTGACCGCGACCAGACTGCCAAAGTTAAATTTTTTCAATACAAAACGGTCGATCAGTTCTGCTTCAGAAAGCTCCTGCCCTAAACGGTATTCTTTTTTATCAAAATCCTGCCACGATTCATCCGCCCGATAACGAAACCAGAGAGGTTTAAGCCGACTATACTGGACTTTTCCCCCTGCCAGAAACTCCTTTACCGTCTCTGCCGATGCCGGATCATCATCCAGAATATAGTAGGCTTTATCCGCCGGACAAATAATCATATTAAAGTTTCCGGAATTTATCAGATACTCGCTCATCATTAATCTTCCTTACTCAGAACATCACTGGTGGTGTTGTAGGCAGAAAAATAGTTCTCATCTCCGATAGTTTTGGATTTTTTACCCAGACTATTGAAAATATCGAATTTGAATTTGATAAAGGATGGATCAGAATTCAGGATATTGTCATACACCGGCATCAACGTGGGGACATCTTTGCCTTTCGTCATGGTTTCCAGATTCACTTCCGTCATCCGCATATTCGCCATGATCTGCAGCGGCGTCGTATTGATGACGGCATGAGGCCAGTATTTGGTGAAAAAGAGCACATCGCCTGGCTCCAAATCGACATAGAACTTGGGCGCATAAGCGTAAAGTGGGTTGTGAATTTTATGAAAGTTGATATCCAAACGCGCATCCATTTTCGCTGACATCCCATTTGCCCCATCAAGGAATGGGCGCAAGATATACCCCAACCGGGGATCGACAAAGTACCAGCGTTTTACTCCGCTTATCATCAACGCACAGGAAATATCATTCCCCTGATGCCAGTTAGTTCCCCAGGTTCGCAAATTACCCACAAATAACTGGCTAAAACTATTCGCCGAGTGACCATGGAACAGATCAAGAATTTTTCCCGCCCCCACTTCATCAATCAGGTCAGGGTAGTCATTAAAAATTTCCGCCGAGTTGTTAATGTAATAACTGACTCTGGAATCTTTGTCCAATTGAGAACGGAGTATTTTCTCCAGTTTGAGTTTTTTCAAACTGTTTCCCTTCTCATCATAGCCGACGGCAATAATCTCCGTATCTTTATAGTGTTCAATCAGATAATCATGGCTCCACTCCTGAACGGCTTTCGTATCATTGAGAAAACCTTTGGCAATAATCGGCGGCGTACCGGCATCATTGATCATTTTCTGAAAAGTCGCGCGATCCATATCTGAAAAATCGTAAGACTTCATTTTAATAAATGTATCGGCACAGTCCGTATCGGCCAAATCAGGATACGCCGCCTGTAAATCCGCCAACTTTTTCTCGAATAAATCACGTTCGAAGGTATCCATAAAATCGGGGGATTTCAACAGCAGACGCATATGCATCATAAAGTGAAAATTGGCCTGTTCTTCCTGAGAGAGAAAGAAAGACGGCATCATTTCAAACACTTTCCGTTGCGTTTCGCTTTGGATGTCATATTTTTCCATAAATATCTTCCTTTTGGATTCAGGACTCAGAGAAGAGCGGCTTCAAGGTTATTGAAATGATGTTTTTTCAAATAGTCACTCAACCCCTGAAGTGAATTAACTTCCAGAAATACCACCGGGGTTAACTTGATAGAAAAAAACGTGTTCAACTCAGCACAATATTGATTCACTTCCATCGACTCAAAACCATATTCATCAATATCGCTTTCCCACTCGATATTCGCTTGTTCACATTTCAGTATCCTGGCGGCCAATGTAACCAGATAGCCTGACAATGCTTCATCTAACTCATTCATTATTCACCTCTATTTCATCCAGAAATAACTATACCCAAAATAATTCGAGTTGCAGGAAGGCGGCAATCGAGCGAATCCCCAGGAGCTTACACAAGTAAGTGACTGGGGTGAGTGAGGGCAGCCAACGCACCTGCAACTTGAAGTATGAAGGGTATACACTCACTCCGTGTTTACGCCACAACAGAGCGCGGCTTCGCGTCTGTCGATACTGAATGACTTTCATCATTACTTTCATCAAATGTATTGATATCGTCGAAACCCTCATGCCAGCAAAAAACCTTTCGCAATGGATTAGCCGGCAGATGGAGTTTTTGTCGCGTTCTCCCCCGGCCTTCAGCCTGACGCAACGTCATCCAATCTACCGACTGCCCCGCCAGCCAATCCATCACCGCTTGCCGTATGGCATTGCCGCAATCGGACAGTTCGCCGGAAATATCCGCTGATGGCTGTCGGCTATCATCACTCCCGGGGGGATTGCCCGCATGGGCGAGCCAGCGCTGTAAACGCGTTTGCAACTGCGCCATGTTTGCGGCGCAAACCGCCAGCCGCACCGCCCGGTGTTCCCGCCCCTGTTGCAGGGTATATTCGAGCTGCGCCAGATAGGCCGCCTCACGCGCAGGTTGCGTTTCCACCGCCGACGCGGGCGCCCTCCACCGACCCGCAGCAATATCGGCCTGGATGCGAGACAAGAAATCCAGGTAGTCGCCCACCAGGGTATGTAACCCGGCGTCATCGGTTTCGGAAAACAGGAAAACGAAAGGTGGGTTCGCCTGCCCGGCGGACGGCTGAAATACCCCCTCGCCGTGAACGGCCTGCGGCTTAACCTCGAACTCTTCCAGCAACAGGTGCGCATTCACCCCGCCGATGCTCATGGAGTGAATCGCGCCTCGCCGGGGTACATCGCCCTGTTTCTCCCAGGTGCGGTCCTCTCTGATCAGCTCAAACCCATCAGCCAGCGTGATGCCTTCGTTCAGTTCTCCCAATCCGTCGATTTTTGCCAGACGGCGGTAGTACATCGACAACACCATTTTCACCAGTACCGGAAAGGTCGATGCCGTTTCCGCGTGCCCGGTCAGCGGCTTCAGCGACCCGATGGCAATCGACGGCGTCGGTCGGCCTGCCGGTAGAGCATGTTCCGGTAGAGGATGTGCCGGCGTCGTACGCAGCTTCTCCTGCAAATACGGACCATACACCGCCTGAATAGCAACCAATTCAGACGCGTCCCCCAACTGGGAACCGTTGGCTTCCGGTTCGATATAAGACACGGTGGCCGGATCAATGCCGGCCTCGCTGAGCGCGGCCTCAATGGCTGATTTCTGCCCTTCGATATTCGGGCTGTACCACTTCAGCGGTGCTTTGCCGCCGTGGCTGACCCCGACGGCCTTGACATTGGCATAAATGGCATCGCCTTGCGCCAGTGCCGTCTCTTCTGCTTTCAGGATAATGGCGCCGATCACCTCACTTTTTACATAACCGTCTGAGTCATTGGCAAAACTTTTCGTGACGGGATGAGAGCTATATAAAGCCTGATCATCCGTGCGATTCTGTACAAAAGGAGAGAGCCCCAACTCCGCCGTGGCGACAATCGCCTGCTGGCAGCGGCCTTCCTTGATGGCGCACATGGCGTGCCGGATTGCCACCAGAAAGCTGGCACAACCGGTTTCAACGATTTCGCTTAACCCTGCCAGGTTCAGGATATTGGAGATACGGTTGGCATAAGCGGATATCTGCTCTGCCTGAAAGCGCCACTGTGCCGTCTGGGCCGGGTCCAGTCTGGCGGGAATATCCTGATAACCGGAATGTCCCCGTGTCGCGACAAACAGTCCGGTGCGTTTCTCACGGAACTGGCTGAGGGTATATCCGGCATCCGCCACCGCCTGCCAGATAACTTCGAGCAATTTGCGTAGCTGAGGGTCCAGCTTTTGCGCCTCTTTGTGCGGAATTTTGAACAGCTTATGATCGAAATACTCCACCCCGTCGAGATAACCGCCAATACGGCTGTAGCCGCTGTCTCGCGCCTGTAACGCCATCAGATATTTGCGCTTGTCGCTCAAGACAGAAAGCGTCGTACGGCCGGCATTCAGGTTTTCCCAAAATTCGGCGATCTGCTCTGCCTGAGGGAAAATACCGGCCATGCCGATAATACTGACGTTCCGCCCCGGTTCGTCTTGGGTCGGCGCGCTATCGGCGCTCGCCGGGTTGGCGTGAACCACGCGTTCTGCCGCCTCGGTTGGGCGGCCCGGCATCATCCGTCGCCCGCCGAGATGGCTACGCAGATGCTGCTGAATGTCCCCCAGCGTGTGGTATTCCATAAACAGCGAGCGAGACACATCAGGGAATGTTTCCCGGATAGTGTTCAACAACGCGACGGAGACGACGGAATCCATCCCCAGTTCATCGAGCGCGCGATCCGGGCTAATCATCTCTTCGGCGACTTTGAGCTGCCGACTGATGAGCTGTTTCAGATAGGTCGCAAGATTAACGTCAGCGCTGTCGCTCTCAGCCTCGGCGTCTTGCAATAACGACGGCGGCATCTCGGCCGACTCGTCCGGCGCCGGGTGGGCGGCGCGGCTTTCAGTTACGTGCCTGACAACACCGTTTTTCTCCTGACTCGCCGGCAGCCAGAACGTCTGACGATCGAAGGGATACGTCGGCAAGCTGAGGCGGCGCGGGCGCAGTCCCCGATACAGTACCGACCAATCGAACGCCAGCCCCTGGCACCACAGATTCAACAACCTGGCGTACTTGCCGCGCTCGGCCCATTTGGCAACGGCTTCCCGTAACTCTTCGTCCGCCGAGAACTGGGCCATCAGGCTTTTATGCGCGCCGCGTTGGCCCCGGTATGTGTCGTCAGGGTTGGCGGTACTTTGTAGAAAATCGTCGATCTTCGCCATCAGGTCGTGGAATGACGTGACGATCCATCCCAAGCGTTCATCCATGGCATCGCGCCCGACTTGCAGCGTATAAGCCAGGTTGGTCAACGTCAGTTCGGCATCGCCTTGATGTCGCTCCAGATACAGCCTGAGATTCCGGGCAACCGACCGTAAACGCACCTCGTCTTTGGCAGACAACAGAATCACATACCGATCCTGCACCGCCTGCGATACCGGGCGAGTATCACGATATTCTTCAATGACCACGTGCGCGTTGGCGCCCCCAAAACCAAAAGAACTGACGCCGGCCCGGCGCGGCAACGGCTCGCCCTGCGCATTTTTCAGCGCTTGCCAGGGGCGATTTTCGTTAACGATATAGAACGGCGTGCCGGTGAAATCGATGTAGGGGTTCAGCGCCTCACAGTGCAGGCTCTTTACCAGGGTTTGGTGCTTCATTTGCAGCAGCACTTTAATCACGCCGGCAATACCCGCCGCCATTTCCAGATGTCCGATATTGGTTTTTACCGAACCGATACCACAGCCGACGTTGTGGTCCCCCTCCTGCGGCGAGGTGGCGTTTACGGCGTTAAATGCGGCTTTCAGGCTACTGATTTCTATCGGATCACCGAGTTTCGTTCCCGTACCGTGGGCTTCGATATAACTGACGCTGCCGGGGTCAATGCCGGCATTCCGGTAGGCGCTTTCCAGCAAGGCCGCCTGAGCCTTCGGATTCGGCGCCGTCAACGAGCTGGCTCGACCGCCGTGATTCTGCGCACTACCGCGGATAACACCATAGATGTGATCACCGTCCGCTTCTGCCGCCGCTAAGCGTTTTAGCAACAACATCCCGACCCCTTCGCCTCTGACATAACCGTCCGCCTGGCTGGAGAAGGTTTTACAGCGGCCATCGGCAGCAAGCATTCCGGCTTTGCAGAAGCTGACAAACGTATCCGGCGTGACCAGCGTATTAATCCCACCGACAATCACCATGTCGCAACCTTCATGGCGCAGGGCCGATACCCCACGGTGGATAGCGATCAACGAGGATGAACATGCCGTTTCAATCGGCTCGCTTGGACCGTGGACATTGAGAAAATAGCTCATGCGGTTCGGCCCGACAGACGGCACGACTCCCGTGGCGGTGAAACCTTCCGCCGGCAGCTTCGCATCAACAATCAGACCGGAATAACCGGTGTTCCCCGTTCCAACGTAAATCCCCAGCGAGCTGCCGGACAGAGAAGCCGCGGAATAACCGGCGTCTTCAATCACTTTCCAGGCGTGGGTCATCAACAAACGTTGTTGTGGGTCCATTAATTCAGCTTCACGGGGAGAAATGCCGAAAAACAGCGGATCGAATTCCGCCATATCCTGGATAAATCCCCCCCAACGAATACTGTCGCGGTTTTCAGCGCCATGCACCGCTTGCAGGTAGTCCCGCCAATTCCAACGTGCCGGCGGCACTTCGCTGATACAGTCTTTCCCCTGAAGCAGGTTTTCCCAGTACGTTTCAAGATCCGCAGCCATAGGGAAACTACCGCTCATTCCTACAATCGCAATCGCTTCGTGTTCATCACGCCAGGGTGGGTTACCGGCGGCCTGCACGCCGCGGCGTGCATCTGCCTGCGAGGTGTGAACGTCATGCCGTGGCGAGGCGTCATCTGCCGACGGATGGCTGGATAGTGGTGATTGCCGCATCACTCTTGCGGCAAACAAGCGACTGAAATGGTCCTGGTAATGCTCGGTCAGGTAGTGGGTCAACCCGGCAATGGTCGGGTATTCAAAAAATACGGTCGGGAGCAGCTCCAACGTGTATTGCCGGTTTAGCTTATTGGCAAACCCAGTCGTCAGAATCGAGTCGAAGCCCAGTTCATTCAGCTCGGTATCGATATCAATGTCGGCCGTCGCCACATGCAACAACGTGGAGACTTCCTGCACCAGCAACGACGCAATCACCTCATGCAACGCCTGCCTGTCCGGTTCGGCATGGCGTGCCTCGGCGGCCTCGCCTGGCCGGAAACGGGTCATAACGGGTTCAGCATGACTCGCCTGAGACGGGTCAACGCGCTCATGATGAACAAACGCGTCACGCGCGCCTGCCTGATGCAAGACATCGGCGAATTTCGCCGACAACACCGCCTGATACGTGTCGGCCAGATAACCACTTAATGCTGAAAGGGTCGGGTATTCAAAAAAGACCGTCGGCAACAGATCAAGCCCGTACTGACGGTTCAACTTGTTGGCGAACCCGGTGGTCAGAATTGAGTCAAAGCCCAATTCCGTCAACTCAAGATCCGCATCAATGTCTGCAGCGTCCACCTCAAGTAATGCCGACACTTCTCGCATCAAACGTTGCTGTACTACACTTGCCAACTCTTGCTTATCAATCCCGGTTGCCGTCATAGGGCCAAATCCTTTTGCCTGTTCTGCTGCTACCGCCTCGTCACTGCGTACTATCGGCGCATCACTGCGTACTACCACCTCGTCACTGCGCTTTTCATCTTGTACCGGCTGCCGCCCGCGGAGCGTTCGGCGTAATTTTTCAACGTCGCCGGCAATGACCAACACCTGATTGTCTTCCCGCTCAAGAGCCTGATAAAAAGCCTGCAGGCCGGCAGCCGTAGACATCGCCACCATGCCGGTACTCTGGTACATCATGGTTTCGACCGCGTCATCAACCTGCATTCCACCCTCTTTCCAGAGTGGCCAGTTGATCGCAAGGGTTCTTCCCATCCGCAACTGCGCAGCCGCCTGTTGTTGACGATAGTGGGCGTAGGCATCCATGAAACTATTGGCTGTAACATAGTCGGCCTGCCCCGGATTACCCAATCCTGCTGCCGTTGAGGAAAACAGAATAAAGAAATCCAGCGGATGCTGTGCCAGAGCCTGATCCAGATTCACGGTTCCCTGTACTTTGGGGGCCAACACCGCCTGAAAATCCGCCTCGGACTTTTTCAGTATGTAGCCGTCACGCAGCACTCCGGCGCAATGCAGCACGCCGTTGAGCGTCCCATACTGCGCCGTTAGGGTCGATATCAGTGCGTCAACCCCTTGCCTATCACACACATCAAGGCTGTGGTAATCGACCTGTGCGCCCAACGCGGCCAACCGGCTGAGCGATGTCTGAATGCGGGCGTTCATGGCGGAGCGTCCGGTTAAAATCAACCGGGCATGTTGGGTTTGACGGGCAATCTCCATGGCGAAAATAAGCCCCAGCCCTCCGGCACCGCCGGTAATCAAATAAACCCCCTGTTCTTTCCACGGCATACGGGGGAGCGTGGACAGCGCAGACGAAGCGCCGGCGGTAGGAGGAGCCAGCGTACTCGTCATCACGCCGACTTCCTGCCAGAACAGCACTTGCCGCCCTTCACGGCCATAGCGAATATGACGTTCGTCCGGCACCAGGCGACTTTCACGCAGCATCTCGCCCACCATATCGGCGCTGACCGACTCATCCAGCTCAATCAATTGACCGATAACATGGGGGTTCTCTAAACATGCCGTTTTTAACACCCCGCCGAGTGCGGCCAGTAGCCGAGCCGGGAAATCCCCCACTACCACCAGTTGCAGGAATATCGCCTGCTTGGGCTGGTCGGCTAACATCGTTTTTACATGCGCAAACAGCGCCAACGCATTCTGATGAAAGCTCAGGCCGATATCATCCCGGTTCATTCCCGGTAATACGACGTCGCCCGTCAGGCCACGCTCGGTGGCGCTAGCGAGGTCACCACACAATAAGATGTGGCGGCTCGCGTATGAGTGCGGAACAACGGTATCGACCGGAGCCGGTTTACGACGCCACTGCGGCACCAGCAGGAGCGTCCCCTTCTCCGGCGTCGGCGTCGGCTCAGGCGCGCGAGCGCTAAAGCCGCGCAGGAAAACACACAACACGCCGGCATCGTCGTACAACTTGATGGTCAGTCTTTGCACTTTTGCCTGGGGACCCGGCTGCACGCCGCCGTCATAAGAAATACTGGCCCACATGGCGGGCGTGCAGCGATGCAAGATATCTATCGACTCCATATCAAAAGGCAATCCCAGCCGATGCTCGCGGGACAACCCCAGCGTCGCCTGTAATGCCGAATCCATCAGGCCGGGGTGCAGGACATACTCGGCCAGTGTGTCATAGTACGATTCAGGCAATACCAGCCGCGCCAGAACGCGTCCTTTCGCCAGATACAGCTTTTCAATGCCCTGATGTCCTGGCCCGTAGATGATCCCCAATCGGTGAAAAGCCTGATAACACTCAGACTTATCCATGATGCCGTCCTGATGCCCGGCCATCGCGACAGACAAGTCGAGTGTTTCCCGGTCATTCGACAGCCGGTCAATGACACGCACATTCCCCTGACAATGCGTCTGGGTTTGACCATCCGCCATCAGAGAACAGATTTCAAACCGCATCGCCGTCGTTGACTGCGGCGACAATTTAACCGTTAACGGGTACATCCCATCGGCAGCCGCCGATGGCTGCGGAGGTTCGGCAATGAACGGTCGCACCCACACAATCTGCGTCAATTGCAGATGCAACCCGGCACCCACGACTTGCTCAACGGCGGCGCGCGCCATTTCGAGATAAGCCACGCCGGGCAACAGCTTTTTCCCTTTAACCCGATGGTCAGCCAGAAAAAACTCATGACCGTCAAACCAGGAGGTAAAGCTGAGCCCATGAATATCCGACGTGTTGCGATGCACCAACGGATGCAGACGATGCGGACCGGTTTTGACAGCGGATGCCATCGTGCCTTGTCGATCACGCTCCGGCGCCTTGATCTTCAGCCAGAAGCGATCGCGTGCGAACGGATACGTCGGCAAACCGATGCGACGAGGTTTTGCCGCGGCCGGATACCATTGCTTCCAGTCAACTTGTCCGCCTTTCACCCAAAAATCGAGGAGTTTGTCGTAGTGGCCTTGTTGTAGCCATGTTCCGACCATCGCTTGCCAGGTTTCTTCATCAGCCAGCATCGACAACGATTCTTTACCGGCTTTAACACTGCCGCGATAGATCCCCGGCGGCATGTCTGCGCCGGCAAGATAGGCGGCCAGAGTTTGTTTCAACTCCTGCACAGAACGAACGACAAAGGCCAGGCGCTCCTCCATCGCTTCGCGCCCCACTTGCAGGGTGTAGGCGATTTCCGTCAGGCTGGGCTGCTGGTCTGCATACGCGGCGGAATCCAGAAATGCGGCCAGACCTTGCACCACGTCATCCAGCCGCACCGCCTTTTTGGCCGACAGCACAATTGCGACCGGAGCGGCAGGCGCGATCGAAATAGCCGCCGGAAGCGCAGACGACGCATGGCCGACGTCAGACTCCGGCGCATACTCTTCGAGCACAATATGTGCATTCGCCCCACCGATACCAAAACTACTGACACCGGCGCGTCTCGGCACCGACCGACCGGCCGCATCTTCTCCGGCAGGCCAGGTTTGTGTCTCCCTGACCAGATAGAACGGGCTACCGGCCAGCTCCAGATAGGGGTTTGCCGTCTTAAGGTGCACATTGCCGGGAATTTTCCGGTGGCGGAACATCAGCAGAATCTTCAGCACACCGGAAATGCCGGCGGCCGCTTCCAGATGCCCGATATTGGTTTTCACCGATCCCAGACCACAATACGCCTGTTGGGGCATCGGCTTATTCTGTTCCCGGTAGAGGGTTTCAAACGCTTTTTTCAACCCATTGATCTCAATCGGGTCGCCCAGTTTTGTTCCCGTACCGTGGGTTTCGATATAGCCGATCGTCTCGGGATCAATGCCGCTACGGCGATAAGCCTGAACCAGCAGTTCTTGCTGTGCCAGCGGATTCGGCGCCGTCGGCGAGGTGGCTTTGCCGCCATGATTCTCGGCACTGCCGCGAATCAGGCCGTGAATACGATCGCCATCGGCTTTCGCCTGACTGAGGGGTTTGAGCATAATGGCGCCGACCCCCTCACCACGACCATAGCCATCGGCGCTGATATCAAATGTTTTGCAGCGGCCGTCCTCACTCAGAATGCCGGCCTCCCCGGCGGTAATCGTGATCCCTGGGTTGACGATAATGTTGACGCCCCCCACAATCGCCCGATCACAGCTACCGGAGCGAATCGCCTCTATCGCACGGTGAATGGCGACCAGTGAACTGGAGCACGCCGTATCGATAGGCTCGCTGGGGCCGCGCAGGTTCAATACATAAGAAACACGGTTTGCCAGCGCGAAGTGAGACAGCCAGGGCGGGTCGCCGATCCCGAATTTATCGTGAGAGTACTTCAGCCAGGCGTCTTTATACTCAGACGTTGATACGCCGACAAAAACCCCGGTATTGCTGCCCGATAAATCACTGGCGCAATAACCGGCATCCTCGATCGTAGCCCATACCGTTTCCAGAAAAACCCTGAATTGCGGGTCCAGTGATTGCGCCTCACGCGGCGAAATCCCGAAAAACAGCGGGTCGAAACAATCGACATCCTGCATGAACCCGCCGCAATTCACTTTGGTTTTGCCGGGGGTTTCATGCGGATCGCCATAGTATTCCCGCCAGTTCCAGCGATCTGCCGGCACCGGGCTGATCACGTCGCGATTCGCCTCCAACTGTTGCCAGAATTCGTCCAGATTGCGGGATTGAGGAAACCGGCCGCTCATCCCGATAATCGCTATCGCGTCGGATGTGGGTAACGCGCTCGCCTCGGGGGTTATCCCGCGGGAAGGCGGAACGCCTGATGCCGCCTCGCCGGACAGAGCGTCGTCAAAGGGCGCGATCGTCGGTGCTGCCGACGGCCGGCTTTGCGATGACGTCCATCGGCCAACGGCTTTTCTGCCCTCACCCACTTTCGCCGTGCCGGTGACGGTAAGCTGAGGCGAGCGTACCGCCGCCGCCATACCGGATACACCCCCGGCGGTGAGGGGGAATGCGGCGGTTTTATCCGCAAAAGCGTCAGGGTAAGTGCCCGCCAGATAGTTGCCCATCGCCCTCAGGGTCGAATGCTCAAAGAAAACCGTCGGCATCAGTGCCAGCCCATAGGTTTTATTGAGACGGCCGGCGAATTCGGTGAAATCGATAGAGTTAAAACCATATTTGGATAACTCCATATCCAGCTCTATCTTTTTCTCATCAAGCTTTTGCAGTTGCGCGACCATACTGACCAACAAGGCGCAAACCTGCCCAACCTGAACCGGGCTGCCGGCTGTTGCCGGCTTATCGATAGCCGCTGAATGCGCCGATGACGAATGCGACTGCGCGTGCCCGCCACAGAGCCTGGCCTGGATTTTCTCTGCGTCGCCATATATCACGCCAAGCTGGGGCTCCTGACTGTGCAGCCCCCGAATCAATGCCTGAAGCCCCGCATCGGTGGGCATTGGCATCAACCCGGTCTGCTGCCTGAGCAGTGCTTCATCCGGGCCGGAAATGCCCATACCGCCGTCGCGCCACAACGGCCAGTTTATCGCCAGGGTTTTCCCCCGACGCAAACCGGCGGCGACCTGCTGATTACGCCGGACGGCGAACCCATCCATAAACCCATTGGCGCCGGCATAATCCGCCTGACCCGCATTACCAAAAGCGCTGCTCAGCGAAGAAAACAGCACCATAAAATCCAGATTGCAGTCCTGGGTTGCGTCGTCAAGAGCCAGCGTTCCCGCCACTTTCGGGGCTAAAACATCAAGGAGTTCCGCCTCCGTTTTATTCACAATCAACGCGTCACGAATGATGCCTGCGCTATGAATAACGCCGTTCAGTTGACCTTCGTTTTGCAGAATCTGCCGTACCATCTGCCGGGTTTGTACCGGATCGGCCACGTCCCCTTGCAGGTAAGTCACCTCAACCCCTTGTTGCCGTAACGCCACCAGGCGCTGTTCACCTTGTGCATTCAGGGCAGAACGACCACTGAGCACCAAGCGAGCCTGATATATCGTCCCCAGCTCACGGGCAACCTGATAGCCAACCCCCCCTAAACCGCCGGTAATCCAAATAACGCCGCCGGAAGAAAGCGGCAGCGCCTCTTCCGCCATGTCTGACTGCGTTATCCGGTGCCACTCCTTCACGGAGCGCTGGCCCGCGCCATCGTAATAAATCTCGGTGGCGTCATTCGCATCGTGCATTTCGCACGGCAGCTGCGTCAGCAGCAATGACACCGCTTCTGCGGAATCGTGGTATCGGATCACTTTTCCATTGATGCCGGCGTGTTCTTGCCGGGCCGTTTTGAGCATCCCCGAAACAGCGGATAACCACGCTTCATTTACCGGCTCCGACGCCAGCAACAATATGGACTGCCGACGGGATGTTGCGCGGCAAGCACGTATACTTTCTTTGATGTGGGCAAACAGCTGTTGCAAACAATGCGTAAATAGCTGTGGCGCATCGCCCTGCCCGACAGACAAGCTCACCACCTGACAATCGGGCCAGCTATGCTGTAACGCGGTTTGCAGCGCCGTGTTTTCATCCGCCAGAATAAAACACGGCGGCGGCAGCGCTGACTCATCGCCATATTCCGGCGTGATGCCTATATCCTGCAAGACCCACTGAGGCCGGGCAAAAACCAGCTCCGCGCGTGGTGAAGCCGGAGCGCTGACCATGCTCAGCCCTTTCATCTCAACCAAAATATGCCCGCGCTCATCGGTAAGCCAGATGTCGCAACGTACGACCCGATGTTCAGCCCCCGCTTCGGACTGTGTTTGGCGAAGATAAGCCCGGACACTGGCAGGTAATGGCTGATAGACGCGTAGCGCATCCATGCTAAACGGCATCAGTGGGTGAGCGCCTTGCCGTTCGCCGCCGACGGCCAGCATAATGCCGGCCAACACAGCGCCATTCATCAGTGCCGGGGGTAACCCCTGTTCTTCTTGTGCACCGATGCAATCCGGATGTACCGCCAGCGTCACCAGCGCTTCCTGATGCCCTTGCTTATAGTCGGTGATGCCAAGCAATCTGGGGCCAATGGCGGCGCCGAAAAATTCGGCGCAGTCATGATGAGAACGCCACTGGCGACAGCGTTGCGCAATATCATCGAGTTGCAGGGGTTGGGGCGCCGTTGCGTCGGTACGCCCGGTCATCACCCGGCCTTGCGCATGAACCTGTCCCTGCCGACTGATTACGCAGTAATAACCCTGCTCGTCCTGATGCAGGCACAGATCGATATCCGCGCCCTGTTCACCCACCGTCACCGGTTGGCGCCAGACCACATCGCCAAGGCCGACCACCGCTTCGGAGTGGCTTGCCGGAAGGCGCGATACCGCCAGTTCTCTCATCCATTCCAGCGACAACATGCCGGGAAGCAAGCCACCGTGATCCTGCAAAAAATACTCGGTGCCGTTTAACACTTTACTCGTGCGATTGACGACCGGTGCCGTGCTCAGCGCCGCGTCAGCGGTAGCCGCTGGCCGCTGAGGCGTAGCGTTAGGCGCGGTGTGCACATCCGCGCGATGAGGCAGCGGTAAAATTCGCGTTGAGAACCCCCGCATACTGACGCAGATACGGCCATGATCGTCGCAGAGATCGATATCCATTTTCTGTACCTGCTCATCCGCCGGGCTTGCGGTTGACGCCAGTCGCAGCCACACCCAGAGGCGAGAGTCTATCTCACCGAAAACATCCAGTTGTTCCAGAGCAAAAGGCACATACGCCGCGCCAGACAACGCGCCCGCGAGATTCAGCCCGAGGCTGGTTTGCAAGGCCGCATCCATCAGGCTCGGATGCAGCACGAATGCTGAGGATATCGCGGCGTCCGGCAGCGTAATTCGCGCCAAGACCTGACGCTCCCCGGTCAGCAACCGTTCTATGCCCTGAAAGGCTTCACCATAATTCAACCCCATGTCGAGAAACGTTTGATAACAGTGTTCAGCCTGATACTCAGGGCCTGTCATCTGTTGCTGCAATTGGTTGAGATCCAGGTAGTGCGGCTCTGATGCCGGCCCTCCTGCGGCGGCGTCATCGAAGGGCGGCGCAATGATTCCCTGCCCATGAACCGTGCGTTGCCGACGGTCGTCTTGCGAATAAATCTGGTAGTCAACGACGCCATTATCCTGCTCGCTGAGCCCCAGATAGAGCGTAGTGGTGGGTTGTTCGGCTACCACCGGTTGAAGCCAGAGCACCTGCTTTAGCCGGAAATACGGCGAATGCGCAACGGGCATAACGGGATCGGCGGCATACGCGTACGCCGCCCGGGCCATTTCCAGATAGCTGACGCCCGGCAGCACCTTCTGCCCATGAATTTGATGATCGGTAAGGAAAAACTCCTCGCCGCTGAACTCAGCGCGAAAACGAAGCTCAGCCAGCGTTGATGCATTCTCTTTCAGCAGCGGATGTAGCGCCCCGGTTTCGGCGCCTCGCTCCGGCGATGAAGATAACGCCGTGGCATCTTCTATCCAGTAATGTTCTCTGGCGAATGGATAGGTCGGTAAGACGACGCACCGGGGTACATCCGGCAATAACGCGGCCCCGTCCAGCTCATACCCCTGACAATAATAATCCGCCAGCGCGGACAGGATTTCCTGATATTCCTGTCCCTTCGCGTGTTGCGACTGGTGTAATAACGCATCGACATGTTGCCGAATGGTTTTCTGCCCGCTGAAGTTCAGCGGGACTTTGCCGCGAAACAGATTCGGACGTGGCGAATGCGCCGCCTGTCGTAAACTGACGATGACGCCTTCCCGATCTTCAACCACCACCGCGAGACGGTATTGGAAATGACCTCGTCCCCGTAGCAGGGTATAACTGACTGCCGCCAGTCCCTGAGCGCTGGTCTGCGGTTTCTGCACGTGCGCAATCAGATCATCGACTTTACGGTATAACGCCTCGTCGGTTTTGGCCGACAGGCAAAGAAGATAGTGGCTGCGCGTCGGCCCCGGCGACGAAACCGGCTGCGGGTATTCCTGCATCACCAGATGAGCGTTGGTTCCACTCATGCCGAAAGCGCTCACGGCCCCCATTCTCGGCCGGTCCGGCCTTATCGGCCAGGCTTTGGCGGTTTTATTGACATAAAACGGGCTCTCCGCCCAGCTAATGTAGTCATTTTCCTGTTGGCAATGCAGGCTTGCGGGGATGATTTGCTGATTCAGCGCCTGAATCAGGCTGACGGCGCTCACCAGCCCCGAGGCGGCAAACGTATGACCGAAATTGGTTTTTGTCGACGTCAGGGCGCAAAAAGCCTGTTTATCGGTATACGCACCGAATGCATCATTCAGCGCATTAATTTCGACCGGGTCGCCAAGGCGGGTCCCTGTGCCGTGCGTCACGATATAGTCTATCTGCTCGGGATTGATATGCGCACGCTGATACACGCTGTTGAGCAACTCGGTCTGCGCAACGCCGTTCGGCGCGGTGATCCCATTCGTTTTACCGTCATAATTGATACCGCTGGCGCGAATCAGGCCGTGGATCAGATCGCCATCGGCTTGCGCCTGCGACAAACGTTTTAGAACCAGCACCACCACCGCTTCCCCCGGCACCATGCCGTTAGCGCGCTGATCGAAGGTATAACAAACGCCATCTTCAGAGATCATCCCTGAACGCGCCATGATGTCGAAACCTTCCGTCGAGAGTTGCAGGCTCACGCCGGCCGCCAGTGCGGTATCGCATTCCCGGTTACGCAGACTGGCGCACGCCAGATGCGCCGCGACCAACCCGGATGAACAGGCCGTATTGACCGCCAGCACGGGGCCGTGCAGGTCAAGAAAATAGGCCAGCCGTGAAGCCAGAATACCATTGTGATTAGCAGTAATTTCAACGTGTTCGGTCGATGCGAAACGCCCGTATGCGCCCTCTTCCACACCCACGAACGTACCGATGTGATGCTGCCGCACCGTTTGTGCGCCGTAACCGGCGTGCTCCAGCGCTTTCCAGGCTTCCTGTAACAGCTGGCGCTGAGCGGGGTCCATGTTCTGTGCTTCGCGGGGCGAAATTTCAAAAAACAGCGGGTCAAACTCGGCCGCACCCGGTATCACGCCGCACCATACCCCCTGCTCCGTCGAGGTATCGCCATCACGACGGGATTCGTCCCGGCCGCGCAGGTATTTGGCACTCACCCGGCTGACAGACGATTTTCCCTCGGCCAGATACTGCCACATTTCATCAATATCGCGGGCACCGGGAAAACGACCGCTCATGCCGATAATCGCAATCGGCTCTTCGCCATCGAATGGGGTGTCCTGCGCATCGTGGCGAGCCGCTTCCCCAACAGCCGGGCGGATACCATGATGAGCATCCGCTTGAGCCGATTCGGCGCTCGGGTCAGACGCCTCGTCTGCGTTGCCCAATCCGCTGTAATACGCCTGCATCAACTCACCGTACGTCGACATAAAGTACCGGCAGAGTTGCGACAAGGTGGCATGGCCGAAGAACAGAGCCGGCGAGACCGTGATGCTCCAGTGCTTGCCAAGGCTGGATGCAAATTCAGCCAGGCTTATCGAATCAAACCCGAAATCGGCCAGGTTCATGTCATGGTGCAGGCGGTGTCGCTCAATCGCTAAAATATGCCCCACCGTCTGCTGCAATTCCCACAGCACACATTGCTCAACCGTCAGCCCCTGCATTTCCGGACGACGAAGAGATGCGATGGCTGTTGTTGTTATTGTTATTGTTGTTGCTGCTGCCGTGGCTGAGCGCTGCTGCGCGCTATCCTGACGCGCAGCGGATTCACCCGGTAAGCCGTTACCCAGTAAACGCTGAATACCGGCAGGTTGCCCGACCATCACCAGTGACGAACCGGCGTCACTGACGAGCAGTTGCTCAAACACCCTCACCCCTTCTTCAGGGCGTAACGCACGTTGCCCACTGGTTTTTAAGTAAAGGGATGTGGCCTGCTCCCGTTCAGTCGAACGTTGCGTCATTCCTCCGCTCTGCCAAACCGGCCAACTGATCGCGAGGGTCTTTCCTGTCGGCGAGGGTGCCTGTTCGCCAGCGCCTGTCTGGCTGTTCCGGGTGTTGGCATAAGCGGTTTGAAAACGGTTCGCTACGGCATAATCACAGCCGCCAAAATCGCCGAAAACCGCCGCGCTGGAAGAAAAATAGGCAACAAAGTCCACTATCTCTTCCGTACCGAAGACGTTTTGCCATGCCTGATCCAGAACCAGCGTCCCCTGAATTTTGGGCGCCAGTACCTGACGCACCTCATCACGATCTTTTTCTGCCAATGTCCGTGTCGTTTGAACGCCGGCGGTATGCAATATGCCGTTGATCTTGATGCCCTGACGCTGGCAATCGGCGAACAGCGATTGCATCTGAGACAATTCACTGACGTCCGCCTGAAGATAAATCGCCTGGCCGCCGTGCCGCTCAATTGCCCGTAAACTCGCCTGTTTTTCTGCATCCAACGGGGAGCGGCCAACCAGAAGGACCTTCGCCATAAAGTGCTCGCACAGATAGCGCGCGAATATTTGCCCTAACCCGCCGAGCCCACCGGTAATCAGGTAACATCCGCCAATTTTCAATGCGCTTTCTGTTTTTAACCTGTCATCGGGTTTTGAAACACCATTCGCGTTTAAGGGCGCGTCGGCGTTTAAAATATCGTCGCTTTCTAAACCGTCATTGTCTGAACCGTCATTGTCTAAACCGTCGTGTCCCAACCGGGCTGATTCGACAGTCAATACATGGCGCTTGCCCTGGCTATACCGCACACCGTGAACCGGTTCACTTTGCAGCTCCGCCCAGATGTCGGACAAACATCCGCCGACCCAAAGCCATTGTTCGGTCTCGGCGGCCTCGGTCAGTTCAACTGCGGCAAACGTGACTTGTGTTGCCGGCAGCACAAAACGTAAAGAGGCGCCGAACGCGACTAACGCATCGGCATAGCAACGCGCCAAATCGTCGGTAAACGCGCTGACCACCAAAACACGGCCTACCTCCAATCCGCTGGATAGCAGTCCCTGAAACAGCGGCACTAATTGATTCATACCGAATTCAGGCTCAACAAAGCACAGCAATGCGCCTACCGCTCCCGGCGCGCTCTGCGTCCGCAAGCCAGCCTGTACCTGAGTAAAATAGCGGCGATAGGCACCGGCATCGGTGGCCGCTAAGTCATCCGGGGTAAAAAATTCCGTCGTTGTCTCACCGGCAATATGCCTGATACCACGTTGTAGCGTTGTTTGAGCCGCCGCGGGCGCGACGCAAAGCAAGCGCGTTATCTGACGTTCAGCGCGATGCGGCGCATCCGGCAACGGTTGCTGTCGCCACCGTTCGCGATAGACCAACACGGCATCATCCTGTTCCGGGGCGGTTGCCTTATCCGGATCAATCGGCACATGACGTAAAGCCGGCTCGGTTTTTCGGCTCTGCTGACCCGGTGCGGATAGCGTTGCGGCAGGCGTAGCCGTTACGGAGTTATCCGCCGCGGGAATCCAATAACGTTCCTGTTCGAACGGGTAGGTTGGCAAGTGCAGCCTGCGTGGTGCCTGCCCCGGATATAACACCCGCCAATCCGTCGGCTCTCCCCGCAGCCAACACGCCAACTGCCCGCTAATCCGCGCAGAGGTTACGCCGGGCCTTTCACCTTCGGTAAGTAACGCTTCGGCGGCGCTGGAATAGGTCGCGGCGGACACATCGGCATAATACAGATCGGGACATGACCGGAATCCCTCTTCAGCCGTAAGATAGCGTTCCACGCTCTCCCGTAAGGCTGACCAGCTGTCGGCAATCCACGCCAGACGATGAGACATCGCCGTTCGCCCGCATTGCAGGGTATACGCCAAATCCCTCATGTGTTCCGGTTCATCCCCGGCCATCAGGTTTGCGGCTATCTGCTTTAACTGCGGTTCGCTTTTCGCAGACAAGACTATCAGGAACGGCTCGTCGGTATCTGACGGCGCATCCTGACGCTCCTCTTGTTCATCCGCGTTTTGCAACACCAAATGCGCATTGGTTCCCGAATGCCCGAAAGCGCTGACGGCGGCAAAACGCCGTTCCTGTTCCCAGCGTTTGAGTTCGGTATTGACATAAAAAGGGCTGTCGGCAAAGTTAATATCTTCATTTGGCCGGACATAATTGAGCGACGGCGGGATTTCGCGGTTTTTCAACGCCAGCGCCGCCGTAATCACATTCACGATACCGGAAGCGGCTTGCGTATGGCCGATGTTGGTCTTTGGCGAGGTCAATGCGCAGTACTGCTTTTTATCCGTATCTGCACCATGAAACGCATCAATCAGTGCATTGCATTCGATCGGGTCGCCTAACATGGTGCCGGTGCCGTGGCTGACGACATAGCCTATCTGGTCGGGAGAAACACCGCTTTTCTGGTGAATCTGGGTGTAAAGCTCACGCTGCCGGGCACCGTTGGGCGCGGTCAGTCCGTTGGTTTTACCATCATAGTTAATCCCGCTACCTTTAATGACGGCATAAATATCATCACCCTCTCGCCGTGCTTCGCTATAACGCTTTAACACAATCGTCGCGCAGCCTTCACCGACCACCATACCGTTGGCACGGTCATCAAACGCGTAGCACGTGCCGTCTGGCGAGAGCATGTCGCCCATGCGGGACAAGGCATGTAACATCCGCTCCGGCTGGCAGATCAGGTTACAACCGCCGGCAAGTGCTAATTCGCTTTCACCGCTTAAAATGCTCTGACAAGCGTAATGTACGGCAACCAGCGATGAGGAGCAGGCTGTCCCGATAGAAAGCAACGGGCCTTTGGTATCAAGGAAATAACCAATGCGAGCCGGCGCGGTTCCCGTATGCACCGAGGTAATGGCAGACTCGTCGGTCAGCGGATAATCAGACTCCTCCATACCGACGAAGATGCCATGCTTTTGCCCGTACCACCCATGCGGGTCATAACCTGCATCTTCAATCGCCCGCCATGCCGATTGCAGTAGCAAGCGATGGTGAGGGTCCATGTAACGCGCTTCCCGAGGAGAGATCTTGAAAAACAGCGGGTCAAAGCGGTCGATGTGCGTCATAAAACCACCCCGGGTGGTTTTCATCTGAAGATCACTGCCGGCCAGCCGAACATCAGGCACCGGGCCGATAGAACACCGACCTTCCCGTAACATTTGCCAGAATTCCGCGGCGTTGTCGGCGCCGGCAACGTTAATATCGATGCCGATAATGGCGATATCATCATCATGATGATGGCTGTTTTGCGAGGAAGCCGCCTCGTGGTGGCGCCGGTTGGCCGAACCGTTGTCGCGCATTTGTGCGGCGAGCATGTCGGCTAACGCCGCCGGCGTGCTGTAGCTGAATAAATCCGAACGCCGTAACGTAATCGGATAGGTCGCCGCCAGCCGCTTGACGAAAGCCGCAACAGAAACAGAATCCAGGCCAAGATCGGTAAATGCCTGATGGTCTGTGTCTTCACTTGCACCTTTCAGCCCCAGCAAACGGCTTATTGTCGCTCGTAGCTCCGCGCTGGCCTCCACAGCCGAATCGTCGGCTCGGTTTTTTTCATGGCTAAACGGCTTATCATCAATCGGCAATGTTTGAGAGGCTGAGGTTTGAGAAGCTGAGGTTTGAGAAGCTGAGGGTTGAAACCAGTAGTACTCACCCGCCAACGGCTCATGAGCGCGCGGGAAATCGGCGCCAGCGACCTGAGCGCCCCGGTATTCTTCAATCACGATATGGGCATTGTTGCCGCCTGAGCCATAGCTATGAATCGCCGCAAGTCGGGGGTGCTCATCCGCCGGCCATGCCTGCGTTTCAGTCGCCAAACGACAGGGGACATCGTGCGTATCGCAATATTCATTCGCTTGTTCAAAGTCCGGAATTTTATGGATTTTATCGGTCTGAAGACTGCGGATCACTTTCAGCAACGCCCCCAGAGAGGACGCGGAGTGCATGTGCCCCAACAGCGGCTTTAGACTGCTCACCCGGCAGTAACCGGGCTCGAATGTCAGCCCTTGCTCATCGCATAGCTGGCGTAATGCCCGGTTTATCGCGGTCCATTCCGCAATATCCGCGACAGGCAGCCCCATGCCCTGCGCCTCAATGTAAGACACCCGACGCGGGTCGATCCCCGCTTCCCGGTAACAATCCTTGATCAGTTCACAATGCGCATCCGTATTCGGTGATGCCATTGAAATACCACCCTGGCCATTGAAGTTAACCCGGGTGTGTTTGATGACGGCATAGACTCGTCGGCCGGCGACTTCAGCATCCGCCAGACGCTCAAGCAGAATAGTGCCGACCCCTTCAGAGCGAATGAATCCATCCCCGTCTTTACCGAAAGAACGTACCGTTTTCCCGTGGGTCAATTGATTGGAATCGTTCAAACGGTTAGTGACATCCGGCATCAGCATCACATTAGCGGCACCGACAATGGCACGGTCAATCACACCGGCTCTGAGCGCCAGCGTCGCTCTGTGCAGCGCCACGGCAAACCCGGCACAGGTTGCATTGATTAATTCGCTGGGTCCGGCTAAATCAAACTGGTAAGAAATCCGGTTCGCAATCATGCTATCGGCCTGCGACAGGCCGAACTCAGGTCGATAGCCGTGGCGCGCCATCAGCGCCGCGTACTCATTGGATTCACAGCCGATAAACACCCCGGTCTGCGTTTTTCGCAGAGATTCGGCAGCAATGCCGGCATCTTTCAGCATGTGATAGGTTGACATCAACAACAGGCGTTGCCTGGGGTCCAGCTCTTCGGCTTCTATCGGTAAAATACCGAATACCTCTGGCGCAAATGACGCGATGTCAGGAATAAATCCCCCCGACAACACAGACCAGTGATCATCGCCCCCGTTTTCCCCCTGTCGATACCATGCCTGGCGCTGTGCCGGTAGTTCGGTGATTAAGCCGTCATCCGCATCCAGATGTCGCCATAACTCAGCCACACTCATACATTGCGGGAAATACCCGGCCAACCCCGTAATCGCCAACGGCGCATTGTTTGCGTGCGTCGCGGACACATCCAATAGCGAATCCGATGTGGTCGTTTTATGGTGTTGAATCCACTGTTCAAGGAAAGACAGGTGTTCTGATTGATCATGCATAAGCCACCTTCTCCCGCTTGAGATTGAATTCAACTAATTGCTGTAAATAACCAAAAGCATTGCGGACTGCGGCGTAGTCGATGCCAAAGTCCTGAAGGAAGGCAATTTCATCGACGCCAGATGCGATGGCTAAATCAATCTGTTTCTGGCACTCCTCAAGCGGGCCAAAGATGCCTCCGGTTTTGAAGTAACGGGCATAGGCATAATCAAGAATGTGGTCAATCTGGCTGTTGTCGAAATGCTTATCCCGGGCTTTCATCTGCGGAATAATGCTGCTGCGGATATACGCTTTGAAGGGCTCGCGCACCACCTGCTGTACCCACTCCCGATCCGGATGAACAAAGGCGTGCATCATCAGGGTGACCCGGCCGCGTTGCGGGTCAAGCCCGGCTTCCGCCCGTGCGGCGCGGTAAACATCTACGTATTTTCTGAACTCGTGCAGGTCGATACCATGCAACATGCCGAATACGTTATAACCCTGCAGGCCCGCATGTCGAAACCCTTGTTCGGAAAGGCTGAAATACCAGATATTTATTTCTTGCTGAATGGGGCGTGGATAAACCACCGTCGGAAAAATCTCTCCGCCGGGACCGGGGAAATCCACCGTTTCGCCCCGCCACAGTTTCTGTATCACCGGAATCCGCTGATCGCGTATTGTTGCCCGGTCTTCATAAGTTTCCGGCGACAGGATAAAATCCGCTTTGTTCCAGCCGCTCCCTACCCCCAGGTCAACCCGGCCGTCGGAGAGGATATCCACCATCGCCCAGTTTTCGACAATTTCGACCGGATGATGCAGCGTGTTCGTCACCGCAGCCGAACGTAACCGCACGTTTTTGGTGAGCGGCGCAAAGTAGGCGGCAGCGATGCTGTTATTGGCGTAAATAGAGCCGAATTCATAAAAATGGCGCTCAGGAAAGCAAACCGCTTCAAAACCGGCCTGATCGGCAAACTCGACCAGCTCACGGGCAAAGCGGTATTTATCCCGGTCTGAGACATCTTTTCGAACATCCGAAAAAAACAGATAACTAAAAGAGATACCGGCGCCCGATTCACCGGCCTTCGCCGTCGCCCCCAGGCTGCGGTTGCCGGAGAAAAAATCGTCCAGTTTTTGATTTATCGTCGTCATAGCCGGATGTCTCCTGTCCCCACCTGTTGCCGCAATTTATTCATCAGTAGATTGGGCGTCGGATGTTCTATCAGCCAATTCGGTTGCACGGGAACTTTCATCTGTTTTTCCAGCGTGGTACTCAATTGCATCGCAATAATCGAGTCCATTCCGTAGTCTTGCAGGGGTTTGTCCCAGTCAAGACTGCTGCCCAGTTTCATGACCTTTTCAATTCCGGCCGCCAACACGCGACGAAGCTCGCCATCACGTTCAGCCGGGGTGGTTGCGTCAGGGGTGGTAGCGTCAGGCGCGACCGCCGCCTCAGGCTGGGTGGATGGGGGTACGGAACGTTGGGTCGCCAGCGGCGGTGGCACCGGCCGGGCGGCGGTTATCACGCTTTCCACTTCCTGCCGTAGTTCGGCGGGTAAGTCGGCTAACGACAGCGACGAGAGATAATCCGCAAATTCCGCCGTCGATAACCGCCCGGCGCTGAAACAATGGATTTTTTGTCGAACCGCATCGGCGATGGAACGGCTGGCGCTGATAAACGGCGACACGGTCTGATCATCGCCAAGGCCCAGTAACGCTTTGGCTTTTTGTCTGTCCGTGATGGCAACCAGCGCCGTGACCACGTCATCCCCTGCTGTTTGCAGCGCCCGCACCGCCGCCACGGCATCAATACTTCCCATGCCCTGTTGCGCCAAAGACGCTAACCGCTCGGACAACCGCGAACCGTCAACAGCGCCATCGACGCTCCATTGTCCCCAGCAAATCGAGGAAACCCGTCCCTGCCTTTGTCTGAGAGAAACCTGCCGTTGGCGATATCGGGCAAACGCATTCTGGAACGCGGCGGAATAGGCATAATCAGAAGAACCCTGAAGGCCAAACGCCGCAACGGAGGAAAACATCAGGAAGAACTCCAGCGGCTCATTCGCGGTTGCCGCATCAATGTTCAGGGTTCCCGATACTTTCGCCGCCATCATCTGCCGGAACGTATCCCAGGGTTTATCCAGAATCGAACCGTCATTCACCTGCCGGGCCAGATGGATCACCCCATGCAGGGTGATACCTGCCGATTTCAGGGACTGCATCGCCTGGTTAAGGCCATCGATATCCAGAATATCGACGGCACGGTAAATCACCTGAGCGCCGGACGCCCGGATACGCGCCAAAATCGGGGCGACCTGATGTTCCGGACGGCGGGAAAAAATCACCAACCGTGCCTGATAGTGGCGGGCTAATACCTGACACACCTGCTCCCCCGTCTCGCCCAGCGCGCCGACCATTAAGTAGGTCGCCCCGGTGCGAAAGCGCGTTTCAGACGCCGGATGTTCATCGGTTTCGCCAACACGGAGCGCATAGCGGCGGCCACGGCCGAAACGGATTGTCGGAGTATTGATGGCCTGAGTATGTTTTCCCGGTTCAGAAAGCGGTATCTCATCGCCCAGCCAGGTTTGCATCAATTGCAGCGCGACATCCTGATCCGTTGCCTGAGTCTCGACAATGACGCTCCGATAGCGATGCCCGACGGTTTCCAGAATCGCAGACCGGAACAATCCGCAAAGCGCTTCATGTTGTACATCCGCCATCGTCAGGCCTTGTTCATAATCCGCCCGATGGCAGCAATAGAACTGTACCGGGTTCAGCCGGGCTACCGCCTGCACAGCCTGAACACACAGGTACGCAAGCTGCAGGCCATACCCGGTTTCGGCGTCTGCGTCATGAGGTAAGAACAGAAAAACCACCAGTGGTTTACCTGCATCGGTGACCGCCGCCGAGAGTGCGGATTTCAGTGCATTAATCCCCGTTGGTGCCTGTAACACATAAGGCTGCAACGTGATATTCCGCACATCCCAGATCGACGGCGGCATATCAGCAATATGTTGAATCTGTTGACAAACCTGCTCGATATCCCGGCAATCCGAAGGGGTTTGGCTGAGGACCAGAATTTGCCGATCGCAGTTGGCCTTGATCCGCTCAACCCATTGGTTGCCTTCATGTTCCGTTACCTCGACCCACGTCTCTGTGGCTCGCAGCCAGTGGGTTTTTCCGGTTTCAACGACCGGCGTTTTCGCTGCATCTTCCGGCAAACACGGCAGACTCTCCGCCGCCTTCACCGCCGACGCGGCTTTTTCTTCAAACCAGCACGATTGTTTGAAAAACGGATAAGTCGGCAGGCTGATTCTTCCCGGGGAACGGCGGCCGGCGGAGTGCCCCGCAGCCTTGGCCTCGGGGTAGAGTAAATCCCACGGAATATCCAGACCCGTCACCCATAATCCCGCGAGCTGATTCAGGTTTTGCTGATGTGCCCATTGTTCAATAACCGCGCCGAACTCGGGGGCATCGACAAACGCTTTATAAGAAGGCGCGTTGTTATTCACCCGGCCTCTAAACAGCGGCGGAGCAGAAATATCGCCGTGAATGCATAGGGTTAATGTTGCTTGCAGTTCACTGGTCGAGCTCGCAACAAAAGCGAGACGCTCCTCCATCGGCTGGCGTCCACGCTGCAAGGTATAAGCCAGTTGCTGCAAGTCGACGCCATGCCCATCGGTCTGTTCCCGCTGGAGCCAGGCCAGCAGATTTTCCGCCATCAGCGGCAAACGATCGGCTCGCATTGCCGAGAGCACGATCAATACCGGTCTAGCCGCCGGAACGGTTTCAACCGCCGGCGCCAGATACTCCTCAATCACCAGATGGGCATTAGTACCGCTGTAACCAAAGGAGCTCACTGCCGCTCTTCGCGGTTGCCTTTCATCATGCTGCCACGGCGTAAGTTGGGTATTGACGTAGAAAGGCGAGTCATCGAAGTCAAAGTGTGGGTTCGGCGTACGAAAGTGCAGCGACGGCACCAGTTGCCGGTGTTTCATCGACAGCAACACCTTCTGCACGCTCGCCATGCCAGACGCTGCCGACGTATGACCAATATTGCTTTTTACCGATCCCAAACCGCAGAAGTTTTTGCGCGAAGTCCGTTCTCTGAACACCGAGGCCAACGCTTCAAGCTCAATCGGATCGCCCAGTTTGGTACCGGTTCCGTGTGTTTCAACGTAACTGATTGAATCCGGGTCAATCTGATATTTCCGGTAAATCTCTCTTTCCAGTTCTATCTGGCTGTTGACGCTGGGTGCCGTGATCCCATTCGTCTTACCGTCTTGATTGATGCCCGAACCAATGATGACGCCATAAATATGGTCGCCATCCTGTTCAGCCTGCGACAAGCGTTTCAGTACCAGACACCCGGCCCCTTCGCCGGGTACAAAGCCATCCGCCGTATTATCAAACGCTTTACACTGACCTTCGGGAGACAACATACCGGCAGAACACATGCCGATATACGTTTCCGGCATCAGATACAGGCTAACCCCGCCGACCAATGCCAGATCGATTTCACCATTTTGCAGCGCCTGAATAGCCAGGTGCGTGGTAACCAGAGACGAGGAACACGCCGTATCGACAGGAATGGCCGGTCCTTTCAGGTTCAGGAAATACGGAATCCGCGCTGCACCGATCGCAAAACTGTTGCCGGTCCCGGACAGCGGCGTAGCGGAATTAAGCATCATATGGGCATATTCATAACTCATAATCCCCATATAAACGCCGCACTTCTTATGGCTCAGTTCTTCAGGGCTGTAACCGGCGTCTTCAAACGCTTTGTACCCTTCTTGTAGGAAGATCCGATGCTGAGGGTCCATTCCCTCTGCTTCTGCGGGGGAGATCGAGAAAAATAACGGGTCAAAACGGTCGATATCGCTTAATGCCCCGAGCCACTTGCAATATATTTTGCCGTCTTTGCTACGGTCAGGATCGAAATAGTGATCGACGTCCCAACGCGTTTTAGGCACTTCACGAATCGCGTTATGTCCATCCGTTAAGTTATTCCAGTATTGGTCCAGATTGTCTGCATCGGGGTAGCGCCCCGACATCCCGATAATGGCTATTTTCTCGGCCGTCGGGTTAATCACCCGATCATTCTCGGGTATCGATACCGATGCCGGCACGGCCAGATTTTGCGCATCCCGAGACAAATCCGGCGATTCAGGAATATCGGTCAATGTGACCGTGACCGGCTTTGGGGGCCACCCGCCGCCATCCTGCCGGGTGGCAATGTACTCAGCCAAAGCATGAATAGTCGGATAATCGTACAGGCGGGTAGCAGAAAGATGGATGCCCAATCCCTTGTTAATCTGATTGATCCATTCGGCACCGATGATGGAATCCAATCCCAATTCCGAGAATGCGCGATCGTTGCCGATTTTTTCCGGCGCCATGTAGAGTGCGTCGGCCAGACTGGTTTTCAGTGACCGGGTTATCTCGGCAATGTGCTCACTCTGAGCCGATGACCGGTCAGTGGCTGGGGGGACATGAACCGTTTGTGGTGAATCAGCCGTACCGCCTTGCAGTTGCGTTATTATCTTCTTATCTTCATGCCGTAACGGCACGTCAGCCTCGGGGCTTTCCGACAAGGGGTTATCCGACAAAGGTTTATCCGACAATGATTTATCCGCCGCGGCGCTGTGCTCCCCATTGAGCACAATAAACTGCGCCAGTTGACGAACGCTGGAGTAATCATAAAGTCGCGTGGCGGACAGCGAGCTGCCCAGTTGTCGATTGATGTCATGAACCCATTCGGCTCCGACAATCGAATCGAGCCCCATCTCGGCAAAGGAGCGATCAATATGAATATCCGCCTCCGGTGAACACAACGCCTGGGCCAGACTCACCCGTAATTTTTCGATAACCCTCGCCAGAGGAACACCGCCATGCCGGTGCTCCGGATGAAGAGCGCCATTCGCGTGTGTTGGATTGACCCCGTTAATTTCTCCGCCGCCCGCGGTGTTCCGGGAAGATGTAGATGTAGATGTAGCGTGACCATTGATGCCATGACTGAGGTGAACAGCCGTCTTGTCGCCCGGCTGTTGCGCTGCCGCCGCGCCGTTCAGCACGGCTGGCTGGTCGATGTCTCTTTTCAGCGTCAGCGGCGGCAACGTCATTTTCCCTGCATGACTCGCCGTGACGCCAGTGGCGGTTGATTGTTTAACCGTTTTTTGCGGCTCGGGTTGACGCCGCGTTGCTTTTATCCAGTAACGTTGACGGTCAAACGGATAGGTGGGCAGCGCCAAACGTGAGTAATGCTGACCGGAATATAATTGCCGCCAGTCAACCGCTCTGGTCTCCACCCATGCCTGGGCGATTTTCGTCCACTGGCGGCTCTGCCACCAGCGCGTAATATCCTGAATATCAAGGTTGGGTAAACGACCGGACTCATCGCAATTGACAAAAATCGCCCCCTCGCCGGCGGCGGCCAGCGGATCGCCGGCAATGATGGCCAGTTGACGCAAAAGCGATGCCACATCTTCCGCAACGAACGACGCCCTCGCTTCCATTGCATCTCGTCCGGTTTGCAGCGTGTAGGCGAACTGCTTGAGATTTCTCGCTACATAGCCTGAATTTTCAGCGACATACTGCATCAGGTGTTGCGCATAAACCTGCAACCTTTCACTGTTTTTGGCTGACAGAACGATAACTTCCGGGCCATGCCCGAACGACACGGCCTCTTCAGGTTCCCGACGGTATTCCTCAATGACCAGATGAACGTTCGAACCACCCGCACCAAACGAACTCACCCCTGCCCGCAGCGGCTGCAACACATCATCGACGAGCGGACGCTGCCATGCCTGACCCTGCTGGAGTACATAAAACGGGCTATTCTCCAGTTCCAGCAAAGGGTTCAGCGTCTGGCAGTGCAGTGACTGGGGCAGATATTCCTCCCGCATCGCCAGCAAAACCTTGATGACGCCGGCGACGCCGGCGGCGGTTTCCGTATGCCCGATGTTCGATTTAACCGAGCCTAACGCGCAGTGTTTCACCACGGCTTTCCCGGCGCCGGCGCCGGAATGAAGCCCATGCGCCTGATAAAGATCGTGAAACGCTATTTTCAAGCCATTGACTTCAATAGGATCGCCTAACGGCGTGCCGGTTCCATGACACTCAATATAGGAAATACTGCGGGGATCAACGCCGGCTTTCATATGCGCATCGCGGACAAGCTGAGCCTGAGCATTCGGATTCGGCGCCATCAAAGACGTCGCCGCCCCGCCGTGGTTCTCTGCCGAGCCGATAATCACGCCGAGAATATTGTCTTTATCGGCCTGCGCATCTTTCAGCTTTTTCAGCAGCACGACTCCCACCCCTTCCCCTCGGGCATAACCATTCGCCTGTTCAGAGAAAGTCTTGCAGCGCCCATCCTCGCAAATCATCTCTGCCTTACTGTACAGAATATGCATTTTCGGACTCAGGATCAGATTGGCGCCGCCGGCAATCGCCATGTCACAATCACCGTGCTGAATGCTCATCACCGCACGATGAATTGCCACTAAAGAGCTTGAACACGCCGTATCAATAATTTCACTGGGACCATGCACATCCAGCAAATAAGAGATACGGTTCGGACAAAACATATGAGGAATCGCCGTCAGTTCCACAATATCGCGGGGCTGGGCATTCAGGACGGTTTCGGCATAATCCTGTAAATTGATGCCGGCAAAGACCCCAACCTTTTTTCCGGCCAACGATGACGGGGCATAGCCGGACGATTCGATAAGCCGCCAGGTCGATTCCAGAAACAGTCGATGCTGGGGGTCCATGGTCTGGGCTTCGCGGGGAGAAATACCAAAAAATGCCGGGTCAAACTTATCCACATCGTCAATAAAGCCGGCATATTTCACATTGGTGAATTCCCCGTCTTTAGGATTACCGTAGATTGCCTGCCAATCCCAACGTTCACGGGGAATCTCGGTGATGCAGTCCTGGCCCTGATAAAGATGACGCTGCAACGCCTCCACCGAGGGAGACCGGGCAAACATCCCATCCATTCCGATAATGGCGATAGGCTCATTATTCCCGCCATTCCCGCCGAACTGATTGACGTCGGTTTTCCTGGCCGGCGGACGTTTCTCGCTCGCCGGGGAAGGCGGATTACGCTTTTGATGGAGCCGGTAACTGGTCGCCATGAGCTCGCGAAGCCGTTTGGCCGATGGCGCATCAGACGATAACGGCGGTGCTGATGAATCGACAACCGGCGGCGGCCGGACATCTTTTAACTGTGCGTCTAACTGCACATCTAACTGTGCATCTAACTGTACGTCGCCGGCGGGCCGACGCTCATCGTTGACAGGCTGGTCACCATAACGTCGCACGACTTCCGGGCCGAATCGCTTGATGATGATATCCGTCAGTTCGGCAATGTTTCTGGCTTCAAAGAAAATAGCGGCGGAAAGCGATACCCCCAAGGCATCGGCAACACGTCCCATGATTTCCGTGATGACAATCGAATCAACGCCGTAGGTCGATATCTTTTCTTCTCTGTCGATTTTTGCCGACGGCAACTTTAATATCGCAGAAAAAATAGCCAGTATCTCCTGCAGAAGTTTCTCACGGTAATCTCCGCTTTTGACGTCAGCCAGCACGCCCGACGGGGTTTCGCCGCTAGTCGTGTAAACCGCTTGCGAATGTTCCATGGCAGACTGCATCAGCTCAGCTTCCAGAATGTTCCGGGCTGACTCGTGTAAGTCTCGGGTTCTGTTCTCTTTGCCTGTCATCGTTTCCTACCTTCCATTGAGGACTTCACGGTACTGCGCCAATAACTTGAGAAATTTCCACAAATCAACTTCCCACTGATGACGGAAAGAGCCGATGTAATAGTTCTGGCCCAGGTCAGGATGCTGTTCTTTTTTCATTCGGCTGAAATCACGCAGCCCTTTGGCCTGTAAGAAATAAGCGTTGAGATAGTCCACGACAAACAGACCATGAGAACGGGCTGATACACCCAGCCCGGTGGCGGAATTGATGTAACCAACAAACAACAGGTTATCGAAGTTTTTGGGGACAATATGTAAGAAACAATCGGGAATACCTTGCTTCATTTCCAGATATTGTTTGTCCAGAAACGGAAAATGGCGGTTATATCCCGTCGCATAAATAATGGTATCGACGTCAATCTGTGAACCGTCTTCAAAGGTCACCGTCTGTCCTGAAAAAGCGCGTACATCCCCTTTGGGGTGAATATCGCCATGACCAATAAAATATAAAAGTTGCGAATTCATAATTGGATGGGAGGCATCCAACGGGTAATCCGGTTTTTTCAAGCCGTAATCCGTACCGTCATAACCGGCAAGCTTAAAAACCTGTTGTATATACGCCAGCGTTTCTTCGCGGGTGTTGAATTTATTACCCAGCCCTTCCATCCATCTCGGCGTCGGTATGCCATTAATAAATTTAGGCTGATAGTAATAACCCCGGCGTGTACTGTGATACACCGCCGAACAATGGTGAACCGCATCGACCGCAATATCGCAGCCGGAATTACCCGCGCCGATAATCAATACCCGTTTACCCTTGATGCGCTCCGGTGTCCGGTAATCGATAGAATGCATGACATCGCCGGAGAAGTGGCCGGGATAGGCCGGCTCGGGATAACGGGCTTCACGTTGCATCCCGTTGCTGACCAGCACGAAAGCATAAAACTTCCGCTCCCCCGTCGATAATTCAACCTGCCAGCCATCGTCCTGCGGCTCGATACGGGTAACGGCAACATGAAAATGCGCCTTTTCGTACACCCCGAACGCTCTCGCATAATCACAAACATACTGATGCATCAGCGTGTGGCTGGGATAATGCGGGTAGTCTTCCGGCATGGGAAAATCCGGATATTGGGTATTCACTTTCGGCGAGATCAGATGCAGCGACGGATAGGTGCGGCCACAGCGGCTGTCTGCATTCCACACGCCGCCGAAATCCGCTTCGGCTTCATACAAATCGTAGTCGATACCGGCCTGGTTCAGTTCCTTACCGAGACTCACGCCGTAAGGGCCGCCACCGATAATGCATACTCGTTTTCCGTGTATATTCATTCATTAAATCCTTTTAACGTGCCGGCAATCCGTACTATTTGTTTGATCAGCAATTGGTTTGAACAGCAATTTGCTCGATCAGCAATAGCGGGCGCGATCACTCCTCCGAGTGCTCAAGCGTGAGCAACGCGTCTTCTTTCACTATTTTTAAGTTCCTGAGCCACAGCCCGAGCACGCCCGACTCGTCGTACACCCGCAGGTCGTACCCTGGAATATCGCCGGTGATAATCAACGACTCTTGCTCTGCCGGTGTGGGCGAGAGGTGTACGGTTACGCTACCTGTGACCGGCCCGCAGGCAACGATCGAATCCAGCGAGAACGGATACCACAGGTGGCGCCCAGTCTGGGAATGACGATAGTCGTTGAGTGCAGAGAGTAACCGCCAGCAGGTCGTCAGCAGGATCGGGCGGAAAGTCGCGGCATTCGGATTACCGGGCAATTCGGCAAGTGACGTGAATGTCACCAGCAGTTGTTCGCCATCAAAACCGACTTTTTCGATCAACGCCTGATTTCTCATCCCGTCTTCATCAAACATCCGCCTTATTTGCTGCGTTATCTGATGATTACGTGGCGTATCCAGCTGTTTTTCCAGTGTGTGAATATCCAGCGTGTCACTTCTGCCGTCGGCCGTGGCATTCAGGGCGATTTGCCCAAAACTGTGCGTCACGGACTCCCCCGCCTGCTCAGTGACACACTGGAAATAGAGGCCATCCTCTTCCCGGGAAATATACGTCTGGATATGGCCGTTCAGAGCATCCTGCACGCGGGCGGGCTGCCCCCACAGGATGTAATTCAACTCGACCGCCTGTGCCGGGGCAGCCCGGTTTTGCCGGGCGGCTTGTTCCCAGGCACGTCGTGCCGACTCCAGCAACAACAATCCGGGGAGTTGCTTCTGGGCAGCCATGACACCGGCGGCCATCATGTTCCCATAGGCAGAAAAATCGCCCGGAATACTCACTAACGCCGGAACCGGCATCGTCTGTTGCTGCTCGTTGACGGCTTCGTCGGCCACCACGCTATTGTCGTGCGAAAACGCGGGATGACCGTCAATGGCAACGGCAGCGGCTGCATCAGAAGCATCCGTCGTCGCCGACGCGAAAACCGCCTCACCCGACGTTATTCGGAAATGATCCGTCGGCGTGCCCGGCAGGTCGACCCAATAGCGCTCGCGAGCAAAAGGGTATGTCGGCAACGAAACCCGTCTGGGCCTGAATGCCGGCGCCATAGCGGAATAGAGAATGCGCCAATCGATATTGAGGCCTTTTACCCATATCTCCAGCAGCTTGGCAAACTTACCTTTACTGGCCCAGGCCTGAACCAGCTCATGCATATCCTCATCGACATCGAATACGGATAACACCTCACGATGCGATTTGCTTTTTCCCTGATAGAACAAATCAGCAGTGTGTTGATCACCGGCCAGAACAGCCGACAGCTTACGTTGCAATTCATCAAGCGAGTGGGCAACCAATCCCAGGCGCTCACTCATCGCTTCACGTCCGGTTTGCAGCGTATACGCCAGAGAATGAAGGTATGCGCGCTCTCCCTGCGCTGTTATCCGCTTCGCATCGTCACCCACATGGGCCAACAAATTAGCGGCCATTTGTCTGAGCTGCTGATCATTTTTCGCCGATAACAGGATCAGTGCCGGATGGCGAGACATCGCCTCTCCCGCAGCGATGTCCCAAGCGGAGGATTCCCGGGCTGATGCCTCCTCTGCCGGAAATTGCTCAATAACGATATGGGCATTGGTTCCGCTGAACCCGAAAGAACTGATGGCCGCCTGACGCCGTTGACCAGACGCCACCGTCCAGTCGTTGAGCTCCCGGTTGACATAAAACGGTGTGCCGCCTAGCGCAATGTGCTCATTAAGATTCTGATGATGCAACGTGGGCGGAATCTGTTGATGCTTCATCGCCAACAACACTTTCAGCACCGAAGCGACGCCGGCGGCTCTCAACGTATGGCCGATGTTGCTCTTCACCGATCCCAATGCGCAGTAGTTTTCTTTTCGGGTAAAAGGCGAGAACGCCTGCTTCAGGCCGACGACTTCTACCGGGTCCCCCAGTTTGGTGCCCGTTCCGTGCGTCTCTACGTACTGAATCTGTGCCGGATCGATACCAAAGTCGGTGTATACCGTCTGCGCCAGGCGAGATTGCGCATTTCCATTCGGGGCGGTAATGCCATTACTTTTACCATCCTGATTCACCCCCCACCCTTTGATCACACCGTGAATGACGTCCTGATCATTAATCGCATCTTCCAGGCGTTTTAACAGCACCACACCAACGCCTTCCCCAGGAACAAAGCCGTTGGCTCGCTGATCAAAGGTAAAGCAACGCCCATCTTCCGACAGCATTCCGGCCTTGCTGGTCATGATGTGCATACTGGGGCCGGCCAACACGGAAACCCCGCCGGCCAACGCCAGATCGCTGTTGCCCAGAACCAGGCTATCGCAGGCCGAGGCAATCGCCACCAACGATGACGAGCAAGCCGTATCAATAGCCAGACTCGGCCCCTGCAAATCCAGATGGTAGGCAATTCTCGCCGCTAAAATGGAAACCGCATTCCCTATAAAGGTTTGCGCATTGAGTTCCATACCAAAACGCGCTTCGTAGTCACCGTCTCCGCAACCGACGAAAACACCGCATCGACTGCCGGATAAATCGGCAGGATTGTAGCCGGCGTCCTCAATACATCCCCAGCACGCCTCAAGAAATACCCGCTGCTGCGGATCCATCATCTCGGCTTCCCGGGGAGAAATATTAAAAAACAGCGGATCGAATTTATCGGCATCTTCCAGCACCCCCATCCATTTGGAATAGGTTTTGCCCGGCGTTTTACGATTACGATCGAAAAAGTCGTCGATCGCCCAGCGTTCCGGCGGAACTTCCGAAATACAATCTTCCCCTTTGCTTAAATTGTTCCAGAACTGCTGCAAATTCTTCGCTTTCGGAAACTGACCGGACATACCGACGATAGCTATCGCCTGACGCCCCACCGGGGACGGGGTTATCACCGATTCGGTGTTTACGATGCCGGGCGTGTTTGCGATGCCGGGCGTGTGTGCTGTACCAGGAATTGTTGCTGCCGGCGGCTCGGCACGTGCGGCCGTCTGAGGCGCCTGTTTGGCGCTCACTACTGATGTCTGATGCAGACCGTTTACAAAGCCAGTCTGCGAGTCAGAATCCGTCGGCAACGTCACGGTGGCGTCGCCAGTTGCCGCAGAATCAGGCATCAAGGCGCTATCCTCTCTGGAATAACGCTGAACCAGCACGGCGAATTCTTGCAACGTCGGATAGCTGTATACGTCGGCGGCATTCAGATTCAACCCATAGTGTTGGTTGATCTTTCTGATCCAAGTGACGCCGGTTATCGAATCCAATCCTAAATCGACAAACGCCACCGTCGGATCGACAGCCTGAGGTTTAATCTGCAGTTCCTGAGACAATGTTTGGCTTAAAAACGCCAACATGCTTGCGGAGGGAGTGTTGGCGTTGTTTCGAGAGTCAGCCTCACCTTCCCGCGCCTCGTTGCCATTGCCGGCCACTTCCGCTACCGGGGCCAGACCGGAAGTCCTCTCCGCCCCGCCGACTTGACCTTCACCCGTTACCGTGCGCTGCGCAGCTTCGCTAACGACCAGCCCGGTAAAAACACTCAGATTAGGGTAGCTGTACACCTCGGCGGCATTGAGTGTCAGGCCGTATTCCGCGTTAATCTTTCTAATCCAGGTGACGCCGGTAATGGAATCCAGTCCCAGGTCAACAAAGGGCTGTTCGCCGTCAATGTGTTCAATTTTGATTTGTAACTCATCCGCCAGCATACGGCGTAACAGGCTGTAGACCTGTTCAAAGACCACGTTATTGCCATGTTCTTGTTGCACCGTCCCCACTGAACCCGCCGCTTTCGTGTTTTCGCCCACAGATACGTTACGACGGTCGGCCGGGACCTGAGCGCTGACGTGACCGGACATCCCCTGATTAAAATGCTGCTGGATACGCGCCAGCACGTCCTGATTGCCGACAAATGTCTGCTCATGCATCTGCAGTTCCAGAGCATAGTTTGCTTCGACCTGATTTCTGATGTGCTGTGAACGTTGTGTTTTCCAGGCAACCAGCTCATCACGCGGCATCCGCGCCAGCGCATTGGCCGCAGCCAGAGCGAATGGCAATACCTGAGCACGTTCAAGAACCGGGTTTTTGAGCCCACGAGCCTGAAGCTCGCCCCCCTTATACTCTCTGGCGGTAAACAGAACTTCTCTGGCGAGATCCAACCCCAGACGACGGGGAAGAATCAGGGTTGACCCGGCTCCCGGCGTGAATCCGTAGCGCATATAAGGGCTGTAATAGACGCTTTCCTGACTGAAAATCGCCTCATCACAGAACATGCCGACAGCCCAGCCAGGGCCAATACCGTGCCCCTGCATGGCGGCAATCACCGGGATATCGCACTCCAGCGGTAAGGCAAAGATTTTCTCATCGGTAAACTTGGCGTTTCCCTTTTGGATCGCCTGCAACGTTTCCAGCGTACCGCCGCTGGCAAAATAGTGGTCATACCCGGTCAGCACGACCACCTTATAGCGTTGATTGTGCCGAATATGCGCAAAGACCTCGTCAAAGCCGGCAACAAATGCTTTCGAGAACTTATTACGACTTTCCCGCTCACACAGCCGAACCAGCAAAACGCCATTGTCATAGACTTCCGCATCGATAACCGGAGAATTGAATGCCACCTTACGCGGCTCGCCCGGCGGTAACCCTAATTGCCCGGCCTCAAATGCCTGTAACTTGTCTTCCGTCAGAACCACGAATTCATCGGTTTCGGGTGAGGCATTCTCGACGGCAAAAGCAACGGGGCTTTCTGCCAGCGCAACGGATTGACGAGTCAACCCGGCGGCTAAATGCCGCTTTAATTGAACCAACGCTTCTCTAGGTACCGTCGCCAACTCCTGCGCCATCTTCAGACTTTCCCCGGCCACGTCCGCCGATGGGAAAACCGGCATCAACACCCCCAACTCGTTCAGATGACGCCCTTCAATTCCCCGCCAATCCGTCAACAATATCTGCGCCGCGGCGGGCGAAAAACGCTCGCTCAGCAGATGATATAACTGCTGCGATACCAATTGTTTGCGGCTGACATACTGATAGCGGCCAGTGGTGCTCAAGACGGCAAAATCGCACAGGCAGACAAACAACCACGCGTAGCCTTTGCAATCCCCGGGCACAGAGGCAATCACGGGAAAAGGCAATTCCAGAACGGCACGATACAGCGCTTGTTGCCAAAACAGCGTGGCATCGTCTTCGAGGGCAGGCAGAAAACGGTGCTCCCCCCCGTTGAGTAACAACACGCTAATGTCTTTTCTGCTTTTTATTTCATTGAATAGATGGAGAAGCTGACTGAGCCGAGCCGTTTCCGAAGCCTCCTCTTCCGGCAAGCAGCCATCAGCGTCATGCAGTTGAAGACAAAATATTCCCTGGCCTTCATCCGTTAAATGAAAGGGAGAGTGCGGCGCATTTAGGCTCGAAACCTGAAATGACTCCGCCTGAAATGTCTGCAAAGAAGCCAGCACCCGCTTGCCTTCTGCGCGCGCTGCGGATGTGTGGCCGACCGCTGCGTTTGTTGAGGATGTTGAGGATAACGTTGCATTTATCGGCGTCACGGCGGCAGACGATACGGCACTGTGATTGCGGCTGACCGGCGTCGAATCGCCATTGTCATCAGGTAACCAGTACCGCTCTTGCTCGAACGGATAAAGCGGCAAGCCTGCCACACGTTGGCGCGGAGCCTGATACCATGCGGTCCAGTCGATTTGCCGACCTTCGAGCCATTGCCCCGCCAGCCCACGTAAATCACGCTGCTGAATAAAAGCCTCGATTTCCGCCTGCTGCCGCTTGCTGTTGCCCTTGTTTTTCTCTCCTTGTGTAACCGTGCCGGTAAGGTAACTTTGAGCAAACGTATTCCGGTTCAGATAATCACCCAGCCCGGTGAGTATCTCTGCCTCACTTCTTCCGGCAATAGCCAGGCGATGGCCTAAAGATTCACGCCCCAGTTGTAACGTATAAGCAATGTCTTTTAACTCACCGCCGGTCAGATGCGGGTGTTGCTGAATATAGGCGTTGAGTTGCCGAGCCAGGGCATGTAATTGCGCCTCGCTTCTGGCAGAAAGCAGTAATAACGCCGGCTCAGCATTCGATTCCAGAGGAGCACTCACCGGCGACACGTCTGCAGGTCGGAATTCTTCAAGCACCATGTGCACATTGGTGCCGCTAAAACCAAAAGAACTGACTGCGGCTATTCGCCTTCCCTGAGCGTTCGGTTGCCAGTCCTGCACTTGGGTATTGACGACAAAGGGCGTGTCTTCAAAGGGAATCAGTGGATTCGGCTTTTCAAAGTTCACGCTGGGAGCCAACTTGCGGTGCTTGAAAGACAACAGAAGTTTAATCAGCGCGCTGACGCCGGAAGCATGGACACAATGACCGATGTTACTTTTTACCGATCCAATCGCACAAAAACCGGTTCGCGGCGTCTGTCTGCGGAAGGCATCGGTTAGCGCCGTGATCTCGATGGGGTCCCCTAACTTCGTGCCGGTACCGTGCGCCTCAATATAGGTCAGCTCATCGGCACTGAGGTGCAACGCATCGTATACCTGGCAAATCAAATCGGTCTGCGAACGGCTGCTTGGCGCGGTAATCCCGTTCGTCTTACCGTCCTGATTCATGGCCGACCCTTTGATCACACTGTAAATATGGTCTTTATCGTCGATTGCATCCTGCAACCGCTTGAGGATAACGATCCCCACCGCTTCACCCGGCACAAAACCATCAGCCCGGTGATCAAACGGCTTACAACGCCCATCAGCCGACAACATCCCGGCTTTCGCACACAAAATGTGAAAGTTAGCGGTAGTATGGATTGATACGCCCCCGGCAATAGCCATGTCCACAGCCCCGTTTCTCAGGCTTTCGCACGCCAAATGTACGGCGGCCAAAGATGATGAAGAGGCGGTATCGATCGCCATCGCCGGGCCTTTCATGTCCATAAAATAGGCAATGCGGGCAGCCAGGATCGATGAATCGTTCCCCATGAATGAAGAGGCATCCAGCGGGATACCATGCTGCCGTAGATTAGCTTGATAATCGCCGGCATCGGCACCGGCATAAACAGCCCATTTTTTGTCTTTTATCTCACGGTTGGCATACCCTGCATCCTCCAGCGCGTGCCAGCTTTCCTGTAAAAACAGACGTTGCTGAGGGTCCATTTGCCGGGCTTCTTTGCCGGAAATACCGAAAAAAGACGCATCGAACCGATCAATATCCTCAATAAAACCGCCCCATCGGCCATAGGTCTTATTGGGTTTCGTACGGTCTTCATCAAAATAGTCGGCGATATTCCAGCGCGTTGCCGGCACGTCGGAAATACAGGTGCCGCCCTCCAGCAACAAAGACCAGAATGCATCAACATTCGCCACGCCGGGGAAACGTGCGGACATGCCGATGACGGCGATATCCCCCTCATCGATCTCCCTCTCATAGATGTGCCGTGCCATCTTGGGGGCCGCATCGGCTTTGTGCGCGTTCTGTCTTGTCGGGCTGTCTTCACTGCGCTGCGCCGCGTCATCCGGCGTATCAACGACCGGCCATTCCGACTGCATACGCGTCACAATGTCATGCTGATAATTTGCCATCAGATAACGGCGTAAATCATTCACGCAGCCATAATCGAAAAGCACGGTACTGGGAAGTTTTATCGCAAACGCACCGTTCAGTTTTACCACCAGATTAATTGCCGCGAAGGAATCAACGCCATATTCGGAAAATGCTTTAGCTTCGTCGATATCAACCGTTTTCTTCAGGCATTCCCGCAGATTCTTCACGACAACGGTGTTGATATAATTCAGGATGGCGTCTTCGTCGGTAACGACGGGTTGCGACACTTTCTCTTGTTCTGCCTGTAGATACGCTGCCGACCCCTGCTCCGACGCCGACCGGAGAACCGGTAATCGTCCGCGATGATCAGCGATTTGCTGCATCAGGCCCGTGTCTGCCGGCAGCAACCGTTGCTGTGGAGCCGCTTCAGATTCAGGTTGAGCATGATCAGTTGAATCAATAGGTTGTGATGATGGAGTAAAAACCAATTCAGCCAAGACGGCAGCGGGTATGGTGTAAATCCCTACATTGGAAGATTCAGGTACATACGTGATGGTCTTGATACTGCGCAGGAAATTTTCAGCCGGTTTATTTTTATCACTGGCCACAAATCGGATTTCAACGTTCGCCTTCTTCCGCTCCAGCGCTTGTCGCCCAAGGGCATTCAACATCTGATATTCAACACCACGCCCCAGTACGCGGCAACTGAGCAATCCCCCCTCAACCGATAACACCGTTTCCCGCTCGGAGAACAAGCACAAACCGCAAATACCATAATCACCGAATCGATCGGCGACACGAATGCTCAGACAACCCTGTTCCGGACGTTGAATTTTGGCAACGATATCGGTAACGGAGTATGGTGCTTTGGCAAAGTTAAACTGATTGGTGCGATGCGTCAGTTGAGACAATCTTTCCGCCTGGTCCGGCATCGCTGGCTCGATGGTAATGTCAAGCGCCAGCCCACGAATGAATGTTTCCATGCTGAATACACTTTGACGAAACGCTTCACGCTGAACCTGCTCCTGATACATATGCGTACGTTTCGTGTCTTCATTCGTTCGGTGACGTCCCTGATCAAAGGCCCAGACATGAGCAAGAAATCCCGGAATGTCGCCGCTATTATCAGGCAGGCGTAAACTTACTACCTGTGGGCATCCGGCAGAGACCTCTGCACATTCGATCGGGCTATCATCAAGAAAAACAAAGCTATCCAGGCCCAGATTGAGCGTTTTTGCCAGATGTTGAAGATTAGCGGACTTGGCATTCCAGTTGATTTGGGTATCAACAAAATCATCCCACTGCAAAATCATGTCGTCACGACTATCGAATACGTGTCTGACATCCTCATGATTATTCTTGCTCACCAGACATAACAGCATACCCTGCTCTTTCTGCCGTAACATGAACTGCTGCAACGCACGATAATTCGAATCGATTTCGACGCCTTCGGCCCCCAGTTCACCTACCACGCCGGACCAAAGCGTGTTATCGCAATCAAGGGCGATCACTTTATAAGGGGAACGTCGGAAGGCATGGATGTGACGAACCAGCACCGATGCGATGACGTCAAAAAACTCGGGTATATAAGGAATGCGCCCCATCTCGTCACGCACGGCATCGTGATATTCGGTGACATCATAAGCGGCTGCCAGCTCGCTGTTCAGATCAATGCCGATAATGTCCGTCTTATCCCCCAGAATTTGTTGCATCATCTGAGGTATGGTATTGAGCAACTCGGCAGAAAACCGCGCTTTCATCTCAGGAGACGGCGGGCACAGCACAAAGAGCGTGGGCTCCCGGCGGCTATGTTGCGTTTTTCTGACCAGCGTCAGCAATTCCCTAAAGTTATCGCTGATCGCCTGCTCAAATGACGTCAGGCGATGCTGATTATCCGTATGGGAAACAGGACGCCGGGCATAAAAATTGGCTAAACCTGAAGACTTCAGCATCTCCTCTTCAACCGTCGCCAATTCAAAGCCTTTATCCCGCAGCAACTGGGCTATCTTAGTCGCTGTCGTACCTTCTTTATCATGAACCTCAACGACAACCTGACGAATATTCGGCCATATTTCATCGGTAATACTGCTGAGAATGTCCCATTCGCATTTTTCAGCATCCACTTTCAGCAAACCAATCGTCTCAATATGATGCTCTTGCATAATACTGGCTAACGAGCGCATCTTAACCTGATAGGTTTGCTTTCGCAGACGATCACCGATCATGTCATCCAGATGATCCCGAATGGCTTCACTATCAGTATCGCTGAAACGCTTGGTTACCTCATTTTCCATCGATTTTTTCAGCGCTTCGCCATCTTCTGTTTCGTCGGTATGAAACCCTGACCAAACCGAAGCGTTCGGGTAAAAAACAAACTCGGCTTCGCCGTCCTTATCGGCAATACCGGCTTGCAATGCTTTCGCCTGAGGTGCATACAATGCAAGGTTCTTTCGGAGAATCTCGTAAGAAATCGGCGAAGGTTCGCAAGAAAAAATACGTAAATCAGGACATTGGGTGGTAGCAAACAGAGAGAACATGCCGATGTTGCCGCCAATATCGACTATCACCTCTCCCGGCTCAAAAGAAATGCCGTGCTTCACGTATGTTTTCTCTACGAAAATCTCTTCATAGAGATAGCTGGTTTCATACGATTTAAGATGTGCTATCTCCATACCGTTAGGCAGTACAAAGCGTTCACAATCCGTCAAATGCCGCTCAATTTGCGCCGAAGAAACCTGAGGTACGCCCTTTTTTAGGGTAGGAGCTGCCATCGGGGACGTCGTTTTCGTCCCATTGGCAACCAGATCGTCTAACCGGCAGAGAATCGCATTGACGCCTTCTGTGTTGGCGGCGAACACGCTTTGTTGGCCCAGGAGAGCCTGATAAACCTGGTTGTATGGCGCAAAGTGAATCTGATCCTGCCAGTTCAGCCGAGAGAACCATGCCTGCAAAGGTTCTGCGATCGGTTCCGCAGTAAAGGTTGCGGCAATAGCCCATGATTGCCCGGCGATACGCTTTGTTTGATTTTGCTGACCAATATTCGGTTGGCCGGCCGGCTGTTCGACTTTTTCTACTTCCACCGCCGGCTCATACGACCCGACGCGTTGATATGAGCGAATATGTACCCCATGCATTTCCACCACGGTCTCCCCCGATTCATTAGCTAAGAACACATCAAAAACGCGCGTCTCGGTGGTGTCTGAAACGGGCTTTCTGGGTACGACAAATACGTCGCACGTTGGTGTTAAATGTCTATGAATGACGATATTTTCCAACGAGAAAGGGACATAAATCTGATTTTGATGATTGGGTAGTCGGCTTTCTCTGGCGCCAAGCAAGACCGTTTGGATTGCAGCATCGAGTATGTAAGGTGAAGGAAGATCCGTCAGATTCGCCTCATCAGCCACGATCCGCCCCCAAAACAGATCCTGGCTATAGTGAAACGCGTCCAGACACTGAAACGGTTCCCCATAGTTGATTCCGCCGGCCAGAAACACGCGGTAAATGTCATCGCGGTTCAGTCGCTGAGTAAAAGCGTGAGATGACGTATCAGGAAGACGAAAAACAGGCTCTTCGGCATGATTGGTCGCCGGTTTTTTAATTACATCAGGCCCATTGTTTAAACCTGAAAAAACAACACCTGTCGCATGACGTTTTGTCGCTTTTCCCGGCACCGTGGATGTGACCCAATAGGTTATGCCCTCTCCCTCGGTATCCAGATGAACATTAATCTGACATTCGCCCGCCGCAATCGTAAGGGGTGCAAACCATACCGCATCTTTTACCTGCAAAGGATAAAGAGAAATCTGATGATGATTTTGCTGGTTATTCAGAAGCGAGGCCGCAACAAAATGAAGATATCCCATAGCGGGCAGGATGGGTTCATTTGATACTATGTGCCCAGAAATAATAAGATGACTATTATTTAACGTGTACTCCGACATCACGACCTCCTTGTCACCAATATGCTTAAACAATTTTGGTTAAATCTCGAAATCTTCGTCCCTGAAAGTTTCGCTATTGATAAAAACCAAGAAATCAATAAAAAACCAGCTATTTACACCCCAAAGAAAGATTGATTCTGATATTGAAAAACCAAAAGAAAACCCGGAATCGAAAAGGAAAAGCCGGGTGTAAAACGAGTCAATAGGTTATTAAATACAAAGCACATACATCCGTTATCAGCGTGTTACAGATATGTTTTACTCTCAACAGGAAAATTATTTCAAATCATTTCCATTGTTAAAAACATCCTTTTAAATCAATAAAAACAGAGAAGTAATGGCTACAAACAGCAATAGATTTTTGAGTATGACAAGCTGAATTGAACAATTTTAGCTATCACAAAAAAATATACTTCCAGGCGGGCTAAGTGATGCCGAACAGCACGCAAAGCCTTCTCCATCGCGCAGTGACTAATACAAAAATATGCCGACATAACATTAAATCACTACACATCGACGACATATCTGTCGTGAATTTTCTGCTATAGGTTGAGTACGAAAATTATAAAAATCAACGCCTCACTTTTATTGCCAAGAACACTGATTGACACCGCTTTCTTCACTGATATAGAGTTGCCTATAAGTTACACATAAGTTAAAGAGATAAAGTCACGCTCATTTATTATAATAAAAGTAGTCACATAAGAAGTAATTTATATTACAGGAAACCGGTAACACGACCGCTCTATAATGTTTAAAAAAGTAATTACATGGAGTTATCAGTAACAATCAACAGATTCTGTTCATCGCAATATGACAGGTATAAGCACAGAGGCACACAATCAAAATAATCAGTTAAGCTTTTGTGTTTCATTACTCGTCGATAATTTTATTTTGGTAATAGTCATTTTATTTTTAGATAAGTTTTTCTATCTGTAGTTATTTTTATTTAAGTCAGTCATGCACAAGTAAGGAGCACCACATGAGCCATAAGAGTAAGGAAGATATTTTCAATATTATCGTGCATAACTTACTGGGCATCCTCCCCTATCTGGATACCAGTACCATTACGCCGGAGCGGAGCATGAAGGACTTGGGGGCCAATTCAATTGACCGGGCGGATATTCTGCTCTCCAGTATGGAAACCCTCGATCTCCTATTCCCTCTTCATGAAGCCGGCGATCTCAAAAACATCGGAGAATTAGTAGACTTCTTGCACGCTAAAGCGCAGTAGCCATCCAAACTATGCAGATCTTCTGGCGAAGATGGTCTTTCAGTGAATCAAAGCAGGATGCGTATGATGCACAATGTCGTTGTGACCGGCTTAGGCATAGCCGCTGCGAATGGAATCGGAATACCCGCTTTTACCCAATCATTGAAAACAGGTATCAGTGGAATCAGCAGGCATGTCGGCGAATACCCAGAAATTAAGGCAAGCCTGTCTGATTACAACTATAAAGCCGCATTAGCGTCTTTATCGCTCACTCAGGAAACGCTAAACGATGCTTTACGCCTGGGTGCCAGAGTACCACTGAGCGCCCAGGTATCGCTCACTACGGCGCTGGAAGCCTGGTATGCAGCCTTTGCCGACGAATGTCCTTACCCGCCAGAGCAAAGAGGCATCATCATTGCCGGACATAACATCGAGCAAAAATATCAGTATCAAATCCGGCAATCCTTCACCGACCAGCCTGAGTTTGTTCCTGCCAGCTACGCACTGTACTTCATGGACACCAACCAGTTAGGTTTGCTCAGCGAGCTCTTCACTATCCGAGGAGAAGGCTGCACCGTTGGCGGCGCGTCGGCCAGCGGAAACGCCGGCATTATCCAGGCATACCGACAAGTCGCATCGGGAATCACTCAGTCTTGTCTGGTCGTTGGAGCAATGGCGGATTTAGCGCCCCCGGAGGTACAGGCATTCAAAAACAGCGGCGCTTTGCTGGCCGAAAGCGATTCGGGTGATCCAACACAGCTCTGTCGCCCCTTTGACCAACAACGAAAAGGGTTTGTTTACGGTCAGGGGTGTGCCTGTCTGCTGCTGGAAAATGAACAAAGCGCGCGTAAACGCCATGCACCAATTTGGGGACGCATCCTCGGCGGCAGTATCTGTCTGGATGCCAATCGAGGTAGCAATCCAAGTTGTGAAGGCGAATCCAGGGTAATGGCTCAGGCATTGCAGGCTGCGGGTTGTGCCTATGATTCTGTCGACTATATCAATACGCATGGCACCAGTTCACTGATGGGAGATGAAACTGAAATCGCCGCCATCAAACGCGTTTTTGGCCCTTATCATCGCCAGATTTGGCTTAACTCAACCAAAAGCCTCACGGGGCACTGCCTGTATGCCGCCGCCGCGGTAGAAGCGGTAGCCACATTAGTTCAAATGAGAGAACACTTTCTCCATCCCAATCTGAACCTGGAAACCCCCATCAACAGTGAATGCCGTTTTGTCGGGCAACATGCTCAACGCCAGGATATCAACATCGCGTTGAACAACGCCTTCGGTTTCGGCGGCATTAATACCTGTGTTGTTTGGGAGCACGTCAACCAATAGCGTTTACCTAATTTAGCGTAAGAGGGACCTTATGATTTCCGTTGGAATTGAAGCGATAAACGCGTTTTGTGGTACAAGCTACATTAATGTCAGAGAGCTGGCGCAGCACCGCCGGCTGGATATGTCACGTTTTGACAATCTCTTGATGAAGCAAAAAACGGTGAGTTTGCCTTGTGAAGATCCTGTCAGCTTTGCCGTCAATGCAGCGAAACCCATCCTGGATGCGCTAAGTGAGCAGGAAAAAAACAGTATTGAGTTGTTGATCACCTGTACAGAATCGGGAATCGACTTCGGCAAGTCAATCAGTACCTATGTTCACCACTATCTGGGGCTAAAGCGAAACTGTCGATTGTTCGAACTGAAAACAGCCTGTTACTCCGGCGTCGCCGGTTTGCAAATGGCTATCAATACCATCCTCTCTCAGACATCTCCCGGCAGTAAAGCGTTGGTTATTGCCACCGATATGACGCGATTCATTCTGGAAGAAGAAAATAGCGACCATACCAGTCAGGACTGGTCTTTTGCCGAGCCAAGCGGCGGCTCCGGCGCTGTTGCCATGCTGGTCAGCGACACCCCTCACGTTTTTCAGATCGACGCGGGGGCAAACGGCTATTACGGTTATGAAGTCATGGATACCTGTAGGCCAGTCCCGGATCAAGAAACCGGTGATTCCGACCTGTCATTACTGGCTTATCTGGAATGTTGTGAAAAAGCCTATCTGGAGTACGAAAAACGCGTTGCCGGCATTGATTATGTCAATACATTTGGTTATCTGGCGTTTCATACGCCTTTTGGCGGAATGGTCAAAGGCGCTCACCGCAACATGATGCGTAAAATGGTACGCGCCACGCCGCAGGATACGGAAGCCGATTTTAACCGTCGCGTGGCTCCCGGCCTGAATTATTGTCAACGCGTAGGCAATATCATGGGGGCAACATTAGCCCTTTCTCTACTCAGTACCTTATCCAATGCGGATATTCAGTCACCACAACGGATTGGATGCTTTTCCTACGGTTCAGGATGCTGCTCAGAGTTTTTCAGCGGTGTCGTGACACCTGAAGGCTGTCGTCGTGTCAGGCAAATGGACATTGGCGCTCATCTTGACAGACGTCGTGAACTCACAATGGGTGAATATGATGCGTTGCTTTACGGCAACCATGGAGTCCGCTTCGGTACTAAAAACGTCATGCTGGATCTGAGTCTTTTTCCTCAAATCCATTCAGGCCCTCAGAACACCCGTCATCTCGTACTAAGCCGAATCAATGAATTTCACCGTGAATATGAGTGGGTCTGACCATGGCATTTTACCAAACAATTCGCTTGAGGCAGGAAGGTCCGGTGCTATACCTGCAGATACATCGACCTGAAGCCAATAACACCATTAATGAAAACTTTGCGATAGAGTGCCGGGAAGTTATCCGGCAATACCGCGATAGCATCAACATATTAGTCGTTGAAGGATTACCTGAAGTCTTTTGCTTTGGTGCCGATTTACACGCCATAGAACAAGGCAACATTGCTGGAAATAGCAGTGATGGTCGCCCTCAGGACCCAGAGATATTGTATGACGTCTGGCAGGATATGATGAGCGGGCCTTATATCAGCATCGCCCATGTCAGAGGCAAAGCCAACGCAGGAGGAATCGGTTTCGTTGCCGCCAGCGATATCGTTATTGCGGACACCCGGGCCCTGTTCAGTTTATCTGAAATGTTGTTCGGTTTGCTGCCGGCCTGTGTACTTCCTTTTCTGGTGCACAAAATAGGAAAACAAAAAGCGCATTACATGACGCTAATGACAAAACCGGTGTCAGCAGAGCAAGCTTACCGCTGGGGTTTAGTCGACGATTATGGTAACGACAGCGACCTGATCCTCAAAAAACACATACAACGACTTAACTGTTTATCGAAGCGTGCCATTACACGTTACAAATCATACATGAGTGAGCTGGTTACTCTCACTCGCGATCAGAAACCGGCAGCTCTCGCCTTGAATGTGGAAATTTTTTCCGATCAAGAGAATATCAATAAAATATCCCGTTATATCCAAACGGGGAAATATCCTTGGGAGGAATAAAGCAATGGCCACAAATGTTGTTGATTTTCAAGAAATAGAACCGGGGATTGTGTATATAAAAATGCAGGACAAAATCCACAAAAATACATTCTCCCGAGCATTGGTCCACGAGCTAATCCAGGTATTTAAGCATATTGAAACATCAGACCACTATAAAGCAGTCATCCTGACAGGTTACGACAGCTATTTTGCTACAGGGGGAACACAGGAAGACCTGTTCGCGTTACAAGAGGGAAAAGGAAAATTTACTGATACCAATATTTATAGCTTACCTCTGGAATGTCCGATCCCCGTTATTTCCGCTATGCAAGGGCACGCGGTCGGAGGTGGCTTGGTGATGGGGCTGTTTGCCGACTTTGTCATTATGAGTCAGGAAAGCATTTATACCGCCAATTTCATGAAATACGGCTTTACTCCCGGTATGGGAGGAACACTTATCGTACCCGAAAAATTAGGATTGGCTCTGGGACAAGAGATATTGATGTTGGGTAATAATTATCGAGGTGAAGAGCTAAGGCAGCGAGGAATTCCCTTTCCGGTTTACCCAAGGGAACACGTTGTAGAGGCCGCATTGTCCAGAGCCAGAGATCTGGTCAAAAAACCACGAACATCACTTGTCACGTTAAAGGCTCATCTGACTCAGCACCTTAGGAGTAAGTTACCTGAGTACACGGCACAGGAAGTCATCATGCATGAAAAAACCTTTTTTCAACCGGAGGTCAGACAAAACATATCCAGGCTATTCAGCAATTAAGATAATTCAGTACACCAAAAAAGTGCGGACGTACTGAATATCAGAACGTTGATGAAAAAATCGTTTTTTACAACTATCGCAATCAGCACACAATAAATTTGCGTATATCCTGGCTATTCGCAGTGAAGAAAAGCGCAATAAAACCTCAATATCAGGATTACGGTAACAAGACAATCTTTTTACTAAAGCATAATAGATACTGATTTATAAAACATCGACGCAGCAAAAAGTGAGATAACGAGTGAAGCGCCACGATAAAACACCGTTGGTTTTAGTCTGGACTGGCTTGAGGTTTGGCTAAGATTAATCAACGTGCCGGAGTAAATCCACATGCATGATATGGGTAACAATGCCAAAAACAGGCAAAGCATCGCCTTCATATAGCTGTCTTGATCTATGAAGGCTGATGGAGGGATGATGGAGTCAGCGAAGAAAAAGGCCTTGGGGTTGAGTAAGGTCGTGATAAAAACCGTGCTGAGAGTGATCTTCTCACTGGTTTGATGAAGAGAAAACCTCCACACTTTCACCGCTAAATACACGACATAACATGCCGATAATATCTTCATGACGTTTAGTACCGAGTTTCCATGTTGTGCCAAATAGTTAAACAACAATCCCCATGCAGTGACAGCCAATAGATATCCAAGCCATTCTGATAAAGTCAATTTTATACTTTTAACAAAACCTTGAGTATAACCAGAGCAAAGAAGCAATGTATTAGTTGGTCCCGGCATACTGAGAAACAGTGCGATGTATGACGTGATTTTTACGTATTCAATTCCATGAATCATTTTGACACCTCCTTGATTAAGGCCAGTAACGCCAAGCCTGATATTACCCTTATTCTAACATTATGATATATCTCCCCTCTTAAAATAAAAAACCCTATTTTCATCTCAATCCATCGCTTAATTCTTCCGTCTGATAATTTATTTTTATTGATAATTCCCCCTCGAAATCACTATCAATAAAAATATATCTAAACATAAAAAAAAGAAAAGAATAATACCGTGAATTGCAGAGCAACACATTATCGAGACAAATAATGCAAGGCATCAGCCTCACCGTATAAGATAATCCAGAACCTTATCACGCGCTTACTATAACTTGCATAGAAAAGAAATTGATAAAATCAGAGTATCAATCATGAAAAGTACAACCGATATATCCTCAATATTTCTTATAATAACCTTACCAGATTATCAGGCGTGTCGAAATTAACATGAACCAAACGGGATTTTGATAACCCAAACCAATAAGTCGAGGCATTGGATGCTATCGCAAATGCTCTGCTTACTATTAATACCCCTATTCTACTTTATATGGAAAAAAGTACGCCAATACAAGCAAGATTTCCTCAAACTGGCCTTCTCATTCGATTTAAAAGGAATAACTGTTTTTATTCCTTTTACTTTCAAATAAATGCGAATATTTCCACTTGGATAACCCTTATCCGCCAGTACCGCTTTCGGACGCGATTTCAGATGCCCACTTTTTCGGATAATCCCGACCCGGTTAAGCAACGTTTCCGCATACCGGCTTTCGTGGGCTTGTCCGCCGCTCAGACAAAAACTCAGCGGTCATCCTGTACCATCTGTCGCCAGATGGATTCTGGTGCCAAAGCCGCCGCGAGAGCGACCCAGCCCATTGTCCTCGCGTTCATCGGGATGTTTTTTTTCGCACCGGCGGCCGCTTTCAGGGCGCGAACGTTACTGCCATCCAGCGCAAAACCAACCCAGAGTGACGGGTTCCGCGTCAGAGTATGACCGGAAAAATGTCGGGCCGGAACGACGTGGATATCCACCTCAGGAGATTCCTTGACGATGTCATTCCAGTCAGCTTCATGAATCTGGTCAACAGCGTAGCCCCAACGCTTGAAGTGTGCTCCAACACCAAGGCCAACGACCACGCGTTTGACTTTACTTCGAAGCGCCAGAACGGTGGGGTAGTCCAGATGGTCATAGTGTACCAGGCCGTATCGCCAGACTGGTTGAGTGCAGGTTGCGCCCGTTGTCTCTCCCGGGCAACAGAATTTGCCCGATAGGAATTCCGTTACGGTTGAAAACCATACTCCGGCCTTGACCATAAATCGCCACGTAGACATTGCCATCTGCATCCATTCGCATCGAATCCGGTGCTGGCCCGGTAAATCGGTAGGGAACGGCAGAGCCGATGGGTGCGATTGTCATCGGGTCGGTCAATTCGACACGATGCAAGAGGTTGCGACCGAATTCGGTGGCCCACAGGGTCTTGCCGTCGGGGCTGAGGGCAAGACCATTTGTCATTGATAGGTTCGGCAAAACCGGTCTGATCGTGGCGAAATCAGGTGTGACGTAATACACGCCGCCCTTTGGCTCCGTCGCCGTGCCCCTACCCTATTCCATAAGTGAGAAGGTATCCGTTATTGATAATTGTGTTCGAAAAGGCAGCGCCATCTAGCCTATTGATGGGCTGCCATCACATATCGGTGCGTTTAATGGGCGGTGAAACCGCCGTCCACGGGCAGGCCGACGCCAATCACAAAGCTTGCCGCAGAGCTGCACAGCCACAATACCGTAGCGGCGATCTCATCATCCCGTCCCAATCGCCCGATGGGTTGTTCCTTTAGGATCGCCGCCATCGCATCGGGTTGCTCGCTAAGCATCGCCTGCACCATCGGTGTGTCGATGGTGCCTGGACATATCGCGTTGATGCGTATGCCAAGCGCTGCATACTCCATTGCCGCACTCTTGGTCATACCCAGCACGGCATGTTTGGTGCCGTGATAGGACGCTCGACCAGGTAGCCCCACCAGACCGCCCAGCGATGAATTATTAACAATTGCCCCGGTTCCTCGGGAACGCATGACCCGGAGCTCATGTTTCATGCTTGCCCACACGCCAAACTGGTTGACGGCCACAACCTGCTGGAACGCCTCGGCGGGTTCCTCGGCTGCGTTGCACGGCGGCACCTGGATGCCGGCATTGTTGAAGGCCATGTCCAACTGCCCGTATTCGGCGATGACGCGATCCACGGTCGCAGCGATCTGGGCTTCGTCAGTCACGTCGCAAGCCACGCCCAAAGCGCTCGCCCCCTCAGCCACGAGGGCGCGAGCATGTTGAGCGGCGAGTTCGCCATTGCTATCCGCCAACACTACGCGCGCGCCGCTTCGTGCGAATGCACGTGCAGTGGCGAGCCCCATTCCCATCGCAGCGCCGGTAACCAGGGCGACCTGCCCTTTGAAATCGTAGGTAATATCCATATACACTCCCCCGAATTTATCGGTATTACAGGTATTTATTGAAGAACGTCGTCATCGCGTCAAAGGGGATTTTGTCCATGCGATCATACAGATCAACGTGGCTAGCCCCTTTGACGATCAGGAGTTCTTTCGGCTGCGCGGCGGCCTCATAGGCGGTTTCAGCGAAGTAGAGCGAGTGAGCCTTTTCACCGTGAACAAACAGGATCGGACGCGGTGAAATCTCCTTGATGTAAGTCAGGATCGGCATGTTCATAAACGACAGCGGCGTGGTGACCGTCCAGGAATTGCCGGAATTGACCGCACGCTTGTGATAGCCGCGTGGCGTCATGTAGTAGTCGGCGTAATCGACCAGAAACTGCGCCTCACCGCCCTTCAACTGGTTAAAGGCCGGTTGGTAGGCCGGCGTTTTGTGCGCGGCGTCTTCCCAGCGCTGCCGGCTCAGTTTCTCCAGCGTCTGCGCCCGTTGCTCAGGCGTCACGCTGTCGTTATATCCTTTGGACATAACGCGGCTCATGTCATACATGGTGCTGGCGACAACGGCTTTGACACGCTTGTCGGCCGCCACGGCATTCAAAGCCATGCCGCCCATGCCGCAAATGCCGATCACACCGATACGCTCACGATCAACGTAGGCTTGCAGCCCGATAAAATCCACCGCCGCCATGAAATCCTCCGTGTTGATGTCCGGTGAAGCGACGTTACGTGGCTCACCACTGCTCTCCCCGGTATAGGAAGCATCGAAGGCCAGCGTGACGAAGCCGTGCTCAGCCATCGTTTGCGCATACAAGCCCGATGCTTGTTCCTTTACCGCACCGAATGGGCCGCTAACCACCAGCGCAGGCAATCTCTGATTATCACGGTTCTTCGGTAGATACAGGTCGGCTGCCAGGGTGATGCCGTAGCGATTTTTGAAGGTGACCTTCTGGTGATCGACTTTGTTGCTCCGGGGGAAAGTCTTATCCCATTGCTTGACCAATTTCGTCGACATGCCTGCCGTCGATGCCTGGGTCTTAGCCGCGACTGATTGTACGCCAGCCATCGATACCACACTTGCGATAAGTGCAACTTTGAATAAACTCTTTGGAAAAGATAAAAGCGTCATTGCTTGTACTCCTTCAGGGTTGGGTAAAATAGTGCTCGCTTCACAGGGCGCGTTTGAGAATATTTGTCACGACATGCGGCGGGCACCAGGTATCTTCCTGACTCCCGACGCGGGCTCTCGATGAACGACAGGCGATGTCCGGCTTTCGGTGAATCGCAACACGATTGATTTCATTCACCCAATGCCGGAGCCGCTGTCGTTTGAACGTCTGCTTCTCCGGCCGCTTTAGCTGCCGATCGGCCCGCGAGGTAAGAGAGAACGGCAGTGACTGCGAGCAGCAGTGCACTGGCTTCGAACGTCGCCCGATGCCAGAATGTGCAAAGAGTGTATAAGTTTCGACCTGAACTCCATTAGCATATTTCTATGGTTTACTTGCCTAATCCTATAAACCGTTGCAGGCGCCGTCGGTTTACCCGTCGCAGATGGGCTACAGTGAAAAGCGAAACGCGTAGTAAAGGAGCGAGCCAAGATGACTTCTGCGCGGTACGCCGCGAAGGGATCGAACAGTTGACAGGCATGAGCCCACTTCAGTATCAAAATATGAATGAATCAATGTGACAGTAATTTATTTTTCAAGCCGCTGTATAAATTCTTTTTGGTATTGCGGCAAGCGTGAGTAATTCACAGCCTGGAATGTTAACGGAGGCAAATAGACCATTCCTGTATGCCGTGCGCTGGCTTCCATGGGGCAAAAACATCCGACAAACTCATCTTTTGAAATAAACAGGTAATATTAATAAATTACTGGTGACTGCAACGTGAAGTATGACGGGTACGCGCAGTATATCCATTTGTTCGCACAGGACTATGGCTAACAATACATTCTGGAGGATCAGGCAAGAAATTTGGTGATTCTGTATATCGATAGCGTAGCCCGGCCGATAATATGCCTTTGTAGCTCTGACTTGCTGTATTAACGGCGAATTATCCGACTGCCATTATTCCGATATGACTGCCATTATCATTTCGATATATACCCAAAATAATTCGAGTTGCAGGACAACACGCTCGCGTGTTGAACAACGCAACGCGTTGGCCCGTCAGGGCAAGGCTCATTAAGAGCCTTGTAACGCGGCAAGAGAGAGACAAATTCGTCGGGAACGAATTTGACCAGCCAAAGGCTGGCCTCTGGTGAGAGACAGGATGTCTCTCATTTCATCCCGATGAGCTTACTCAGGTAAGTGATTCGGGTGAACGACAAATCTGCCGGGAGCAGATTTGAACGCTGCTTGCAGCGGCCCGAAGGGCGAGGCCCATTGATGGGCCGAGTCACGCAGCCAACGCACCTGCAACTTGAAGTATGACGGGTATAAGTCCCCTATTCTGTAGGAGTAACGAGTATGAGCGAAAATAAAGACCTAAGCCGCCGAGATTTTGTCATTCGTTCTGGTGCCGTGATTGGTGCAGGCTTGCTGATGAGTAGCCCGGTAGGGGCGCTTGCCGCAGACAGCAACAACCCGAATATTAAATCCCGTGGTTATGCTGCTTTTGATACCTCAGGGAAGCTTGCACCGTGGTCGTTCGAACGCCGTCCAGTAGGTGATAACGATATTCTGATAGAAACGAAATACTCCAGTATCTGTCATTCCGACATCCATCAGATGAAAGGCCACTGGGGAGTACAGAAGTACCCGCAAGTTCCCGGACACGAAATAGTCGGTGTGGTCACTGCGGTAGGAAAAAACGTCACTCGCTTTAAAGTCGGTGATCGCGCAGGGGTTGGCTGCATGGTTAACAGCACGCTGCCTCGTCATCAACTGGCAACACTGGAAAACGTTGAGCAATATCACCCTGCCACCATTTTCACCTACGGTTTCCCGGAAAAAGACTCACCGTCAGGTATCTCTCAAGGGGGATATTCGACGAATATCGTCGTGCGAGACCATTTCGCTGTGCATATTCCAGAAAATATTAGTTTTGAAGAAGCTGTACCGCTGCTGTGCGCCGGTATTACCACTTACTCCCCGCTGATGCAGGCGAAAGTCGGAAAAGGTATGAAAGTTGGGGTGGCGGGTATCGGCGGTCTGGGCCACATGGCGATAAAGCTTGCCGTATCCAAAGGTGCTGAGGTTTACGCTTTCACCACCACAGCATCAAAAGCCCAGGATATTTTGTCCTTTGGCGCAAAAGAAGTGATCGTCGTGGATGACCTCAGCAAACTCAAACCGTATCAGGGAATGCTGGATTATATGATTTCCACTATCCCTTATCAGTACGATGTCGCCGCCTATGCTGCGGTCGTTAAACCGCACGGCACGTTTACTCAGGTTGGTATGCCGGAAGGTTTTCAGTTAACACTTAACGCGCTTGGGCTTGCAGCCTCCAGAGTGAATTTTAATGCCTCACTGATTGGGGGTATGAAAGAAACACAGGAAGTCGTTGACTACTGTGCCAGTAATAAAATTTACCCCAAAATTCAGATTATCAAGGCGGATCAAATTAATGAGGCGTGGGATAATGTATTCAATAAGAAAGCGCGTTATCGCTATGTGATAGATACAGCGACAATATAATTTTAAATAATCACCACCCACCTCTTAATATCTCTTTAAAATATCTACAGATATTCACCCGGTCAAAAGACCGGGTATTACAAATGCCCGGTTATAACAAGCCGCAGTGAACCCCGCTCTGGAGCGTAATACCGGATTTAGCGCTATCCCGGCCAGTTACGCGCATTCTTCAGATTAAGCGACGTTATGTGATGGTTTAAATCGCCACCAACTGCCTGACGCCCTGCTGCTCCATCTCGTCACCGCGGCCGCGTTGAATGATCGCGCCACGCGACATCACCAGATAGTGATCCGCCAGCTCGGCGGCAAAATCATAAAACTGCTCCACCAGTAAAATCGCCATATCACCGCGGCGCGCCAGGCTGCGAATCACCGTACCGATTTCTTTAATCACCGACGGTTGAATCCCTTCGGTGGGTTCGTCCAGAATCAGCAGTTGTGGTTTGCAGGCCAACGCCCGCCCGATGGCAAGCTGCTGCTGTTGCCCTCCGGAGAGATCTCCCCCGCGGCGCTGTTTCATTTCCCGCAGCACCGGAAACAGTGCGTAGATCTCCTCGGGGACGCTTTTCGCCTGGCTCCCCGGGAAACGCGATAACCCCATCAGCAAATTTTCCTCAACGGTCAGGCGCGGGAAAATCTCTCTGCCTTGCGGTACATACGCAATGCCCTGCTGCACCCGCTGGTGTGGTTTGCTCGAATTGATCAGTTTCCCTTGCCAGTGAAGGGTGCCGGATTTGGCCGGAATGATCCCCATCAGGCATTTCAGCAACGTGGTTTTCCCTACGCCGTTACGCCCCAGAAGGCAGGTAATTTCACCGGGCGTCGTTTCAAACGACAGGCCGCGCAAAATGTGGCTGCCACCGTAATATTGATGTAATTCATTAACCTGCAACATGTTCAGCGCCCCAGATAAACATCGATGACCTGCTCATTCGCCTGTACTTCACGCAACGAACCTTCCGCCAGTACTTGCCCCTGATGCAGAACCGTGACGTGATCGGCAATCGTTTCCACAAACCCCATATCATGTTCAACCACCATCAGCGAATGCGTGCCCGCCAGCGTGCGGAACAGCTCGGCGATGTAGTCGGTTTCCGCATCAGTCAGCCCGGCAGCCGGTTCGTCGAGCAGCAGGAGGTGGGGTTCCTGTACCAGCAACATGCCGATTTCCAGAAACTGCTTTTGCCCATGGGACAGCAACCCCGATGGGCGATGACGGTGCTCCGTCAAGCGGAGCAGTTGCAGTACTTCGTCAATGCGATCCCGTTGTTCGCCACTCAGTTTCGCCTTCAGGCTGGCCCAGACCGATTTATCCATTTTCTGCGCGATTTCCAGGTTTTCCATCACGCTTAGCGCTTCAAAAACGGTCGGTTTCTGAAACTTACGCCCAATTCCGGCGCGGGCGATCTCGACCGATGACATCCCCACCAGATCGATAGTCTGGTCGTAAAACACCTTGCCGCTGTCCGGGCGTGTTTTACCGGTGATGACATCCATCAACGTCGTTTTACCCGCCCCATTCGGCCCGATGACGCAGCGCAGTTCCCCGACGCCGATCGACAACGACAGATCCGTCAGCGCGCGAAACGCATCGAACGTGACGTTAATATTCTCAAGCTGCAATACCGGATCGGTGATGGTGCGATAGCGGTCCTGGCGCTGCGGCTGGGTATACAGTAAATCAGTCATCTTTCCTCCGTTTGAGAAGGCCAATCACACCCCGCGGCAGGAACAGCGTGACCAGAATAAACATCAGCCCGAGGAAAAAGAGCCAGAAATCCGGAAATGCCACGGTAAACCAGCTCTTGGCACCGTTAACAATACCCGCGCCGAGGATCGGCCCGACCAGCGAACCCCGCCCGCCGAGTGCCACCCAGATGGCCGCTTCGATGGAGTTGGTCGGCGACATTTCGCTCGGGTTGATAATCCCCACCTGCGGCACATACAGCGCGCCGGCCAATCCGCACAGCACGGCCGATAAGGTCCAGACAAACAGCTTGAACCCCATTGGGTCGTATCCGCAGAACATCAGCCGGTTTTCCGCATCGCGCACGGCGGTGAGTACGCGACCAAACTTGCTGCGCGTCAGCCACATACAGCTCACCAGTGAGAGCGCCAGCAACAGTACGGTGGCGATGAACAGGCCAATGCGCGTCGCAGTGGCCGATACCGGGAAACCCAGCAACGTGGTGAAACCGGTAAAGCCGTTGTTGCCGCCAAGGCCGGTTTCGTTACGGAAAAACAGCAGCATACCGGCGTAGGTCAGCGCCTGGGTCATAATAGAGAAATAGACGTCTTTGATACGCGAGCGAAAGGCAAAGTAACCAAACAGCAGCGCCAGCAGGCCGGGAACCAGTATGATCAGGCATAACGCCCAGGCGAAATGCTGTGTCCCGGTCCAGAACCACGGTAATTCCGTCCACGACAGGAACGACATAAACGCCGGTAGCCCGTCGCCGGCGGCCTGACGCATCAGATACATGCCCATCGCATAGCCGCCGAGCGCGAAAAACAGGCCGTGCCCCAGCGATAATAACCCCGCATAGCCCCACACAAAATCCAGCGCGACCGCCACAACCGCATAGCAGAGGATTTTCCCTATCAACGTCAGTGTGTAGGTGGAGATAGCCAGCGGGTTCTCTGCCGGCAACAGGGCGCAAAACGGCAGCACGACCAACGCCGCCAAAATCAGCGATGCCAGCGAGCCGGTCAGGCGCGGGGCGCGTTGGGCCATTGTTACGGTGATAGGTTGGCTCATCAGTCAATTACCCGCCCTTTGAATGCAAACAACCCTTGCGGCCGTTTCTGAATAAACAGCACGATCAAGACCAAAATGGCGATTTTGCCCAGCACGGCGCCCATTTGCGGCTCCAGTACTTTATTCAATACGCCGAGCCCCAGCGCCGCGACCACCGTACCCGCCAGTTGCCCTACGCCGCCGGTCACCACCACCAGAAAGGAGTCGATGATGTACCCCTGCCCTAACTCCGGCCCGACGTTGCCCAACTGCGACAACGCCACCCCGCCCAACCCGGCAATGCCGGAACCTAAACCGAAAGCCAGCATATCAACGCGCCCGGTCGGCACGCCGCAGCAGTCCGCCATCCGCCGGTTTTGCGTCACGGCACGCACGTTCATGCCCAGCCGGGTTTTGTTGAGCAATAGCCAGGTCAAAATCAAAACGCCGACGACAAAAATCATCACCGCGATACGGTTATACGGCAGCACCAGATTGGGCAGCGCCGACCAGCCGCCGGAGAGCCAGCCGGGGTTGGCGACTTCGAGGTTCTGCGTGCCGAACAGCACCCGCACCAGTTGAATCAGCATCAGGCTGATCCCCCAGGTGGCGAGCAGGGTTTCCAGCGGCCTGCCATACAGATGGCGAATAATGGCGCGCTCGAGCAACATCCCGACCGCGGCGGTGATAAAGAACGCCACCGGCAGTGCCGCCAGCGGGTAGAGCGCCAGCCAGTCCGGCAACAGACGCTGAAACAGATTCTGTACCAGCCAGGTAGAGTACGCCCCGAGCATCAGCATTTCGCCGTGAGCCATATTGATAACACCCAGCAGGCCGTAGGTTATCGCCAGCCCCAGCGCCGCCAGCAGCAGAATCGACCCCAGCGAGAGACCGCTAAACGCCTGCCCCAGCCAGTCCCCCCATCTCAGGCGCTGCTGCACCTGCTTCAGGCTGGCGGCGGCGGCGGCGCGCACGGCGGCATCCGGCTCATTTTGCGGCTGCGTTAACCGCATCAGGCTGGCCTGCACCTGCGGATCGCTGGCTTCGCCAAGCCGTTTTACCGCCTGCAAACGCCGTTCGGCCCGGCTGTCTGAAAGTTGTAAGTTCGCCACCGTGATGGCGATAGCGGTATGGACGCGCTCGTTTTGCTCCACCGCCAACCGCTGGGTGAGAAACGGCAGTTGCTCGGCCTGAGCATTGTTTTGTAGCTGAAGCGCCGCCCGCAACCGCACGCCGTCGTCCTGGCTCACCAGTTGATGCGCCGCCAGCGCACTGGCGACCAATCCCCGAATGCGGTTATTCATAAACACTTTTTTCGTTGCGCCGCCTGGCGCGGCATCGCCTTCCAGCGGCACCGGTTTGCCGTCCTGTTCGGTAAACAGTTGGCCATTCTGGTCCGCCACGACGGATTCATCATTCAGCGCCTGCAATAACGGCAACCGCGATGCTTCCGGTGCGGCCGACCACTGCTGAAGCAACTGCGCCTGCTGGGTGCGGCTGGCCTGGCCGTAGTCGGCGGCCGGCCCGGCCTGTGCTGCTGCGGTCATCAGCAAGCCGCTAACAAAAAGGAGAAAGCCCAAAGCCGGGAATCGTTTCATGGTGTCGGTATCTTTTGATGGTTATCCGGTGATGCTTATCCGGCCTGGCCGGCACATTCAACCACTGACAGGGGCGGCCAGGCAGCCCCCGTCACTGAGCGCACGGGCTTATTTACCGCCGGTTTTCACCGGGTAATCCGGCTTTTTGTCGTTGCCGGCGATGTACGGGCTCCACGGCTGAGCGCGCACCGGTTTATCGGTCTGCCACACGACGTTGAACTGGCCGTTCTCTTCGATTTCACCAATCATCACCGGTTTATGTAAGTGATGGTTGGTGGCATCCATAGTCAGGGTGAAGCCGCTCGGCGCGGCAAATGTCTGCCCGGCCATCGCCGCCCGTACTTTATCGACGTCGGTAGTGCCGGCTTTCTCAACCGCCTGCGCCCACAGATGAATGCCGACGTAAGTCGCTTCCATCGGGTCGTTGGTCACGACGCTATCGGCATTCGGCAGTTTGTGCGCTTTGGCGTAAGCGCGGTAATCGGCAACAAACTTCGTGTTGGCCGGGTTGCTCACCGACTCAAAGTAGTTCCACGCCGCCAGATGGCCGACCAGTGGTTTGGCGTCGATCCCGCGGAGTTCTTCTTCCCCTACCGAGAAGGCGACCACCGGGACATCAGTCGCTTTAATGCCCTGATTCGCCAGCTCTTTATAGAACGGGACGTTGGAATCGCCGTTGATGGTGGAGATCACCGCCGTTTTACCGCCTGCGGAGAATTTCTTGATATTGGCCACGATGGTCTGATAGTCGCTGTAACCAAACGGGGTGTAGACTTCTTCGATGTCTTTATCCTGAATGCCCTTAGCGTGCAAGAACGCTCTCAGGATCTTGTTGGTGGTACGCGGATAGACATAGTCGGTGCCCAGCAGGAAGAAACGTTTTGCCCCGCCACCGTCTTCACTCATCATGTATTCCACCGCCGGGATCGCCTGCTGGTTAGGCGCGGCACCGGTGTAGAACACGTTCGGCGACATCTCCTCGCCTTCATACTGCACCGGATAGAACAGCAAACCGTTCAGTTCTTCAAACACCGGCAGTACCGATTTACGCGATACCGACGTCCAACAGCCAAACACCACGGCGGTTTTGTCCTGCGTCAGCAACTGGCGGGCTTTTTCTGCAAACAACGGCCAGTTAGAGGCGGGATCGACCACCACCGGCTCCAGTTTTTTACCCAACACGCCGCCTTTGGCATTGATTTCATCAATGGTCATCAGCGCCACGTCTTTTAACGGCGATTCCGAGATAGCCATGGTGCCCGATAAGGAGTGCATGATCCCCACTTTGATGGTGTCGGCAGCGGTTGCCTGCAAAGAAAAGCCCATGTTCAAAAAGGTGGCGGACAGGGCAAATGCTTTCAGTAAAGAACGTCTTTTCATTACAAAACCCCTGGTTGATGTTGGTGTATGACGATTCCCCGCCCTACGACGGGATGGACCATGACTACGATGAAACGGGTTGTAAACTGGCCTGCTGGAGCATGTGTAAGGTGATTTTCCTGACCTCGGCTTTGCTCTGGGAAATGTGCCCGGTCAGAATGCGCTGCGCCTCCTCTGTCTGTTGTTGCAGGATCGCCTGTAAAATCCGGGCGTGTTCGTTGTAAGTCGCCTCCACCCGGTCTTCACGGGTGAAATCAAGGTGACGGATGATGCGCATCTTCTCGGTTAGCTCCACATGAACGCGCGTCATTTCACTGTTACCGCCGGCGCTGACCAGCGTGGTGTGAAAGCACTCATCCTGCTGCGATAACGCTTTGCCCGGCACCATACGCGGCGCATCAATCCAGAAGCCGACCAACGGCGCCAGATGTTCTGAGCAGACGCCGGGCGGCATACCGCACAGGCGTCTCACCGCTTCCCGCTCCAGCACGATACGAAAGTCATACAGCGCCTCGAAATAATTGAAATCAAAAGGCTTTACCTGCCATCCACTGCGGGAATAAACCTGTACGTAGCCTTCGTGCTCCAGCCAGAACAGCGCCTGACGCACCGGAGTACGGCTGGCGGACATCCGCTCGGAGATGTCGTTTTCGCTGAAATGCGCACCAGGCATGAGGCGAAACTCGAAGATGTCGTTTTTCAGCTCATGGTAGATGCGTTCCGCCAGCCCCACCGGGCGTTTTTTTCGGCTTGTTTCGTTCACCATCGGCGCCTCCGTTATTCCAGCCACAGCAGCGCGTCGCCGGGGCTGACCGGGCGACCGGGCTGGCAGGCAATGCGTTTGACTTTGCCGCTTTGCGGCGCGTTAATCGCCAGTTCCATTTTCATCGCCTCGACGATGATCAGAGGCTGACCGGCATCAACCTGGCTCCCCGGCGTGACCAGCACCTTCCAGACGTTGCCGTTCATGTCGGCACGTACCGGCAACGCCTCGTCGTCGGCAACCTCCGCCGTGTCAGGGACTGAGGTTTCCAGCACGGCCTGATCGTCCTGCTGCCAGCGTTCGACTTCAGCCTCAAAAGCGGCGGCCTGACGGGCACGAAAATCCGCGATGTCTGCCGCATGGGTGTGCAGGAATTGCAGATGCGCCTGAAAATCAAACACCGTCTCTTCGATCCGGATAGCCGCGCGTCCTTCACGGAAATCATCACGTAACCGATTCAGTTCCGCTTCGCTCACCGGATAGAAACGGACCTGATCAAAGAAGCGCAGCAACCAAGGCTCCCCGGCCTGAAACTGCTCGTTTTTCAGGAATTTGTTCCAGATAGGCAATGTCCGCCCCACCAGTTGATAACCGCCGGGAGAATCCATGCCATAGATGCACATGTACATCCCGCCGATGCCTACCGTGCCTTCTGCGGTAAAGGTGCGCGCCGGGTTATATTTCGAACTCAGCAGGCGATGGCGCGGATCGACCGGTACGGCGCACGGCGCGCCGAGATAGACGTCACCCAGCCCCAGAATCAGGTAGCTGGCGTCAAACAAGGTCTGTTTTACCGCATCGCGACTGGCTAACCCATTGATGCGTTGGATAAAGTCAACATTATTCGGTAGCCACGGCGCACTGGCGCGCACCGTGTCTTGATAGCGGCCGACGGCATCGAGCGTGGCGCTGTCTTCAAACGCCATCGGCATGTGAACAATACGCGACGGCACCTTCATCTGGCTGACGTCGCCAATGCGCGTCTCAAGCTCCAGCAGTAACGTCACCAGCGCCGACTGGCTAATTTGCCGGCTGTCGTAGCGAACTTGCAGCGAACGTACGCCGGGAGACAGCTCCTTCACACCCGGATGCGCCCGCGTGCGCAGTTGTTCCATCAACAGGTGAACACGCAAACGCAACGCCAGATCCAGCACGTTATCGCCGTACTCAATCAGAAGGTAGTTATCCCCGGCCTGGCGATAGACAATCGCCGGGGCTGCGGCGGTAGCAGGCAGCGATACCAGCGCCGCCGCCGAAACACCGTCACGATCAGCCAGAGAGGGCGCGGCAAACGCGGCGACGCGACCGGCGTTCAACGTCGTAATGCAGTGCTCCTGCGCGTGTTCCAGCGCAACCGCCTCTTCTACGCTTATCGGGTAGAAACGAATTCGATCGCCGGGTTTCACCTGCCCGACCTTCCACAACTCCGCTTTGGCGATAGTCACCGGGCAGACGAAACCGCCGAGGCTTGGGCCGTCGCGCGTCAGGATCACCGGAAAATCGCCGGTGAAGTTAATCGCCCCTATCGCGTATTCGCAGTCGTGCACGTTCGAGGGGTGCAGACCCGCCTCGCCGCCGTTCGGACGCGTCCAGCTCGGTTTCGGCCCAACCAGCCGAACGCCGAGGCGGTTGGAGTTGTAATGGACTTGCCAGTCGCTGGCGAAAAACGCGTCGATCGCCGCCGGAGTAAAGAAATCCGGCGCGCCGTGCGGCCCGTACAGCACCCCGATTCGCCACGCCTCGCCATACGTCGGGATCAACGATGCCGGCAGCGCTTGTGGTTCGCTCACCGGTGCCGGCGTGGTACAGGCAGCCCGCTCAGGATGTGAGATCGGTAGCAAATCCGCCACGTTCAGCGTACGCCCGGCGTGGCCGCCGAACTGCCCCAGCGCAAAGGTGGAGCGGCTGCCTAAGTACTCCGGCACGTCGAGACCATTGCGCACCGCCAGATAAGCGCGGCATCCGCGCAGCGCGCGCCCCAGCGCCAGCGTCTGCCCCGCCGTCACACTCACCGGCTGCCACAGCGGCACCGCCTCGCCATCAAGCGTGGCCTGGCAGTCCGCCCCGGTCAGCGCGATTAACGCGTCACTGTGGAACAACAATTCCGGGCCTTGCAGGGTGAACTCCAGCCCTGCCGCCGCCTCATGGTTGCCGACGATGCGGTTGGCGAGGCGGAAAGCGAAATCATCCATCGGGCCGGACGGCGGTACGCCGATATCCCAATAGCCCAGACGCCCCGGATAATCCTGAATGCTGCTCCAGGTGCCGGGCTGGATCACTTCAATCACCGCCGATTGGGCGATGACGCCGTCGAGCATCCGCGTCCAGACACGCCCCTGCTGAAAAGCATCGCCGGCGGTAATTTGACGCAGATAATCCAGATTGGTGGAAATACCGTGCAAACGGGTGGCATCAAGCGCCGCCTGTAGTTTTGCCAGCGCTTCGGCGCGGTCCGCGCCATGTACAATCAATTTGGCGATCATCGGGTCGTAAAACGCCGACACCTCGCTGCCGGTCGTCACGCCGGAATCTATGCGTACCCCCGCCGGGAAAGCCACTTCGGTTAATACCCCGGGGCTTGGCTGGAAGTTCTTCAGCGGATTTTCGGCGTAGAGGCGCACCTCAATGGCCGCCCCTTGCGGCGCTTGTTTCAGACGCGCCCAGTCGATGGGCTCATCCGCAGCGACGCGCAGCATACACTCCACCAGATCCAGCCCGGTCACGCACTCGGTGACGGGATGCTCAACCTGCAAACGGGTGTTCACTTCAAGAAAATAGAACGCGTCCTGACCGGCGTCGTAGATAAATTCCACCGTCCCGGCGCTGCGATAATTCACCAATGCGCCCAGTTGCATCGCCGCGCGCAGCAACGCGTCGCGGGTCGCCGCAGGCAGATGCGGCGCCGGGCTCTCCTCCACCACTTTTTGGTTACGACGCTGCAAAGAACAGTCCCGCTCGCCAAGCGCCACCACGTTGCCTTTGCCATCACCAAAGATTTGCACTTCGATATGGCGAGCGTGATCGACGCAACGCTCGACAAACACCCCGGCGTCGCTGAAAAACTGCTCACCCAGTCGCCGCACGCTGTCCCATGCCTGCCGTAACGCCGGTTCGTCGGCACAACGCGTCAGGCCGATCCCGCCGCCGCCGGCCGTACTTTTCAGCATCACCGGATAACCGATGCGCGCCGCCGCGCTAAGGGCGTCCGCCAGAGAGCCGAGCAACCCGGTGCCCGGCGTCATCGGCACGCCGGCCTGCGCCGCCAGTTCGCGCGCCCGGTGCTTGAGGCCGAACTCGCCAATCTGTTGCGCCGTCGGCCCGATAAACACTATCCCCGCGTTTTCACAAGCCTGCGCAAACGGCAGGCTTTCCGAAAGAAAGCCGTATCCCGGCCAGATGGCCTGTGCGCCGCTGTGCTGTGCCGCAGCGATAATCTTGTCGATGCGCAGATAGCTGTCGCTGGCTTTTTCGCCCCCCAGCGCCAGCGCCACATCCGCCTGCTTCACATGTTCAGCGTTTTTATCCGCATCGGAATACACCGCTACGCTGGTAACTCCCAGACGTTTCAATGTGCGGATGGCACGACAGGCAATTTCACCACGGTTGGCAATCAGTACGGTGTTAAACATGTTTGCTCTCCTGACGAGTCACCCAATTACGCCAGCCTTTGAATTCCGTAATGTCGGTAGCGTCGTTCAGCGCCGCCGGTTCGCAAATAAAGCCCTTTACCCAACGCCCGTCGATCAGCTCAAGGGAGCCGATGCCCAGCGGCGCGGGAATTTCCGCCACAAATTCGCCGAAGCGGGCGAGCGGGATATCCCACAGTTCCACCGCAATCGCCGCGCCCGACGCCTGGCGCGCAATACCCGGTTTGGCGGGCTGCGTGTTCGCCAGCGCATACAGCCGGTAGCACGGTGCGGTTTCCGTGGCTTCAACAAACACGGCATCACGCTGAGTGAGCTGGAAATTCAGCGGCATTCCGCGCAGATGCGCCCCCACCACCGCAACGCGCACATGATGTAAAGAGGCGGGCAAGCGTGCAGAGTCTTGTTGATAGGGCTGAGCGGTGGCCCCCAACGGCAAGGCCAGTTGCCGCTGCCAGCGCAGACCGAAATCCGCCAGCGCACGGTCATGCCAGGCCGGGGCAATCAACGTAATGCCCGCAGGCAGCCCGTCGGGACGAAACGGTGCAGGCAAGGCCAACGCGGAAAGGTCGGCCAGGTTGGTAAAGTTGGTGTAGGTTCCGAACTGCGAGTTGAAACGAATGGGCTCCTGTTTCATCTCTTCCAGCGTATGGATGGTTGGCGAGGTGGGCACCACCAGCGCATCAACCTCGTTCAGGGTGCGCTGAATGTTTTGCGCCAGCTCGGCGCGTAAATATTCGGCTTGATACGCCTCCACCGCGCTGTAATTCAACCCGGCGGCAATAATGGTGTGCACGGTGGCGTCCATCTGCTCCGGGTGGTTGAGCATGTCGCCCACCGCCGCGGTGCGCTCGGCCACCCACGGCCCCTGATAAAGCTGCTCGGCAAGCTGGCGAAACGGCGAAAAATCAATCGGTTTGAGCGTTACGCCGCTGTCTCGCAACTCCGCCAGCGCACTCAACCAGGCGGCTTGCGCTTGCTCATCCCCAAAGAACGTCAATTCCGAAGGAACAGCAAAGGTCGGATTGTGCGGGATCGCCGCCGGTGCCGTTGCGGGGTTAACACGGGAATAGGCATCGTCGGTATCCGCGCCCCCCGCCAGCGATGCAATATAAAACGCATCTTCCACCGTCAGCGCAAACACCGAGAGCGTGTCATTGAGGCGACAGGCGGGCAGAACCCCTTTCGCCGATAACCACCCTTTGGTCGGTTTTAAGCCGACGATGTTGTTAAAACCGGCGGGTACGCGGCCAGAGCCGGCGGTGTCCGTTCCCAACGCGAACGGCACCAGACCGCGCGCCACGACAGAAGCCGAGCCCGAGCTGGAGCCGCCGCAAACATAATCGGCATTAAAGGTGTTGGGCACCGCACCATACGGGGAGCGTGTTCCCACCAACCCGGTCGCGAACTGATCGAGATTGGTTTTGCCAATCACAATCGCCCCGGCCGCTTTGAGTTTGGCGACAGCCGTCGCATCCTGCTGCGCGATAAAGGCAAAACCGGGGCAGGCTGCCGTGGTTGGCCAACCGGCAACATCCACGTTGTCTTTTACCGCAAAGGGAATACCGAATAGTGGTAATGCGTCGGGGTGATTACGATAAAGCGGCAGTAAATCGTCTAATTGAGATTGCAACTGCGCTTCGCTGGCGATCGCAATCCAGGCATTGTCTTGCGTCGATAAGGCATCAATATGGTCTTTTAAGCGAGCAAAAACGGCATCACTATCCTGTCTGATTTGCTGTTGCCATGCCGTCAGTGTTTTTCCTGTCATCAACGCCATCATTGAATTCCTACTGGTATACTAGATGGAGTTCAATTAGCAATTCACATGCCAATAAAATATCCTTTTGTTTTTTAATTAAAAATTAAATAACCGGATTGTATTTATGGCATTAATACGCACTCTTTCAGAACATTGTGCGCGCAATGACAGTGCATATTTATTGGGAATGGGCAGAGGTCAAAATAATAAGTTATGGCTGTATATACCCCCAATAATTCGAGTTGCGTTGCCCCTCCAGGGCAAGGCTCTGAAATATGACGGGTATGCCCCCTGAATTAATCAGGGTGCATACGCCGATTGCAGTGATAATTTCCGAAAACAAGCTGAATATCGTTAACCCCGGAAGCGGGCTGCTATTTCTGACACGCGCTGACCAAGCAATTCCGCGGTTTTCAGATCACCGGAGCGTGGTGCCTCTTCTGGCGATGCATCCGACGGTGAAATGGCCATCGCGCCTGCAAACCCTCCTGACCAGTTGATGTCATCAGGCCCGCTGGTTTTTTTGTTGGCAGGTAACTGACCTAAACCTACCCAGATCTGGCCATGCTGCTGTGACAAAATCCACTGATATTGGATGGTAGAAAGTTTATCGCCGTTCACTGCTGCGGAATTCGTAAAACCGGCCGCCAATGTATTTTTTAACTCTTGTTTCACCCATAATTTTGACGTCGCATCTGCGAATTTTTTGAATTGCCACGGCGGGCCGCCCATATAGGTTGGTGAGCCATAAATAATGGCGTCTTGCGCGGCAAGGCACTCAAAACCCCCTTCCGGAAGTTCACCCTGTTCATTAATTCTCAAGACGGTGACATCGACGCCGGATACTGAACGAGCTCCGCGCTCTACAGCTTCAGCCTGCTTTGCGGTATGACCGTAACCGCTGAAAAAAACGACTGCTACTTTTGTCATGATAATTACCTCTGTTAATGAATGTTGAAATTCAGGACAGTTGTTCCAGCGCATCGCGCATAGACTGGGGACCGCCGTACAGGCTATAGCCGCTCACGGTGTGAGTTTTTCCATTGACTGTCGCAAGCAATAACGGCACGCCGCTCACCCCGAGCGCGCCCATCAAGGCTTTTACGTTGTTGATGCGTTTATGGGTTATTTCGCTCAGCCTGGAACCGTCGGCAAGTTCGTCAGAAATAAGAGGGGTTGGAATATCCAGCCGGTGCCGCAGTGCATATTCACGGCTAATTTGAGCAACCACATCACGACGAGAGGTATCGAGGCCATGTATATAGCGTGAAATTTGCAGCTCATGCAGCAGGCCGGCTTCGGCGGCAGGTGCCGTCTGTTTAAACGCGGTCAAAGCACGGTTCAGATATTGCGAGTCAAACCGCCCATTGCTATGCAGCAGCGCGTGATATGACTCGCTGAAACGCTGCCCGGTGAGCGAGGCGATGCGTTGATCATTTGTCCATGCATGTGTTGCCCACTGCGCATTGATAATCCGGGCTCCGTCCCCGGAAAACAGTCCGCTGGGTAATAGCTCGAGCTGTGTTGGATATGTTTTTGCCAGATATTCAAGCGCAGGAGCGCTTGCGTAACACCATCCGCACAGCGGATCAAAGAAGTACTGTAATTTGTCGATTTGCATGTTTGTCATCTCTTAAACCAAGTGCCTCCATCATATTTGGATTTAAAAAGACGAAAAACAGGGCTACAGTAGACACATTGTTGCATGAGGTGATCGAATGGACCGTTTTACTGCGCTTGAGGTTTTTTCAGAGACTGTTAAACGCGGCAGTATTTCCGCGGCTGCCGAACACCTAGGGCTATCCCGGGCAATGGCGTCGCGTTACATCGCCCTGCTGGAAGAGTGGACGGGAGCAAGGCTTCTGCATCGCACAACACGTAAACTCAGCCTGACGATAGCCGGTGAGCAAGCCTTGATCGTATGTGGGGAAATCAAGCAAATGGCCGGCAATCTTGCCGAGTTAGGGCCTGATAGTGTGACAAAACCGAAGGGAAAGTTGCGGCTGGCATCTAATTCTATTTTCGCCGAGTTCTGCCTGACGGAATTACTGCTCAATTTTCTGTCTCTGCACTCGGAAATTCAGGTCGACCTTAACGTGCTTGACCGTACGGTTGATCTTGCAGAAGAAGGCATCGACCTGGCGATACGTGTATCCAGCGTATTAGATCCTCATCTCTATGCACGAAATCTGGGGTACTGCTCATCCGTCATCTGTGCAAGCGCGGCTTATCTGGAAAAAAATGGCTACCCTGACAATTTAAATGATTTAAAAAAGCATAATTGCCTGACATACACCTATTTCGGGCAGAGTATGTGGCGTTTCAGTAAAAACGGCGAAATGATAGAGGTGCCGGTCAGTGGTAACCTGAGCACCAACGAAGCCGCGATTTTGTTAAGGGCCACCCTTCTCGGGGCCGGCATTGCCATCCTTCCTCGGTTCGCGGTTGAACACGAAATACAATCAGGCAGTCTCATTCCTGTTTTGACTGATTACAGTGTTGAACGACTTACCGTCAGCGCCGTCTACCTGACTCATAAAAAAATGCCGCTGGCACAGCGTGTGTTGATTGATTATCTGGTTGAAAATTTACGGCTTCCCTGAAAAACGATAAACGTATTAAGGCGGCGGGTCTGAAAATATATTCGGCTTTACGTTGCAAGGGTATCGGCTAATGACCCGGCACATCCCTGGGCCTTCCTAAACAATCAACGCTTTGTGTTTTAAACAACACAAAGCGTTTTTGTCCTGCTGCGCGAATGAGTGAGGGTATCGTTTATTTCCCCCAGGTCATTTCACCTTTAGCGACTTTGGCGCCAAGTTCGAGAGAAACAGGCATCGCTTCGTTAGGATAACGCTTCTTCATTGCGGTAATCAGCGCAGCTGAATCTGCGGCTTTGGCTGCTTCGGCATCAAATGCCGCCAGGTAATCACGTGTATAAATGACGTTTGATACATCCAACGGCGACTCGGCTGTGACATGGCCTGGCACCACAACTGCTGGTTTTCGGGCCAGAATATTATCTAAAGCCGCACGCCAGGCATTACGATCCTCTACAGTTGGAGTATCCGCAACCCAAGGATACATACCACCGAATACAGCAACACCACCAAATACGGCACGCAGTGATGGCACCCAAATATAGCGGCCACGATCTTTAAGACCCGGTTCGTTGATAATTTCGAGCGCCTCACCGTCTACAGAGAGCGTATTAATCGTGCTTGCTTCAGGGAAAATCAACTCAGAAACAGAAGCCGGGCCATCTTTACCCAACGTACCGGCCCATGTTTTGATTTTCCCCTCCGCTTTTTTCTGCATCAATGCAACGGTATCTGGCGCGGCGAGAATACGGGCATCAGGAAATGCCTGCCGCACCGGTGCCAGACCAAAATAATAATCCGGATCATTGGTTGTAATATAAATAGTGGTCAACTTCTTACCACTGGATTTGATTGCATCTGCAACAATTTTACCGTCTGAATAATTAAAACTCGAATCAATCAATACGGCTTCGGATTTACCCGTTATCAGAACAGGAGCGCGCAGGAAACCTGCCTCATTAGTTTTGAATGCTACCCATTCGAGCGGGCGTTTCTCTTGCGCAGCAGAGTATGCCGTTGCGGATAAAAGCATTAAAGTCGTTACGGCTACATTTTTTACAAGACTGGTTATGTTAAACATATTAACCCCGATAGTAAGTTAGTCGCTCATAGTTAATACTCAGAGATCTGGCTGAATATAATCAGCGCAAAGTCTGGCAGAAATTTAATGAGAAAATAATAATTCACCCGGTCTACATTAACTAAAACAGGATAGCGACTTAGAGCCTATCGCTGTCATTCAGTTAACTGCGCGGTTTTAAAAATATACTGTTGCACCGGGTAAAGATATATCCCCTTTCAATAGACATATTGTCGCATAAAACGAGCAAATGGATGGTGCCGTCGTGCTCCCGACGCGTAACCAGTGCAAGCAGCGATGTGCCATATCGCTGAATGACATCCCCCAGCAATCCGCGGCTGGCTAAAAGCAAGATACTGAAACTATGGGAATTATTGAAACGCAGCGAAAGCGAGCGGAATTGCCAGAAACTGCCGACGGAAAGTCAACGTGTACGGCCCCAGCTAATGCCGAGTCCCTCCATTCAGCACAGGTTATTCCGGTGTTGGGAACGAATCTGACCCGCCAACGGCTGGCCTCCGGTGAGAGACAGGACGTCTCTCATGTCATCCCGATGAGCTTATTCAGGCCAGATGTAGGGGAACGGCAACTCTGCCGGGAGCCGCGTTGAACGCCGCTCGCTGCGGCCTTGAGAGGGTGGCTCTTAAGATAGGCTGGTTAATACAGCCAGCCTGAAATATGACGGATAAATGCCTGATGCGCGCTGCGCCGCCATAACGGATGATGGGGATTGAGATAAATGGACAAGGTACAGCAAGATAAATGGGATGTTGTGGTACCTGACGGGACGTTGTGGAACGGAACCAGTGAAACACTTTTACAGCATGTGAAAAAATCAGGCTGTCGAAAAATTCAGAGAAAATTTATGCTCAGCCTGTCGTCGTCAAACAAGCCTGCCTTGCTTTAACTCCATCAGATAACTTGCGATCTTGCCATTCATATCTCCTTAAAATCCTGAGTTGTCGTTGGCTGAGAATGTCCCAGAGTCGGGATATTTGAATCATCAGAAAGCCATCATACCGCTCAGCGCTGAGCGATTTTAAAAATAGCGATATCAGACTGGTTAAAGATAGCTATCACTCAAAAGCGACAACGTTGTCGCTTTTGAGTCATCAGAAAGCCATCATATTGCTCAGCGCTGAACGGTTTTAAAAATAGCGATATCAGACTGGTTGAAATAGTTATCACTTCAAAAGCGTCAGCGCTGTCGCTTTTGATCTGCCTCTTTGGCCATTTCAATCAGGGCACTTTTCTGGTCTTCCGGCAGGCGGCGAAACTGACGCAGCTCGCGGTAGCCGATACCCATGCGGGACATGGATTCCAGGGCTTCTTCTCCGAAAGATTGGAGGTTACTTATTGATTCATTGGCGTGTTCAGGGGTATATCCCAGCAGATTACAAAACTCAGCCCATGTTCCCGAAAACTCAAGACCGTCTTGGCCTTTTTTACCTTTAAGTGATTGATAAAGTTTATTTTCTTTTACAAATGCCATCTTTGAAGTCAAGACGGTCTTGGAAAATTTGGAGAAGGCCTCCGCCATCTGCGCTTGGCCCAGTAACTGATTCAACAAGTCACGTTCGTCGTTAAACTGGCTGTTAACCGTTGCCATCAGATTCTGCGCGGTGGCCGGTTCCGGGTAAAGGCGCAGGCGCTTGCGCTTCTTGAATCACACAACCTAAAAACGGCAGGCGCTTGCCGTTTTAAAAAAGCGAAAACGTTTTCGCTTTTGGGTAAGCATAGTAATGCTCGAATGTTTACTAAGAGCGTGCGATGTCGCACGTTTTGAAACCTTCCTGAAAGTGGTAACCGTTACCGGTTTTCCCAAACCGTTTGGTGTTTTCAGGCAAAGGCGAAAGCGCTTTCGCTTTTGGGTAAGCATAGTAATGCTCGAATGCTTACCAAGAGCGTGCGACGTCGCACGTTTTAAAACCTTCCTGAAAGTGGTAACCGTTACCGGTTTTCCCAAACCGTTTGGTGTTTTCAGACAAAGGCGAAAGCGCTGTAACACAACATTTGAGTAAAACCACAGGCATCATATAAAGCTGGAGCTTGTTGAATTGGAAAACGTTTCCCGATTTGATTGGCGGAATAGATGAATTATGGTAATCACTTAATAAATATAAAATTATTGTTTTTGGGTGATACCCCTTTTATCCAACTCACGGCGAAGTAACCTTTTAATCCATCCCGCCTTGTTATCATCACCATCTTCTTTCATTGCAAGTGCTAACCGTTCCGATAGATCTGCGTCTAAACGTAATTGTACGGTGTGCCTTTCTTTTTGGTTGTCATTGGTTGACATTGCATTACCTCGGTGTATATTGAATTCAATGATTGCAAATGTACACCAATGCATAGCATCAAGTAAAGCAAGGCTCGGTATGTGTTCCAGCACATCCGAGCCTCTAACCACCACCGTTACTAAGGAACGAAGATGGCTAACCACAATTCTAACCGCAATAGCGGGATAACCACAAAAAAGGCTGAACCGGTCAGCGCTGACCGCTTTGTAATGATTGATGGCGATACTTCTAAATGTGCCAGCGCTGGCATATTTGAGCAGCCTCGTGCAGCACGCTCCTTACAGGAGCGTAAGGAGTATTGTACGAACCTGCTTAAAGTGGCGTTACGCTATTCTGATGAACAGGAAATCATCTCCCTGACCCGTGAAGTGGAATCATTTATTGCTCAAGCGTTAAATAGCCAGTATCGCCCCGGTATGAATGCCGCCGCCTATCACGCATTCCGACAGTTTGCCATGACAGGGAGGAAGTGATCATGACTCTGCTGACATACCGCAACCCGCTGGCCGTGGTAAACCGGATATTCAATCCATCCAGTGTGCAGATTGATATGGTGGGAAGCGATGGTTTTATTACCGATAAAGCGCTGGGCAACGCGCTGGGGTTTGCCAACCCCGAAGCGGCGATCACTCATATTCTCAGCACGCATCACACACTACTGATGCCCCACGTTTACACCATGCAAAGGGGGGCGGACTGCGCCGACCAACCCGAACGGGTGCTTGACTTGCAGGGGGCGATGCTGCTTTCCCGCCTCGTTCGTTCACCTCATGCTGTTCGTGTCTATTCAATTTTACACGGACGGGAAATGACGATTGAAATACTCAAGCTGTCCAGACTCGCTGAAGATGACTTGGCAGAAGACAATATTTTATATTTTCCGTCATGCCGCCAGCGGGCAATTGCTGCCGGTCAGTGCTGCTGAGGAGGCTACCGATGAAAACCGAAAACGAAAAATATCTCCCGCTGGCAATTGCATCACAGGGATGCAGCCATAACGTGCTTTTTATCTGTCAGGATGTGCCGTCAGACGAACTCTTTGAGGCAGTGATATCACGTATGGAAGCCGCCCAAAGGGTACTTGATTTCGCATCATTTCAAACGGGAAATCAGTCAGGCTGTGAGGCTAAAATGGTGTCCGAGGCGGCAGGGATGCTGGTTAGCGATGCCCTGTCTATCATCAATATCCTGCACCGGAAGTGCCGCTAACCCCCATTCTCATTATTCCCTTCCGTTTAACCTTCGCCCCTGCCAGTCGGGGGCGGTTTATTTAAAGCCGATTAAAAAACACCGGTCTGAACCTCCTTTATTCTTAATTCTCGTTAATGAAACGTCAGCGGCGATATAAACCGTCAGGGGATTAATGCGGTGCCCTTGTCACCCGGTTATCAGAAAACGCCGTTATGACCTTTATAAAGCCTTTATACGTGAATTTTATACGGGGGATAACATGCCGAGAAAGAATCTCAATAATGAACTTCTTGAGGATTTAGCCGACCACCTGAAAAGCCAGCTACTGGAGAACCATGTTTCTGAGGACGTAGCTGAGAATATTTCAACCTCTATGGTTATTTATCTTTCAGGTATCTACGGCGGGCAAAATATTTATTTCCCCAAGGGGAATAAAATTAAAAGGGAAGACAAGGCATTAAACATGTTCAGAGATTATGAAGATGGAATGGAAATCTCTGACATTGCCAGAAAACATGGCTGTAGTATTCAATGGGTGTATAGCAATATCAACTATATCCGCCAGTCCCGCTTTGCCTCACAAAACAAACATGAAACGCTGAAGAAAGGAAATTAGCATGTCACTAAATTTGGAGAACTTAGATAACATGAGGGTTGTAAATGTTTTTACTTCGGGGACATTTACGGATGCGCATGGTACTGAGCTTACTTTCACGAGAGATGATTTATTAAAAACGACGGCTACCTATAATTCTTTATCCAAAGAAAAAGGGAAAGCGCCGTGTTATATCGGGCATCCTCCTGGCGAAGCCACGTCGTATGGTGAGATTGTCTTCCTTGCCGTCAAGGGTGATAAAATGATGGCAATGGTTGACCCAAAACCGGAGCTGACACAGTGGGTAAAACAAGGTGACTTAAACGCTGTTTCTATGAGTTTTTTCCAGCCCAGCAGCCCAGGAAATCCGTACCCCGGTATCTATTACCCGCGACACCTCGGTTTTCTCGGTCGGTTGAATGGGATGAGGCCAGCGCTCAAGCATCTTGACCCGCTGGCGTTCATGGAAGGGAAGCCGCTTCCTGTCGTCTTTCGTGACAGCAAGCAATACGTTTATTTCTCGCAATACGACAGCATCGTAGACAGGCGACAGGCCAGCATTGATCGCCTTACTCATGAATTTTCCACAGCAGCTAACGTGAGCTACGAAGAAAGTCATCGGGTTATTCTGGGATTATGGAGTTATTAAATCATGGCTAAATCTTCTGAGGTGCTGGCTTCTCTGGGTGAGGTTAAATCCACTCTTTCAGGTCTGATAAACAGACATTCTGAATTGAAAAAGAAAATCGGTGAGATTAACGGGCAAATTGAAGCCTTGCAAAACATGCCGTTATCTCTCGATGATTATTGCTCCTTTATTCCCGGCTTTATTCAGAGTTTTGGTGCGGGTGTTTTCTCCTCCCTCAAGCGTTCGATGGCAAATGGGTATAATCACAGCGAGGGGAACGCTGAGTCATGGGGGGCGCTGGAAAAAGAAAACGGTGAAATCACAGGAATTTCACGGCTTCTGGGGTTGTCCGGGTTACTCAAAACAGACGATACGAATCTGGAAATCATACGTTATTTCTGTTTTTTCTTCCCGGATATAGTCTCAGAAAGAATTATTGAAACGCTAAAAAATGACACGTCCGTAGTATGGGGGAATGATGATTTCCCGCCTGTTGCGGAACGCAGGGAAACAGTCAGGGCATTGGTGGCACAGAGGACGCCGCTCGAAAAAGAGTTGAGCGATGTATCCACGGAAATTCAGAGCATCAATAGTCTGTTCAGTCAGATGCCCCAGACAGATACAGAAGAGAGTGCAGCGATATCGTCATTGCGCAGTGACATGGTTGTCACCCAACATGCACCCGGTGGGTTTTCGATTCAGTCATTACATGACTGACTGCGCATTTCACCGTGGCCCGGTGCAGCGGCACCCGTCCATATCAGGTTCCAGCACTTAACGGAGCTGACAATGAATTCACAATTTAGCGTAGGGGTCATTATCGGGGGCACCATCAGTGGTGCCTTCCGTTCGGCCATGTCCGGCACACGCCGCACGCTCGATTCACTTGGCGATGTCTCACGCCAGCTCACTGAGCGGCAAAATACCCTCTCCCGCGCTATGGAACGTTACGGTGAGATTGGTTCCCGAAGTGCTCAACGGATAAATGCAGACTTGCTGCGTGTGGGGCGCACAATGGAGCAACTTCAGCAGCAGCAAAAGCGGTTGCAGTCAGCATCAGCCACCAGTGATGCCGCCCGTAGTAATCGCATGGCGCTTTATGGTCAGGGGGTTGAAACCTATGCAATGGCCAGAACCGGCTACGAGATGGTTTCACCGGCTATAGAAAAGTCCACGCTTTTCAGCGACAAGATGATAGATATGCAAATCACCGCCAAATACACCGACCAGACGCGGGATGGCCTTGCCAGCAAATTACGGGGCTGGTCAAAGGAATATAACCAGACTCAGGAAGACATGCAGGCGGCGATGGGGGAGTTAATCAGCAACAACATCGACAGCGTTCAGGATATTGAAAAATACATGCCGAGCATTGGTCGTGCGGCTACGGCAACCCGTACTTCCGGCAAGGACTGGGCCAATGTAGCCAAAGCATGGCAGTTATCACTGAGTGGGACGGCGGAAAAATTTGGTGCCGTGCAAAACATTATCGCTTATGCCGGTGATCAAGGGTCATTTGAAATCGGCGATCAGGTGAAATGGATACAGGAACTGGCCCCGGAGATTGCCTCAATGCTCAAAGGAGAAAGAGCGGTTGCAGAGCTGGGGGCCAGTCTACAAATTGCGAAGATTGGCTCCAACTCATCGGATATAGCCGGGAATAACTTCAAAAACTTCCTCACTAAAATCTTTGCCAAGGAAACACGCACCTCATTTGCTTCGGTAGGAATTGATCTTGAGAGTTCGATTATGTCTCATCAGGCGGCGGGGTTGTCTCCTATAGAGGGCATGATGAATATTATTGAACTCTATCTGAAGAAGAAAAGCCCGGAAGCCCTTGAGGGTTTCAAAAAGGCCATGAAGCTGAAAGATGACAAGGCACGGGACGAAGCCCTGACGTCACTGGCTGAACAGTATAACCTTGGTGATTTGTTTGCCGACATGCAGGTCATGGCGTTTGTCCGCCCCATGCTGGCCAATATGGATCGCTTCCGACATATTCGTGATGGTGCCCTTAAGGCCGCTAAAGATGATGCACTAGCCAAGTCGTATGAAACCCGAATGCGGTCGCCAATGGAGCAGATTAAGCGCCTGAGTATCGCCACCAATGATTTGGCAATAAGTATTGGTGATCAACTCACGCCGTCGTTTATTTCTGGTGTACAGGCCACCGTGCGATGGGTGGATGGGGTAAATCAATGGGTAAAAGCCAATGCCAGCATGGTGAATAAGATAGCAGGCATTGCCACAGGTATTCTGGCTTTTAAAGCTGCCTCTATTGGTGCCAGATTGGGGCTAAATTTATTGCTCTCCCCTATTGTTGATACTTACAAGGGACTTGTGTTGCTGCATTCCCGATGGACACTATTACGTGCCGCATTTGGTCAGGGAGGGCGTGCCCGTCAGTGGGTCAGTCTGTTTGGTAATCTGGCGAAGGGCGCGGTAAACCTTGGCCGGATATTGGGCGGAACGTTGCTCAGGGGAATAGGACTGGTTGGGCGCTCCATTATCACGATGGGGAGATTGCTGATGCTCAACCCCATCGGAATAGCTATTACGCTTATTGCCGGAGCGGCTTATCTGGTTTATCGCTACTGGGAACCGATTAGCGGCTGGTTTAAACAACGCTGGGTGGATATTAAAACGGCGTTTTCTGGTGGTATCAGCGGTGTGACGAGCTTGATTCTTGACTGGTCGCCGGTTGGTTTGTTCTACAGGGTCTTTGCCGGGGTGATGAAATATTTCGGCGTTGACATACCGTCTAAGTTCAGTGAGTTCGGCGGCAATATCATCAACGGGTTTGTGAGCGGTATACGCAATAAATGGGAAGAGGCGAAGGCCAGTGTCGGCGAACTGGGCGATAACATCAAAGGCTGGTTCGCTGAAAAGCTGGGCATTCATTCACCCAGCCGGGTATTTATGGGGTTCGGTGACAATATCGCGCAAGGCGCAGCAATTGGTATAAGTCGCAGTACCCCACTGGCCGCTACGGCGGGCCTGCGGCTGGCGAAGACCCTGGAACCTGAATTACCCAAACTGCCATCATTCAGCCAGTCTGAGCTGCCAACTACAGCCAGACGGAGTTCATCAGGAAGAGGTAATGATGCGTCATCCGGTAGTGGTGCCGGAGAGATTCATATCATCAACAATATCTATATTGACGGGAAACAGCAGACAGCGACAGCCGAACTATCATCAGCTTTGGGGGATATCACCCGCGAAGTTGAACGGGCGCTGGAGAGAATACTTTCTAGCAGACGGCGGATTGCGTACGACTGAGTGCATTAAAAATGCAATTCCTTTTCAATATCTGAAAATATTCGAGGCGCAATTTATCGCGCCTTTTTCGTTTGATTTATCGCGCTGGGCAACAAACGGACGTTACCAGCCACACACGTTTGTTTCCTCGTCCGACTCGTAACCCCTCACTATATTGATAAGCTCTTTGACGGCATCCGCGGCGACATCCGAATCGTTCAATTCAGCCAGGGTAGCGAAATCTTTATCCACCGATACGCCGTTATTTTTGTTGGTCACGGTCAGCACCACACCGTTATCAAGGTTGATTTTTCCCGACAGATGGCTAATCAAGTCGGTCATGCCCTGAGCCGCCACCGCCGGCACATATAACGCCATCGGTTTGAGAAAGACCCGCTCTTCTCTTTCACTATTACTGCGACTGGATAGTGAAATAGCATAACCTTTATTTTCAATGTCCATGATGAGCCCCTCAGCCTTCGATTAGAATTTTCGGATCAACATAAAAATCAACGTTAAATAACGTATCATCGGATAGCGCCTCTATTCGATGCCACTTTTCCGGCGGAAATACGCCAAACTGCCCGGCTTCAATGAGTAGTGTATCAACAGGTTCAGGGCTGGTTTCGTCTGCATAGCCGTAATAGCGAATCGCGCCCTGCATCACGCATAAACGGGGATAAACCCCCTGGCGTGTTCCCGCATCCAAATGTCGCTGCCAAATAGACGCGGGGGCGGTGTCTTTCGTCCAGAACGGTGTTGTTCGGGTATGAATATAATGAGCGGGTATGATAATTCGTTGCATATTTCAACCTCACGGCTTCTAATCTACTTAAATAATGGCCAGACAACAAACATATGTTGCATATAATATACCTCTTTATTTCAATTGGTATAACTTTTTTCACCTTTATTAAATAAATCAAAAAACACAAAACCAATAATAATAAAAAAACCAATAAAATCAAATAATTAAACAAAGTATTTTGATTTAAAAAAGAGAAGAAAAATATTCACGCCATACCGTTTATTCACAGTGATAAAATTACTGAAATCATTAAAAATAAAAGGAATACCCCATAAATACTCAATTATGGTTATTGTTAAGGCAATTTAAAAAGAGTAGAAATGAACACTGTACGTCCTTCAACAATAAGCTTACTTACCATGAAAAAGAATGTAAAACTCAGCTCCTTTTATTATGGCTTTCCCGTGTTTCTTGTTACAACGACAGATAGCAGCAATGGGGCTATCAATGTCTCCCCGGTATCATCGTCAATTTCGTTGGGTGATAAAATTATCATAGGAATTAGCAAGGGGAGTAAAACATACCACAACGTGCTTGCCGGCTCAGATATCGTGATTAATATTCCGGATTACCGCCTGTGGGCGAAAGTGGAAGAACTCGGTAAATTGACGGGGGGAGACACGTTATCTGAAAGCCAAATCAAATGGGGTGTCCAGGTCTGTCACGATAAATTCACCAGAACCGGGCTTCACACCGAAGCATCGACACAAGTGGCTCCACCGCGAGTGGCGGAATGCCCGATTCAGGTAGAATGTAAAACCGTCAGTACCACGGATAAGGGGCGTTTTATTCTGGTTGAACTGGATATCCTGACAATCTGGGCAGAGAGCACGATTCTCGGTCAGGACGACGTTATTGATTCGTCAAAATGGAAACCGTTGATATATAACTTCCGCGAATACGATACCACCGGCGATGCATTAGGTTTTAATTTTAAATATGGCCATTAACCGCCGACTTCCCCGTTATACCCCCAAATAATTCGAGTTGCAGGCGTGTTGACCTGCAACCTGAATACCGGGTTTGGCATCACTTCAGCCAGCGGTGTAAAAGGCTATCAGGAGATGAATTTCACGCCTTGCTTTAATACAATATCGCACGCTTTGGTTTTGACTTTCTCTCCGAGCGGGGTATTGCCAATCGCTTTCAGATCGACCTGTTTCCCTTCCCCTGTATTTAACAGGCCGGACAATCCTTGCATATAATCGGCCTGCTTTTGCTGCTCAGGCTGAGACGCCAGCCCCAGTTTATTAAGCAATTGGTCCTTGATATTTTCAGTGTTCGTTGCCGACACCAATTTCTGTTTTATGCAGTATTGCAGAATACCTGCTGCATTATTCATGCTACCGGCGCTGAGCGATTGCGTTCCGCTATTAAGCAGGCTGCCAAGCCCGCCGATATTGCCGGATGAAGCGCCATTGCCCGTTGCCGCACCATTCTGACTTAACTGGCTGGCCGCACTGGATAAAGAATCCTGCCAGCTTGCCGCCTGAGCATAACCTGATATCGCCATCAGTGCGGCAATGCCAACACGATTCACTGCACGTTTGATTAGTGTCATAACCCACTTACTCTTTTATGATCAAAAATTACCGCGCAGTATACCTTTACCACGGCGTCCTACCATCCGATAAAACTGAAACTGCCCCACAGCGTGTGTGGGGAAATGTCTGATTTAGTGCGCGTTACGCCGAATATTGCCGGTCAAACGGCGCATAGTACTCCACTTCAAAATATCCGGTATCTATTTTGCCGTCGGCATTTTTCCGGCAGCGGATAACCTCAAGCTCGCCACCACTCACGCGGGTATACGCCTGGCCGGGCAAAAGATGGTGGTAGATGGCTTTCAGAAACGATTGATATTCCTGCGCATCCCCCGAAAAACTAAAGTGCAGATAACTGCCGGCCTGCACCGCTGTCGGGCTATCCACCGGGGCTTCTTGCTGCTGCGACGGCTCAACGGCGCTCATGTGGTACGCTAACCGAACATGGCGGTTAACGCGATTGGCATCCGGCAGCACGGTGCAAAACGCATAAATCACCACATCGTCATCCTGTTGATGACTTGCCTGCTCCCACCAACCGACCCGTTGCGAGAGGTCATTAGCCGAAAGAAAGTCATCAATATTTTGTGACTGTTCAAAGTGATGCGTACTTGCCGGTATTGCCGGTAAATCGACGAGTTCCGGGATCGGCAGCCAATCCGCACCGGCGCCTAATGAGGGTTGCAGGCGGGAGAAATCCCATAATGACGCTCTGCGATAGTGGCCGGGCGACATGCCGAAACGCTTTTTGAACGTGCGGGTAAAAGACTGTTGAGAGTCAAAACAATAGCGTAACGCCACGTCCTGAATGGTTTGATTGGTAAGCTTTAACTCAATCGCCGCTTTGCTCAACCGCCGGTTGCGAATATAGGTTCCCAGTGAGACGCCGGTTTCTTTCTTGAATAACCGTTGCAAATGCCATTTGCTGTAACCTGATTTCGCGGTGACGTCATTGATCATCAGTGGGCTTTCCAGGTGGTTCTCTATCCACCCGACCAGCTCAGCGGTAAATCTCACCATCGATGGCATCGTTGATAACATCATTGCAAAATCCTCCTTACTGACTACCAGAAACTGACTCATAACCGCCGATGACAAACCGGCATCGGCATCAATTCATCTATTACTACTGCGACCTCCGCAGCAGTCACTACAGCGATGTAGCACGACCCAGGGCTGGACTTAGTAAGGCAAGTAGCGCGCCACCACTTCATCAGGCAGCATCTTGGTCAGCAGATATATCAGTTGTTCCGTTTCCTGAGGCGTCAGGCGGGCGGTCAGTTGCGCCGGAACGCCCCGCAAGCCTTCCTGTTCGAAATTCCGACAGATATCCTGCCCCTTTTCCGTCAACGCCAGAATGACCTGCCGTTTATCATCCGGATGAGGCTGACGCATAATCAGCTCCCGCTTCACCATCCGCTCAACCATGCGGCTCAGCGCGCCGCCATCCACCATCACGTTCTTGCTCACCTCTACAGGGCTTATCACCCCGTTATAAATGCTGATCAAGACCTTGAACTGGGGAGCCGTGATATCAGTGCCGGCGAAATACTCATTAAGCAGATGATCTTTAAACTGATTTGACAGATGGATGAGCAACCCTATCGAGCAAACCGTTTCGTTGTTGCTTCTGTTCATGTAATAAAAAACTGACTAGGCATTAATTGATCAAGAAACTAATGCCTGGTCAACGAAATGTCAAGCCGGACCATACCCCTATTTACATTTTATTTACAATGGACACGGAGCACCCCTTCCCCGCAGCAGACTTGCATCTGCCGCGCTCGTCATAGCCATGAACAGGGGAATACCAACGGTAGCAAGGGTTAGCGGAAGGTCATGACCGACTGCAACAGCCTTTGGGCGTAGGGATGGGAAACGGTGGGCAAATCGTTCACCGCGCAGGTTTCAACAATTTCGCCCTCGTAAAAGAACATCACGCGATGACACAAATATGCCGCCGCCTGAATATCATGTGTAATAAACACGCAGGAGAGGTTAAAGCGTTTTTGCAGGTCAATGAGCAGATCCAGAATCTGCACCTGTGAGGAGACATCCAGCGCGCTGATGGCTTCATCCAACACCAGCAGTTGCGGATTCGTCGCCACCGCGCGGCACAGACAGACACGCTGAATCTGGCCGCCGGACAACTCATGAATATGGCGATCGCCTAATGTCGGCGCCAGTCCGGCCAGCGCGCATAATTCGGCGATTCGGCGATCCCGGTCAACCCGCCGGGCGACACCCTGCAATATCAACGGCTCAGACAACGCCTGATTGACCGTCATCAGCGGGTTAATCGACGAGGTGTAATCCTGAAACACGGCGCTGATACGCTGTTTCCTGTTTTGGGGAGCCGAAACCGACTCGCCCGCTAATAACAGGCTTCCCCGATCCGGCGGTTCCAGCCCGCAAATCAGGCGCGCCAGCGTACTTTTTCCGCTGCCGCTTTCACCGACGATCGCCAGACATTCGCCGTGACCAAGCGAGAACGAAACCGACTTGATAATCGCACGCTTTCTTTTCAGGAAAGCCAGGCGCTGCGTTTCCGGGTAGTTTTTTTCAACCTGCCGCACATCCAGCAACATGCGTTATATTCCCATAATCCGGTGGAACGCCGCGCTCAAACGCCTGCGGGTATCAATCAGGTGGCGGGTATAATCCTGTTCGGGATGGGTAAATACCCGTTCCGTGCCACCTTGCTCGACAACCCGGCCGTCTTTCATCACGACCACCTGTTGCGCCAGCGCGCCGACCAACGCCAGATCGTGAGAGACGAACACCATGGCGCTGTCATGCTGTTTTTGCAGTTCGATAAACTGCTGCACGATGTCGTATTGCGTCATGCTGTCGAGCGAGGCGGTTGGTTCATCGGCGATGATTAACGCCGGTTGCGATACTAATGCAATGGCGATCATCACCCGTTGCAGCATCCCGCCGGATAACTGGTGAGGATAGGCCGCTAATACGGCAGTGGCATCCCGCAGACCGACGCGCGCCAGTTGTGCCAACGCGCAGGCCCGGCGCTGCGCGCGGGTTAACGCCCCATGCCGCCGGAGCGATTCGTCAAAATGGTTGCCGATCGTATACAGCGGATCGAATGCGCCGGGGGCGTCCTGCATGATCAACGCCATCCGCCGACCACGAATCGCCCGCCACGCCTGGGAAGAAAGGCACCGTAAATCGTTGCCGTTGAACATCATCTCGCCGCTTACCTGCAACCAAGGCGGCAGCAAGCCAAGCAGGCTCTTGCACAGCAACGTTTTCCCGCTGCCGCTCTCCCCTACGATGGCCGTACAACACCCGGCATGAAGCTTCAGCGTCACTCCCTCAAGCAGCCGGCACCCCGTGCGCTTGTCGGTGATCGCCAACCGGTTAACATCGAGCAAGGTCGGCGGCGTCATGGTGGTGATGTCCGATTATCGGTATAGGCGGCCGGATCCAACGCATCATGCAAAAAATCCCCCACCACATGACAGGCGGCGACCACCACGGCGATAGCCAGACCGGCAGGCAGCATCTGCGTGGGGTGCGTCAACATGACGTTTTTCGCCTCGCTGAGCATATTTCCCCATTCCGGCAATGGCGGCTGGGCACCCAGCCCCAAAAAAGAGAGCGCTGAAATCATCAGTATCACACTGCCAATATCCGCAGACGCCAAAATCACCATATCGGCGGCGGCGGCCGGCACCAAATGTCGACGCATCACATAGGCCGGCGGCGCGGCGATGATCCGCACATAGTTGACATAATTTTTGCTGCTGTGCCTGAGCGTTATCCCGCGAGTCATGCGCGCATACCAGGCCCACTTCGCCAACACCACCGCCAGCAGAATCGTCGGCATCCCCGGCCCGATTGCACCGACGATGGCAAACACCATCACTTCGCCGGGAAAAGACAGCATCGCGTCGCAGACGCGCATTAAGCAGCTATCGATCCGGCCCTGGCAATAACCGGCAGTCATCCCAATGACGGCGCCCGTCAGCACGGTCATCACCATAGCGGCGACGCTGTAAAATACCGTTGTTCTTACGCCAAACACCAGCCGCGAAAAAACGCACCGCCCCAGATTATCCGTACCGAGCGGATACAGCAGGCTAATGCCCTGATACTTATGCCTTATCGACGTCAGGGTCGGGTCGTGCGGCGCAATATAGGGGGCGAACACCCCGGCCAGACACACCGTCAGCAGCAGCAGGACGCATAACAACGCCAGCCGATCCTGCCTTATCGTCTTTCCGATACCCGGCCGCCTCATTCCCACGCGCCTCTTATTCGTGGGTCAAGTTTGCGCTGTAATAGATCGGTCAACAGATTGCCGCCCAGAAACAACAGCGCCATCAGCAGCATGTAAGCCTGAATCATCGGATAATCGCGGTTAAAAATAGCGGACAGACACAACCGGCCAACGCCGGGCCAGGCAAAAATATTTTCGATCACCACCGTACCGGCAATCAGTTTGGGAATACTCATGCCGATCGCCACCAGCGACGTATGCAGAGAGTTCACCAGCACATGCTTGATGACAATGACCGGCTCCGGCAGCCCCCGCGCTCTGGCGTACAACACGTAATTTTGCCGCAGATTGCCGAGCATACTGCCCCGAATCAGGCGAATATAGGTGCCGATGTACCCCATCGTCAGCGTACATGACGGCAAAATCACGGCATGTGCGTCTTGCATACCACCGACAGGCAGCAGGTCGAGCCTGACCGCCAGCCCCCACATCAACAGCAGGCCAAGCCAATAGTTAGGGATAGCGATCGTTAAAAACACCAGACTGCGTACGGCTTTATCGAACAAGGTGTTTTCGGTTACCGCACAGAGCACGCCCAGCGTCAGCGATATCGACACAATCAGCGCCAGCGACGTCGCCGCCAGATACAACGTGGCGGGCATAGCCTGCCTGAACTCGAGCCACACCGCGTTTCCGGTGATAAACGACGTGCCGAAATCAAGATGCAGCACCCGCCAGAGCCACTGCCAGTAACGCAGGAAAAACGGTTGATCCAGCCCCAGCTCGCGTCGCATCAGCTGTATGGCTTCGTCGGTCGGTACAATCTCATTCACCCGTAACGCCACTTCAGCCGGGTCCGACGGCACCCAATTCAGCAACGAAAACGCCAGAAACGATATCAGAACGGCCAGCGGCGCCGTCATACCTACTCGTTTGATGAAATAAATGCACATCCGCTGCTGTTTCCTCTGCTGGCCCACCACCGCCGACTCCCGATGCACCATCAGGAGCATTACGCTCAAAAATGCATGTTCTCAAAGGGAATTTCATACTGTGAGGCGTTAAACGCCACCCCTTTCAGCACCGGCGCATAAATCGCTTTCGTCCTTGAATAGGTCAACGGGATATACACCGCTTCATCGGCCAACAACGTAAACAACTGCGTGTAGCGTGTCTGGCGCGGTTTCTCATCCGGCGTCAGCAATATTTCGCCGATCAGCGTGTCGATCTCGGCTTTGCGGCGTAATCCCTTCTGCGCCTGATAATCCGCATGGGCAGGTATACGGAAAGACGATATATACGACGCCGGGTCATACGGCGTGCCCCATGACAACGAATATTGCAGGTCAAAATCGCCCGATTTTTGACGATCCAAAAACGCCTGTTTTTCTTCTCCCAGGATAGTCAACTGCACACCGACCTTTTTCAGGTCATCCTGAATCAGCTCGGCAATTTCCCGTTCCGCCGCATTATTGCGGTTATAAGACAGCATCAGCACCAGCGCCTTGCCGTCCTTTTCCCGCACCGTTTTTCCCGCCGCCAGATGCCAGCCGGCCGCCTCCAGCAACACCCCGGCCCGTTGCGGGTCAAACCGGTAAACCGGCAAATCGATATCGCAATACGGCACACGGCGCGACATCAGCGTATCGGCGACGCTTTCGGCGTTGCCCATCACCCCGGTGGCGATGGCGGCTTTATCAATCGCGTATTGCAGCGCCTGGCGTACCGCTTTATCTGCGGTGACAGGACGCCCGCTATTCAACACCAGCGCACGAGACGCCACCGGCGGGCTTATCAACGCCCGGTATTTTCCTGAGGCTTCCAGTGCGGCAAAGCTGTCCATATCCAGCATGTCGCCGTCCGCCCCGAAAATGAGCTGGACGCTTTCTTTTTGCAACGCCATCAGCATCGATTGCCGATCGGGCATCACCCGCCACATCACGCTGTGAAGACGCGGCCGGGTGCCCCAGTAATCAGGGTTAACGACAAACCGCGCATACTGATTGGGTTTATGCTCCGCCAGTCTCCACGGGCCGGTGCCGATATACCCGGTAATGCCGTCTTTGGTTTTTCCGCCGATAAATGCTTTCGGCGACACCAACCGGAAGGGCCGGGTCAACCCCAGTTCGATTAACGTCGGGTAATAGGGGTTTTTCAGCGTAATCTGGACGCGGTAACGGTCCAGCGCGGTGACGTTATCGATCTGCTTTACCAGCTCAAGCCAGGCATGGCGCGGATAATTCTCCAACACCGCGTCCATGTTCTGTTTAACCGCCGCCGCCGTCAGCGGCTCGCCATCGCTAAACCGGACATCATGACGTAACGAAAAAATATACTGTTTGCCGTCAGGCGATATCGTCCAGCTTTCCGCCAACCAGGGTTTCACACCGTCAGGGGTATTGATGACCAGCGATTCAAACACCATATTCTGGGCGGCCATTTCACCGGAATAAAGATGGGGATTAATATCCCGAATATCTTTGGTGCTGGCGTAAACCAATTGATTGTCATGCATATCGGCCGACACCGACAATGCGCCGAACAGCAGGCACAGCACCAGTGCCGCCAGCGAGAGGGGATGAATGCGCATCATCTTGCTTACCCTGAAAAATAAAAAAGAAACGCCAACGCACCTGCAACGTGAAATATGACGGGGACACCCGTTTATTTTTCCGCAACAACCATAAACATCGGCGTAGAGGCGTAATTAATTTTCTCTTCGTTATCCCATACGTTTTCAGCAATATTTTCATCGATAACGACTTGGTGAAAACCACAGGACAACAGAGCGCGTCGATCCCACGCCGGACGTATTTCCCGGCTTAACGGCAGCGCTCTGGCGATATTTTCCATCGCCACCGTATCCGTATTGGCGTAATGATCATTAATGTTAAGACGGCGGGCATTTTGTCTATCACGCAAATAGCCCTCTCGTGCCGCAGCATTAAAAAGGTGCGCGTACCAATTGGCGTCAAAATTAATTAACCGACCGCCCGGCGCTAATACCCGGTGCCACTCCTGATAGGCTGACAGCGGTTGTTTCAGGTTCCAGGTGACATTACGGGTCACCAGCACATCGAAATGGTTATCGGGAAACGGCAAGGCATGTACGTCGGTAGCCGCGAATGCAATCTCGACATCGTAATAATCTGCATTACTTCTGGCCTGCGCCAGCATGGCCGGCGTCACATCCACGGCAGTCACACGGTGCCCTGCCAGCGCCAGCGTCACGGCGAAAAAACCCGGCCCGGTGCCGACATCCAATATATTCAACAGCGGCTTTTTCGGGGCGTGGCGTAAAATAATCTCCTGCCATAACCGGCGTTTTCCGCCGGCTAATTCAGCGACGTTAACCTCGTTATACCCTTCCGCCCGGTTATTCCAGTAATGTTTTACCTCATTCAGTAAACCATCCTGCGTTATATCGTCCATGACCGCATCATTCATTATTAATTGTGTCACAACGGCTCCCCGCTATTATTACGACAAATTAACCTCAATAGGAAAAATCAGGCGGGTAACAGACACCGTTGGGAAATGAATAACCGTGTTCATGAGTACACCGCGAGGGAATAGTACACTGCGAAAAAAAATATGTACCCGCCCGGTGTATGAACTTTTATAAAAATCTCATACTTCATTGAGACAGATCATGAAAGCGGCCGGTGTCGATATCGGTCAATCCATCTGTCGCACCGGCCCGTGTTATGGTGACGGCATACACCCTGATAACAATTGCTTTACTTATTAATTCTCACAGTTAAATAGCCAATATCTATCACAATATTCATGTAATTCGATTTCACCTCTGGCAAGAGGCTGGCTAAGATGAATAGTGAATTTCACGCCAAAGGCACTGAATACCGCCTGGCGAACAAGAACTCCCCAATGAAATTCAATGCATTGCGTTAGATGCTAACGCAGTATCCAAGGCAAGCATCATTGAGCAATTTCCTGTCCATATCTCACTGCCCGGCGGTCTGTTCAGGCCGGGTCGATGGGGACACAGAGCATAAGGTAGAGAACGCATGACAACCGAAAGCAAATGCCCGTTCCATCACCAGAGTACACCCGTTACCGCCGGCGGTAGCGGTACCGACAATCGTGCCTGGTGGCCCAATCAACTGAATCTGAACATTCTGCACCAACACTCTTCCTTGTCTGACCCGCTGGATAACGGGTTCAACTATGCCGAAGCGTTTAACAGCCTCGATCTGGATGCCATTAAAAAAGACCTTCATGCCTTGATGACCGACTCGCAGGACTGGTGGCCGGCGGATTTCGGCCACTACGGCCCGCTGTTTGTCCGTATGGCCTGGCACAGCGCCGGCACTTACCGTACCGGTGACGGCCGTGGCGGCGCCGGTGCCGGTCAACAACGGTTCGCGCCGCTCAACAGTTGGCCCGATAACGTTAACCTTGATAAAGCACGTCGCCTGCTGTGGCCGATTAAGCAGAAATACGGCCAGAAAATTTCATGGGCCGACCTGATGATCCTTACCGGCAACGTGGCGCTGGAATCGATGGGATTCAAAACCTTCGGCTTCGCCGGCGGGCGCCCGGACGTATGGGAACCGGAAGAAGACGTCTACTGGGGTTCCGAAACCAACTGGTTGAGCGGTGATAAGCGCTACTCCGGCGAACGCGATCTGGAAAACCCGCTGGCTGCGGTACAAATGGGGCTGATTTACGTCAACCCGGAAGGCCCGAACGGCAACCCCGACCCGATTGCGGCGGCCAAAGATATCCGCGAAACCTTTAGCCGCATGGCGATGAACGATGAAGAAACCGTGGCGCTGATCGCCGGCGGCCACACCTTCGGGAAAACCCACGGCGCGGGCGACGCAGCGTTGGTCGGCCCGGAGCCGGAAGCCGCCGGTATCGAAGAACAAGGCCTTGGCTGGACGAGCGCGTTCGGCAGCGGCAAAGGCGGCGACACCATCTCCAGCGGTCTGGAAGTGACCTGGACGCAAACGCCGACCCAATGGAGCAATTACTTCTTCCAGAACCTGTTCGGCTACGAATGGGAGCTGACCAAAAGCCCGGCGGGCGCTCACCAATGGCAGCCGAAAGGCGGTGCCGGCGCTGGCGAAATGCCGGACGCGCACGATCCGTCCAAACGTCATGTGCCGACCATGCTGACTACCGACCTGTCGCTGCGTTTCGACCCGGCGTATGAAAAGATCTCCCGCCGTTTTTACGAGAATCCGGATCAGTTCGCCGACGCGTTCGCCCGCGCCTGGTTCAAACTGACGCACCGCGACATGGGGCCGCGCGCCCGTTATCTCGGCCCGGAAGTCCCGGCTGAAGAGCTTCTCTGGCAGGACCCGATTCCGGTCGTTAACCATACGCTGGTCAGCGAGCAGGACATTGCCGACCTGAAAGCCAACGTGCTGGCCTCCGGCCTGACGGTTTCCCAGTTGGTTTCCACCGCCTGGGCATCCGCGTCCACCTTCCGTGGCTCCGACAAACGCGGCGGTGCTAACGGTGCCCGCGTTCGCCTCGCGCCACAGAAAGACTGGGCGGTCAACCAGCCGGAACAACTGGCGAAGGTGCTGGGCGTGCTGGAAAACATCCAGAGCGAGTTCAACCAGGCGCAGTCCGACAACAAGCGGATTTCGCTGGCCGATCTGATCGTGCTGGCGGGTGCCGTCGGGGTGGAACAGGCGGCCAGGGCTGCCGGCCACACGGTGAACGTGCCCTTCACGCCCGGCCGGATGGACGCATCACAGGAACAAACCGACGTTGAGTCGTTTGCCGTACTGGAACCGATCGCCGATGGCTTCCGCAACTACCTGAAAGGCCGTTACAGCGTGGCAGCCGAAGCATTGCTGGTCGATAAAGCCCAGTTGCTGACGCTGAACGCGCCGGAAATGACGGTGCTGGTGGGCGGGCTGCGGGTACTGGGCGCCAATGTCGATCAGGCGTCACACGGCGTCTTCACCACCCAGCCCGGCGCACTGACCAACGACTTCTTCGTGAACCTGCTGGACATGGGCACCGTCTGGAAAGCGGTGGGAGAAGACGGCGTGTTTGAAGGGCGCGATCGCGTCAGCGGCGACCTGAAGTGGACCGGCACTCGTGTCGATCTGATCTTCGGCTCCCACTCGCAACTGCGCGCGCTGGCCGAAGTCTATGGCAGTACAGACGCGCAGGCGAAGTTTGTCCACGACTTCATCGCCGCCTGGACCAAAGTGATGAACCTCGACCGTTTCGATTTGGCGTAGTCGTTATCATTGCTCTGCCCCGGCGTTTTCGCGCCGGGCGCACCCGATAGCATCACCTGCTCTGCGTGGCGGCCATGTCGCCACGCGACTGTTTTCCATGCGACTGTTTTCCACGCTACTATTTTCCACGCGACTGTCTGCCACGCTACGACCGGCATCACCTGCGCTTAGCCTACCCCCGCATGGGCGATCGGTTACCCATTCGCACCGGCCAATTTCGTCTCATAATCGATAAATATCGTCCTGATTTGATAATAAGCGCCACGACTAAGCGCGCGATAATCAACCCCGTTATCCACCCACTTTTATCCGTAGCCGATGTTTTTATGAAAATCTTTATGACCCGTTTCTGGCATCAGGCCAGAGCGTTTTTACTGATTTACGCCTGTTTGTACCTCGGTATCGGCGTTGCCGCCGTACTGCCCATCGCGTTGCCGGGCAGCATCATCGGTATGCTGATCCTGTTTCTGTTGTTGTCATTGCAGATTATCCCGGCGCAGTGGGTTAAACCGGGTTGCCACGTGCTGATCCGCTATATGGCGCTGCTGTTTGTGCCGATTGGCGTCGGCGTGATGCAGTATTTCGACTTGCTGCGCGCCCAGTTCGCACCGGTGATCATCTCCTGCGCCGCCAGCACGCTGGTGGTGTTGATTACCGTGAGCGGCTGTTCGCATCTGATCCACGGGCGTAAGCCGGCCCGCCATCCGGCCGACGCGGAAAAAGGAGCCGACCATGTGGCATGATATCGTCTGGTCACTGCCATTAACGCTGCTGGTGTTCTTTTTAGCACGTCGGCTGGCGCAGCGGCTGAATTCACCGTTACTCAACCCGTTGCTGGTGTCGATGGGGGTGCTGATAGCGTTTCTGCTGATAAGCCACATTCCGTATGAGCGCTATTTCCACGGCAGCGCGGTGCTGAACAGCCTGCTGCAACCGGCGGTGGTCGCGCTGGCGTTTCCGCTGTATGAACAGTTGCACCAGATCCGTATGCGCTGGAAGTCGATCATCAGCGTCTGTTTTATCGGCAGCGTGGTGGCGATGGTGACCGGCACCTGGATTGCGCTGCGGCTGGGTGCCACGCCGGCGATTGCCGCCTCGATCATGCCGAAATCGGTCACCACGCCGATCGCCATGGCGGTGGGCGGCAGTATCGGCGGTATTCCGGCCATCAGCGCGGTGTGCGTGATCTTTGTCGGCATCCTCGGCGCGGTATTCGGCCACACGCTGCTCAACGCCATGCGCATTCATACCAAAGCATCGCGCGGGCTGGCGATGGGCACCGCGTCGCACGCGCTCGGCACCGCCCGCTGCGCCGAGCTGGATTATGAAGAAGGCGCATTCAGTTCGCTGGCGCTGGTGATCTGCGGCATTATCACTTCGCTGATGGCTCCGCTGCTGTTTCCGTTGTTGGTCGTGCTGGCGAAATAGCCGCCACTGCCGACGCGGACAAACAGGTCAATAGCGCGTCGGCGGCACCCCAAACATCTGACGAAACGCGAAGGTAAACGAGGCGGTGCTGGCATACCCCAGGTCCAGCGCTACCTGCGTTACGCTGCGGTTGTTCTTCAGCATCACCACTGATTCAAGCAACCGCATACGTTTCTTCCACTCGCTGAACGCGACCCCGGTCTCTTTTTTAAAACGGCGCGAAAACGTGCGCACCGACATGCCGGTACGCGCCGCCCATGCTTCAATGCCGTGGGGCGCATCCGGCGTCTGCTGAATATCACGGCACACCCGCATCAGGGTAACGGAAGCGGGCCACGACAACGAAAACCCGGCATCCGGCAACTGCCGCAACAACGTGGTCAGCACCCTGACCAGTTGGGCGTCATCTCCATCGTAGTCGTACTGCTCCGGCACGTGTCCGGTGGCGTAATGAATAAACTCGCGGATAAAATCGCTGACCAACACCACTCTGCAGCCACTGTGGTCAATGGCCACGTAATCCGACTCGATATACAAACTTTCCAGCAACACATCGCTGGTAGCCAGAATCCGGTGCGGCACATGCGCCGGGATCCAGACGCCGTACAACACCGGCACGATCAACGTTTTACCTTCAATCTCTACCCGCATTCCCCCTTCCCGCGCATACAAAAACTCGACGAACGGGTGCTGATGCGGCGCCACCTCCGTCTCCTTTGCCAACGGGTAGGTACGAAAGTAGACCGGGCGCGGCAACGTGAGCAATACCGGCGCAGGCTGACCGGCTATCGGCAACCGGGGGGACGAGACAAGCGAATGAGACATCACAGCATGACCTCTACTCGATAGAGTTTGTCTTGATAGGGTAACGCAGGCCAGCCCGATTTGCCCGATAATCTGCAGCTATTCAGCCGGCGCGACGTCATCGCCGCAGAACCGATTCGCTGTGCTTGTACGATTTTTCAAACCAGAAAATGGATTGAGGAATGACTCATGGAAGCGACATTACATCATGCCTGTTCGCCGTTTTTAGTCATGCATTGTCCGTCTTTTGACGTATTACGCCATTTTGCCGATGGCAGCACGATGTCATCCGAAACGACAGTACCTCAGTAGTTATTAGTTTTGCGCTAACACATTGAATTAACTGTTAGTTAAAGGAGACATCATGAGTAATGCGTGCATCGTTGATGATATCAGCGAGAAAAATGAATGGCGGCGTATCACCCAGGAATTATTGCATCAGGCGGGAATTACCCTTAACGGCAGCGACCCCTGGGATATTCAGGTGAACGATTCCCGCTTTTTCAAACGGGTGTTGCAACAGGGTTCGCTTGGCCTGGGCGAAAGCTACATGGAAGGCTGGTGGGATTGCCCGCGACTCGATATGTTTTTTCATCGCATCCTGGCCGCCCGGCTGGATGAACAACGCCCGTCACGCTGGCACGACCTGATGCGCATTGCGCTGGCGCGGTTGGTCAACCGTCAGTCGCGCAAACGCGCCTGGCAAGTCGGCAAAGTACATTACGACCTCGGCAACGACCTGTTCAGCCACATGCTGGACCCTTACATGCAATATTCATGCGGTTACTGGAAACAAGCCGACACGCTTGATGAAGCCCAGCAGGACAAACTGGCGCTGATCTGTGAAAAACTGCAGCTTGAACCCGGTATGACGCTGCTGGATATCGGTTGCGGCTGGGGGGGTCTGGCGGTGTATGCCGCTCAGCATTACGGCGTTACCGTGCATGGCGTCACCATTTCCGCCGAGCAGAAAGCCTTTGTGGAGTCACGCTGCTGCGGGCTGGATATCCATATTCTGTTGCAGGATTACCGCGATCTGCGCCGGCAGTACGACCGTATTGTCTCCGTCGGCATGTTTGAACACGTGGGGCCGAAAAATTACGCCGCCTACTTTCATGTGGTGAATCGGAGCCTGAAGCCGGACGGCCTGTTCCTGCTGCATACCATCGGGTCGAATAAGACTGCTCATAACGTTGACCCGTGGATCAATAAATACATTTTTCCCAACGGATGCCTGCCATCCATTAAACAGATTGCCAACACCAGCGAACCCTATTTTGTGATGGAAGACTGGCATAACTTCGGTGCTGATTACGATAAAACGCTGATGGCCTGGCTGGCCCGTTTTACCGCCGCCTGGCCGCAACTGGCCGCCGATTATTCGCCCGCCTTCCGGCGTATGTTCAGTTATTACCTGACCGCCTGCGCCGGCGCCTTTCGGGCCAGAAACATCCAGTTATGGCAGGTTCTTTTTAGCCGGGGCGTCGAACAGGGATTGTGCGTGCCGCGCTGAGTATTCACCACACGTTCAGGCCACCAGGCGCAGGCCAACGAACGTACGACGATAACGCGCCGACTGATTTTTTAACCCGATACGTTGTTAACCCCTACAAACAGGAAGCTAACACAACATGAATGTTAATTTTTTTGTCACCTGCATCGGCGATGCGCTCAAATCGCGCATGGCCCGTGACAGCGTGCTGTTGCTGGAACAGCTCGGCTGCCGCGTTCACTTTCCCGAACGTCAAGGCTGCTGTGGTCAACCCGCCATCAACAGCGGATACATCCGCGACGCGCTGCCGGGCATGAAAACGCTGCTCGCCGCGCTGGAAGAGAACGATGACCCCATCGTCTCGCCGGCCGGCTCCTGCACCAACGCCATCAGGCATTATGCCGACTGGCTGGTCGATGAACCGGAGTGGGCGGCCCGCGCCGCGCAGGTCGCCGCACGAATGGTTGACCTCACCTCGTTTATCGTTAACCGCCTCGGCGTCACCGATGTCGGCGCTCGCCTGCCGGGCAAGGCGGTTTATCACCCCTCTTGCAGTCTGTTTCGCAAAATGGGCGTGCGCGAAGAACCGCTGGCCTTGCTGCGTCAGGTGCGTGACCTGGAGCTGCTGCCGTTTCACGCGCAGGAAACCTGCTGCGGTTTCGGCGGCACCTTCTCCGTCAAAATGGCGGAGATCTCCGGTGAAATGGTGAAAGAAAAGGTCGCGCACATCATGGAAGCCAAACCGGACTACCTGATCGGCGCCGATGTCAGTTGCCTTATCAACATCGGCGGACGGTTGCAGCGTGAAGGACACGCCGTTCAGGTGTTGCATATCGCCGAAGTGTTGATGAGCCGCTAAGGAGACGCCATGTACCTCAAAACCAGCACGACCCCGTTTCATGAGCGTATCCGCCAGCAAATAGACGACCCGATCATGCGCCAGGCGGTTGCCAACGCCCAGGAACGCATCGGCGCCAACCGTCAGAAGATGGTCGATGAACTGGGCCAGTGGGATGTCTGGCGCACGAGAGCCGCGCAGATCCGCGCCCACGTGCTTGATAACCTTGACGCCTACCTGTACCAGTTGTCGGAACAGGTCACCGCCCGCGGCGGCAAGGTGTTTTTTGCCGCAACGCGCGAAGACGCGACCCGCTATATCTTGCAGGTGACGCAGGCTAAACAGGCCCGCAAGGTGGTGAAATCCAAATCCATGGTGACCGAAGAGATCGGCATGAATGCCGTGCTGGAAGCCGCCGGCATCAAGGTGGTGGAAACCGATCTCGGCGAATACATCCTGCAACTGGACCAGGACGCGCCCTCCCACGTGGTGGTGCCTGCCATCCACAAAGATCGCCATCAAATCCGGCGCGTACTGCAACAGCAGTTGGGCTACGACGGCCCGGAAACACCGGAAGCGATGACGCGCTTTATTCGCCAGAAAATCCGCGCCGACTTTCTCAGCGCGGAGGTAGGGATCACCGGCTGCAACTTTGCCGTGGCGGAAACCGGCACCGTCAGTCTGGTGAGCAACGAAGGCAACGCCCGGCTGTGCACCACCCTGCCCCGCACCCACATCGCCGTGATGGGCATGGAACGCATTGTCCCGACCTTTGAGGAGCTGGATGTGGTGCTCACCATGCTGGCGCGCAGTGCGGTCGGCGCCCGGTTGACCGGCTACAACACCTGGCTGACCGGACCACGCGATATCGGCGGTATCGACGGCCCGGAAGAGTTTCATCTGGTGATCGTCGATAACGGCCGCTCACAGGTACTGGGATCGCCGTTCCACGATATTCTGCGCTGCATTCGCTGCGGCGCCTGCATCAACACCTGCCCTGCGTACCGCCACATCGGCGGCCACGGCTATGGCTCTATCTATCCAGGGCCGATCGGCGCGGTGCTGTCGCCGTTGCTGGGCGGCTATGAAGACTTCAAACACCTGCCTTACGCCTGCTCGCTGTGTACCGCCTGCGACGATGTGTGCCCGGTACGTATTCCGCTGTCTTCGCTGATTGTGCAGCACCGACGCACGCTGGCAGAAAATGGGATGACGCCTGCGGCCGAGCGGCGCATCGTCGGGTTGTTCAACTACGCCAATAGTCACCCCGGAATCTGGAAAGTCGGTATGGTGGCAGGCGCGCGCGCCGCCCGCTTGCTCATTCGTAACGGCAAGATACCGTTCAACATCGGTGCGATCAGCGAGTGGACCGAAGCCCGCGACCTGCCGGACGCCGATGGCGAGAGCTTCCGCAGTTGGTTCAAACAGCATCAACGTCAGACCAAGGAGAAACGCTAATGGAAAACCGCGACGCCTTCCTGTCTACCCTGGCGCATCGGCTTGGTCGGGACCCCCGCCAAACGCCGCCGCCGTTACCGCCGCTGGAAAACAACCCGGCCGGCACCCGACTGACCGAGCTGACGCCGCAACAGCGTTGCGACGCCTTTATCGACTACGCCGGCAATGTGATGCTGGCGCACTGTGAACTCACCCCGCCCAATGACGTGGCGCAAGCCGCCGGGCGATTGTGCCGGCGTTACGGCGGCGCGCCGGTGCTGGTCAGCGGCGATGCGCGGCTGGCGGAGCTGGGCGTAACCGGCTTTCTGCAACAGGAATACCAAGCCCGATGCTGGGGCCCGGCGGCAGGCGAAGACAACCTGACGCAGGCGGCGCAAGCCCGCATCGGCGTGGTATACGCCGACTACGGCCTGACCGAATCCGGCGGTGTGGTGTTGTTCTCTACCCCACAACAAGGACGCGGCCTGAGCCTGTTGCCGGAGTCCACACTGTTTATTGTGCGCAAAAGCTGCCTGTTGCCGCGCGTCGCGCAACTGGCCCAGCATCTGCGCCGTCGGGTGCAACAAGGCGAACCGCTGCCGTCATGCATCAATCTGATCGCCGGTCCCAGCTCTACCGCCGATATCGAACTGATCAAGGTGGTGGGGGTACACGGGCCGCTGAACGCCGCGTACCTGATTATTGAGGATTGCTGATAGCCTGCCTGCGGCATGAGGTGTCGGGTTATGGTGGAACAGTGAGAGGTTTCGTGCGTGATGATCTCATGCCTTCCCTTGTAACATCATCGCACGCACGACAAGGAGAGGTTCAAACGCCACCTCTCCTTGACCACTGGCTTGAGGGCTAAACTGTGCCGCTTCGCGGTACCTTCGGCGTTCGTCTTCGCTGTTCGGGTCGCCCGTGACGCTCTCCCGGAGCGGCACGGGCTTTCGCGGCGTCCTGCCGCTCACCCGGCGAAGCCGCCCACCTCAGCGCAGTTTTTTACGCCAGAAAACCCAATACCGTGTAACCAAAATAATTCGTCGGTATTTTTACACCTCTGCAAACAGGCACGGTCAACATTGTGCCAATCCCAACAAGGCGTTGAGGCGGGCGATTTCTTGCCGCCACTGCGCCTGTAGCGCCGGTTTCTGGTGCTTCGCCTTCCGCGCCAGATCCTCGGTCAGCCGGTTTTCCAGCTCAACCAGTTGCGCCAGCAGCCTGTCGGCTTCATCCCCCTGTTCCAATGTCACCGGCGATACCGTTGCTGACGGCGGTGCCGAATGCATTGCGGTGTCGGCAGATGCGGTCCCCAGACGCTGATAGACCTGATCCAGATCGTGCCACTCGCTCAACATGCCGTGCTCAACCAGCCAGAAGCGATTGCAACTGTGGCTGATCAACGCCCGGTCGTGCGTCACCAACAGCACGCCGCCATCAAAGCATTGCAGCGTATCGGCCAGCGCCTCTTTGCCTTCCATATCCAGGTGGTTGGTCGGCTCGTCCAGCATCAGCAGCCCGTAACGCGCCAGCGACAGCCCGACGAACAGTAGCCGGGCGCGTTCGCCGCCGCTCAGAGTGGCGACGGTTTGCTGATGACGCGACCACTGAAACCCGGCGCTGATCAACGCCATCTTGCGGTCTTGCGCCAGCGGCGCGAACGGAGCCAGCGCATCAAACAGGGTGTCGTCGTCACGCAGTTGATGCAGCGTCTGGTCGTAATACCCCAACCGAACGCGGGGATGCAGACGAATCGCCCCATCCGGCGTCGAATTCGGGTACTGCTGCCATAGAAGACGCAACAACGAAGACTTGCCGCTGCCGTTTCGGCCGATAATCGCCACCCGATCACCGCTTTTCACCCGCTGTAACGGCACGGTGAGCAGCGTTGGCTGCTGCGGTGCCGGGCTGACGGCCAGCGCCGTCATCTCCAGCAGACGATCGGCGTTCAGCGCTTCGCCATGCAGCGCCAGCCGCCACTGGCTGCCGGCGGTCAGCTCGGTTTGCTCCTCTTTGAGCCGCTCGATGCGTTTTTCCATCTGTTTGGCCTTGCGCGCCAGATCTTCGTTATCGTAGACCTTGCCCCAGATGGCCAGCCGTTTGGCGCTAACGGTCACGCAGTCGATTTCCTTCTGTTCCGCTTTGCGGCGCAACGCATCGCTGCGATCGCGCTCCGCCAGTGCCGCGCGGGCGGCGCTACAGGGCAGCGCAAAATAATGCAGTTGCCGGTCACGCAGGATATAGCTGCCGTTGGTGACGTTATCCAGCAACTGGCTATCGTGGGAAACCAGCACAAAGCTGCCGCTCCAGTGTTGCAGGAACTGCTCCAGCCACAGCAACGTCGGCAAGTCCAGATGGTTACTCGGCTCATCCAGCAACAGCAGATCCGGCGAGGTGATCAGGGCTCGCGCCAGCAATAACCGGGTATGCTGGCCGCCACTGAGAGTACCGGCGCACAGCAGCCAGTCCCGCTCGCCGAATCCCATTTCCGCCAGCAAGGTTTCCGCCCGCCAGCGCTCGCCGGCGCGTTCGGCCGCGGGAAGACGAGCCAGCACCGCATCCAGCATCGTCAACGGATGCAGATCCGCCGGCAGATGCTGTTCAACGCGAGCCAGCAGGCAATGATGGGAAAGCGTCACACTGCCGCGGCTTGGCGCTAACGTGCCATCCAGTAGTTTTAACAGCGTACTTTTGCCGCAACCGTTATGGCCGATCAAACCGAGGCGGTCGCCCTGGTTCAGGGTAAAAGAAATGTCGTTCAGCAGAGGGCCGAAAGGGGTATCCACGCTCAGGGCGTGTACAGTCAGTAAAGTGCTCATTGCTTACTCAAGAGTTACAGGCACAACTGTGCCTCGTCAACACAACGCTGACGATAACCCGGTAAGCCCGAGAGAAGGGAAAATGCGGTTTGCTTCGCTCAAGCCACCGTTATCGCAGCACGATATCGATAACGCTTGAGCAGCGGCGATCGCCAAAAGGATGTGAAGTGTTAAACATTTCACAGCGCAGCATGAGGGTCCTCCTTAATATTATCCGTAGGTTAATCGATGGCTGGATTGTAGCGGCAACGGGCGGATAGCGCCACCCGTCAGGCTTCTTTTACGCAACGTATTCCCGCCGCGTTATTTCACCGCCAGCATCACCACCGCCACGCTCACCAGCACCAGACAGAACGCCAGCCGCAACGCCACCACCGGCAATTTGTGGGCCAGCGCCACCCCCCACGACACGCTGAGAATGCCGCCGATCGCCAGCGGAATGCCGGTGGCCCAATCCACATTGCCGGCCTGAGCGTACGATGCCAACGCCGCCAGCGCGCCGGGCACCACCAGCGCCAGTGCAATGCCCTGCGCCTGCGTCTGGGTGAAACCGAACAGCGTCACCAATGCCGGCACCACCACCAGCCCGCCGCCGACGGTAAAAATACCGGACATAAAGCCGCTTGCCACGCCGAGCGCCGGCAGGTAACGATGGGACAATACCGAAGTCGGCGTGCGGCTGCGTCGGCTATTGATCCACTGCCAGATGTAATACGTCGCCAGCACCAGCAGGAATATGGCGAATGCCTGCTGCAAATTATCAACCTGAATGGCCGCCGCCATATGTGCGGCGACATAGGCCGACACCGTGGCGAAGGCGCACAACATCAGCGTCATGCGGGTGTCTATCTTGTTGCGTTGCCGGTAGCGCAGAAAGCCGATCAGCACGTTCGGCGTAATCATAATCAGCGCCGTGCCCTGCGCCAGATGCTGGTTCATGCCAAACAGCATCCCCAGTACCGGAATGGCGATCAGCCCGCCGCCGATACCCAACATCCCGCCGCATACCCCAAGCCCCATCCCCAGAATCAAACACAACACCATATTGGTCATCAGCAAACTGGTCATAAACAGCCACTACATCCTGTTATATCGTTTTTATCCCCATCATACTCCAAGCCGTAGGGGCGTTTGCCACCTGCCTGCAACTCGAATTATTTAGGTTATATACCCGTCATACTTCAAGTTGCAGGTGCGTTGGCTGCGTTCGTTCACCCGAATCACTTACCTGAGTAAGCTCATCGGGATTCTCTCTCTTGCCACCTGCCTGCAACTCGAATTATTTAGGGTATAGAGATAATACGTTGAATAAAAAGAACCAACCTTGGTTAGCGCGAGTCATGGCAAAGATACTCGGCGATTTCAATCAGATTCAGATCAGTACAGCAGACATCCTAGGCGCAGGCGATGCGTTTGATAATTCCTTAATCGTCAATCACCCTTTCCTGACAGGAAAGGGTCGCCGATGTGTTAGGCTGTGGCGTCTTCGCTTTCAAGGACTGTCATCATCCCATGATCAATCCCGCGCATTTTGACCTGCAATCACTACGCCTGTTTTTGCAGGTCGCCAAAATCGGCAGCCTGACTAAAACCGCCAGCAGCTTTCACATGACGCTGTCCGCCCTGAGCAAACGCATGGCGGAACTGGAGCGCACCGTCGATTGCACGTTGTTTATCCGTATGCCGCGCGGCCTGGCGTTGACCGCAGCGGGAAAAGAGCTGGTGCACCACGCGCGTCAGGTGCTGAGCAATGTCGAGCGGATGGCGGACGAGATGCAGGATTACGCCGCCGGCGTACGCGGCCATGTGCATATCTGGGCTAATACGTCAGCTATCATCGAATTTCTGCCGCAGGAGCTGGCGCACTTTCTGCAACGTCATCCGCTGGTTCGCATCAATCTGGAAGAGAAACTGAGCGAAACCGTGGTGACGGCGCTGCTCACCGGGCAGGCCGATATCGGCATTTTCGCCGACAATGTGCCCTGCTCCGGCGTGGAAAAAATCCCCTACCGGGAAGACCAACTGGTGGTGCTGGTGTCGCCCCGACACCCGCTGGCCGACAGCCGGGAAATCACCTTTGCCGATGCGTTGCAGTACGATTTTGTCGGCCTCAACAACGGCAGCTCTTTGCTCAAACTGTTGCAGGACACCGCCGAAGAGCACGGAAAAATGCTGCGCCTGCGCATTCAGGTCAGCAGCTTTGACGGCGTGTGCCGCATGATTGAAGCCGGCCTCGGCATCAGCATCCTGCCTGAAGGCGCTGTCCGCCCGGAGATCCTCGGCGTCGGGCTACATGCCATCCGGCTGACCGATGACTGGGCCACCCGCAAGTTATGGCTGGGCATTAAATCCGGCGCGACATTACAGCCCGAAGCCGCCAATTTGCTGGCGCACCTGCGCCAGCCGGTATGAACACGCATCAATGACAGCAAACGCCCCCATCACCGTGCGGCGATTAAGCGATAGATGATTCATGGTTGTTCATCGCTGATTGGCGACCGCCGGCCAACGCAGCTCGAATAAAGCGCCGCCGGACGGCGCAGGGCAACAACTCGCCTGCCCGCCGTGCGCCTGCGCAATCGCCTGCACGACCGCCAGCCCCAACCCACTGCCTTTGCTGTTGCCGGTGCGTGACGGCGCGCCGCGCACAAACGCCTCAAAAATCTGATCGGCAAACTGTGGATCGATGCCGGGACCGCTATCCTCGACGCTCAGATACGCCACCCCGTCATCCACGCCCGCCCGAACGCATAACGGACCGGCGGCGGCATGTTTTTGCGCATTCTCCAGCAACGCCAGCAGCGCCTGACGAATCCGCACCGGGTCGCATTGCACCACCAGGTCTTCCAGTGCCAGCGACAGGCTAAACCCGGCGCTTTGCAACGTAGGCTCGAACGCACTCACCACCGCCGTCACTTCGTCGGACAAGCGAGTCGGCGTCCAGCGCAGTTCCAGATGACCGCTCTCCGCCAGCCCCACGACCCGCAAATCCTCAATGAGCCGCCCCAGCCCTTCCACTTGCGTCAACAAATTACGAAACAACCCGATATCGGGTTCGAATACGCCTTCGGTCAACCCCTGCAACCGGCCGCGTAAAATGGTGACCGGTGTGCGCAACTCATGGGCGATGGCGGCATTCCAGAACGCCCGCTCTTGCGCCATGCGTTCCAGCCGCTCCGCCATGGTATTAAAGTCACGCACCAGCAATGCCGCCTCACCCAACGAGTAGTCGTCGGTTTCGGCGCGTGCGTTCAGTTCGCCTTCGGCGATTTGGCGCAGGCTGTGCGCCACCGAATTTAGCGGCACCAGAATGCGGCGGGCCAGGCGAATCGCCAGCACCACGGCGATCACCAACGCCAGTAAGGTGGTTCCGACCATCCAGAACCACTCTAACGTGGTCGGCATCCATTGATCGCTCAGCGACAGGCTTTCCGGCGAAATAGCCAACATAAAGGCATAGAAAACATAGGAACCGACCACCATCAGCAGCGTGATGGACAGCGCCAGCAGCGTCATGGAACGCATAATTTGTCGGCTTAAACTGCCGATATGCGTCATGACGTTTCACCGAGTCGGTAACCGACGCCGCGCACACTGGACGGTACGCCGTTCAGCCCCAGCCGTTCCAACTTCTTACGCAGTTTGCTGATGTGGCTGTCCACCGTGCGTTCCAACGAATCCCCTTCCGGCAGGCAGGAGACCAGCAGTTCTTCACGGCTGAACACCCGACGCGGCGCACGCGCCATATGCGCAAGCAGCCGGAACTCGGTCAGCGTCAGTTCCAGCGTCCGGCTGACGCCCTCATAGTCCACCACCACCTCGTGGCTTTCCAGATCGATTTGGAAAATACCGGTCCGCAGGAAACGCGGCGGCTGGCGTTCGGCGCGCAACCCGGCACGGCGCAGCACCGCCTGTACCCGCGCCACCACTTCGGCGGGATTAAACGGTTTCACCACGTAATCGTCGGCGCCAATCCGCAAGCCCATCAGCTTGTCGATGTCCTGATCCAGCGCCGTCAGCATGATAACCGGGGTATCGCCGCGCAGGCGAATCCCCGACAGCACCTGCCAGCCATCGACCAGCGGCATCTGTACATCCAGCAGCACCAGATCCGGCTTCATGGAGAGATGAAGTTCCAGCGCCTGACGGCCGTCGGCGGCGTGCAGCGTGCGTAAACCGTTACGTGTCAGGTAAGCGCGAAGAATCTCGGCAATTTCCGGCTCATCTTCGGCGATAAGCACCAACCCATGGATATCGTCAACCATCGGCATGGATTGCGAATGAACAGTCATCGAACGACTCATAGTAAAAAATGCAGGGCCTCCATCATATCTCCATCTTTCTCCAACGAAAACCGCATACAGCAGATGCACACTACCGCAGTCTGGCCTCCCTATGGCCGGTAAACAGGGATTACGAAGTGATATGAACACAAAGAAACCGCATCAATACCCGGTCGCCTGTATTTTGTCGGCTCTGCTGCTGGCGGCGCCCGGTCAGTCGGAACCGAGCGGCATGGCCGCCCGTCTGCCCGTTTCACTTAAACAGCTGTGCCGCCACGGCGTGTTGCTGGCGCTGGTCGGCATACTGCTGACCGGCTGCGACCGTCCCGATGTGCCGACCGAATCACCGCCGGCGCAGGTCACCGTGATGACCGCTGCGCCGGTGTCCATTACCCTGACCGACGATCTGCCCGGCCGGGTGGCGGCGGTGCGCACGGCGGAAATCCGCCCACAGGTAGGCGGTATCATTCAGCGCCGACTGTTTGAACAGGGTGCCGAAATCCGTGCCGGACAACCGTTATTCCAGATTAACCCCGCGCCGTTCAAGGCTGATGTCGATACCGCCGGCGCCGCGCTGCAACGCGCCCAGTCGGTGCTGAACCGGGCGCAGATTCAGGTCACGCGCCTCAAACCGCTGCTCAGCACCGGCGCCATCAGCCAGCAAACCTATGACGATGCGATAGCGCAACGCGACCAGGCCGCCGCCGATGTGGCGCAGACACGCGCCACGCTGGCGCGCCGTCAGCTTGACCTGACCTTCGCTACCGTCGAGTCGCCGATTGCCGGACGCATCGATCAGGCGTTGATCACCGAAGGCGCGCTGGTCAGCACCAACGACAGCAACCCGCTGGCGCGGGTCCAGCAGATAGACCAGGTGTATGTCGATGTGCGCCTGCCGGCCTCTTCGCTGGAGCAACTGCGCGACATGCTAAGCAAACGCGCCGGCGGCAGTGACGGCGTACCGGCGGAGATTCTGCGCAGCGACGGCCAGCCCTACCCGATGTCGGCGCGCATCCTGTTTTCCGGCGTGAATGTGGATACCGGCACCGGCGACGTGCTGCTGCGCATTTTGGTGGATAACCCGCAACGCCAACTGCTGCCGGGCATGTTCGTGCGTGCGCGCGTCCCGCTCGGTCACCACGACAACGCCCTGCTGGTGCCGCAACAAGCGGTGATGCGCATCGCAGGCGAGGCCAAAATCTGGGTGATCGACGACCGCAACAAAGCTCATGCCGTTACGGTGGAAACGGGCGAGCTGGTCAACCGCCAGTATCGCATCCGCACCGGGCTCGACGCCGGTCAACAGGTGGTTGTCGAAGGCGGCGAAAGACTGAGCGACGGGGCCTGGGTGGCAACCCAGCACTGGAAAATGGTGCCGTCCGCTACTGACGTAGCACCACGCTAACCGCAAAGGAACTCCGTACCATGCCGCAATTCTTTATCCATCGCCCGGTGTTTGCCTGGGTGATCGCCTTGTTCATCGTACTACTGGGGACTCTCGCTATTCCCCAGTTGCCGATCGCCCGTTACCCGTCGGTGGCACCGCCGACGGTGAGCATCACCGCGTCTTACCCTGGTGCGACGCCCCAGACCATGAATGATGCGGTCGTCGGGTTGATCGAACGCGGGCTATCCAGCGTCAAAAACCTGCTTTATTTCGAATCGTCGGTGGATACCTCCGGTTTGGCGCAAATCAATGTGACCTTCAAGCCGGGAACCGACCCGGAGCTGGCGCAGGTCGACGTACAAAATCGCATCAAATCGATCGAACCCCGGCTGCCGCAAACAGTCAGGCAAAACGGTTTGCAGGTGGAGTCCGCCTCATCGGGTTTTCTGATGCTGGTCAGCCTGACGTCCGATAACGGGCGCTACGATCAGGTGGAGCTCAGCGACTACATGGCGCGCAACATCGTCGAAGAGCTACGCCGTGTTGACGGCGTCGGTCGCGTCCAGTTGTTCGGCGCGGAACAGGCAATGCGTATCTGGGTCGACCCGAATAAGTTGCTGTCCTACGGTCTAACTATGAATGACCTGTCGACCGCCATCACCCAGCAAAATGCGCAAATCGCCCCAGGCCGGGTCGGCGATGCGCCTATTTTAGCGGGGCAACGGGTGACGATTCCGTTGACGGTACAAGGGCAACTGGAAACCCCGGAACAATTCGCCGCCATTGTACTGCGCGCCCGGGAAGACGGCTCACGGGTGACGCTGGCCGATGTGGCGCGGGTTGAGCTCGGCGCGCAATCGTACGGTTTTTCGGTACGTGAAAACGGCAAGGATGCCACCGCAGCCGCCATTCAACTGGCACCGGGCGCCAATGCAGTGCGTACCGCCGCCGCGATCGTGCAACGCATGGCCGAACTGAAACCGTCCATGCCCGCCGGGATAGGGTATTCGCTGCCGTTCAACACCGCGCCGTTCGTTAAAATCTCCATCGAGCAGGTAGTCAGAACGCTGGCCGAAGCGATGGTGTTGGTGTTTCTGGTGATGTACCTGTTTCTGCAAAATGTGCGTTATACCCTGATACCGGCGATTGTTGCGCCCATCGCCCTGCTCGGCACCTTCACGGTGATGCTGGCGGCCGGGTTCTCCATCAATGTGTTGACGATGTTCGGTATGGTGCTGGCGATCGGCATCATCGTGGATGACGCCATCGTGGTGGTGGAAAACGTTGAACGATTGATGGCGCAGGAACGGCTGTCGCCCAAAGCGGCGACCACCCGGGCAATGAAAGAGATTACCGGCGCGATCATCGGCATCACGCTGGTACTGTCGGCGGTGTTTATCCCCATGGCATTAGCCAGCGGTTCGGTAGGGGTGATTTACCGACAGTTTACCCTGTCGATGGCGGTCTCGATCCTGTTCTCGGCGTTTCTGGCGCTGACGCTGACGCCGGCATTGTGCGCCACACTGCTCACACCGGTCACCGACGGTCATCATGAGAAACGTGGTTTCTTCGGCGGTTTCAACCGCCGCTTCGAGCGACTCACGCAGCATTACGCCGTCGGCACCCGCGCGCTGCTGCGCCGCTCCGGCAGCATGTTGCTGTTGTTTGTCGCGTTGACCGGCGTACTGGCGTGGATTTTTCGGGAATTGCCGTCCGACTTTCTGCCGCAAGAGGATCAGGGGTACTTTATGACCTCGATCCAACTGCCGTCGGATGCTACCGAAGCGCGTACGATGGAGGTAGTGAAAACCTACGAGCAGCACATCGCCTCTCGTCCCGGTATCCAGTCCAACATGTCGATCCTCGGTTTCGGTTTTTCCGGCTCCGGCCCCAACGCCGCAATGGCGTTCACCACGCTGAAGGACTGGTCGGCACGCAACGGTGCCACCGCACAGAGCGAAGTGGCGTTGGCGCAACAGGCGATGTCGTCAATTCGCGAAGGCACCGCCATGACGCTGATGCCGCCCGCGATCGATGAGCTGGGCACCTCGTCGGGTTTCAGCCTGCGCCTGCAAGACCGTACCGGTCAGGGCTATAACGCGCTCAAGGCAGCGGAAGCCACGTTGCTGACGCTGGCGGCGCAAAGCCGCATCGTCACCGGCGTCTACCCGGATGGTCTGCCGCCCGGCAGCACGGTGCGGTTAAATATCGATCGCCAAAAGGCAGAGGCGCTCGGCGTGCCGTTCAACACTCTCAGCGATACGCTGTCTGCCGCCATCGGTTCGCTGTACGTGAACGACTTCCCGAACGCCGGCCGTATGCAACAGGTGATCATTCAGGCTGATGCGCCGGCGCGTATGCAACTGGATGATGTGCTCAAACTGTATGTACGCAACAACGCCGGCGGCATGGTCTCGCTGAAGGAAGTGGTGACGCCGGTCTGGAACGATACCCCGCTGCAACTGACGCGCTACCAGGGCTTTCTGGCCGTACGGATTTCCGGCAGCGCCGCACCGGGCGTCTCCAGCGGCGAGGCGATGGCGGAAATGGAGCGGCTGGCGGCGCAACTGCCGCCGGGCTTTACCGTCGCCTGGACCGGGCAATCGCTACAGGAGCGGCAATCCGCCGCACAAGCGCCGATGTTGCTGCTGCTGTCGATGGTGGTGGTGTTTCTGGTGCTGGCGGCGCTGTATGAAAGCTGGTCGATTCCGCTATCGGTGATGTTGGTGGTGCCGCTGGGGCTGCTCGGCGCGGTGCTGGCGGTCACCCTACGCGACATGCCGAACGACGTGTTCTTCAAAGTGGGGCTGATTACCGTCATCGGGTTGTCGGCCAAGAATGCCATTCTGATTGTCGAGTTCGCCAGGCAACTGCACACCCAAGGCCAAACGCTGACAGAAGCTGCCGTTACCGCGGCGCGCCTGCGCCTGCGGCCGATCCTGATGACATCGCTGGCGTTTGCGCTCGGGGTCGTGCCGCTGATGCTGGCCTCCGGCGCCAGCGCGGAAACCCAGCACGCCATCGGCACCGGCGTGTTCGGCGGTATGGTCAGCGCCACGGTGCTGGCGGTGTTTTTCGTACCGGTGTTTTTCGTCGTGGTGATGGAGGTGCAGGAACGCTATGACCGCTGGCGTGAAAAACGCCGGACAACACACGTAAACGCCCCACACTAACCCCACCAGAACGGCGACAGGCTGGAAGCGACGGCACGTCGCCGCTCTTATTGTGAGGTATCCCATCGCGCTATGACCGCCAGGTCCGATCCTTGTATGTTTAAAGCAGACCCTGCTGCCCGTGTTTGCTTAGTGCCAGGTGCGGACATTGAGAATAGGTTTATGCAGGGGTGAGTGCGATTCGTGCAGTTGCAATATTAATAAGATTTGGCTCACTGGCGAACAATGAGCAGGTTCACTACCCGATTTTTGGCGTTACGCGTATCTATACCGCTCCGGCCGATAACATCAACGTATGTATCGGGCCGGGCGTCAATAACTTGCTGACCGGTACTTAATCGTCAGCGCTCGACTGGGTAAACGCTAATCCAACTGCTTAAATTTACGGTAAATCATAAATATAACATGCTGCTTTAGGCACTTTCACGAGTCAGTAGCCATTCTTCATGGATCTTCTGTACTTTAATCCACAGTTTTTTAAGTGATGTATCAGGAACGTTTTCGAAAGTCAGACCGAATTCATTTCCAAGCACTTCCAGCCACTCTGATAAAGACGTTGAGGTGTGAGTCGTTACGACTTCACCATCGGTTTTTGTCAGAACACAACCTCGCATAATCGTTTTACCGTGTGGCTTTCGAAGTTGTGCAGTAACAACTTTTGCATATCCGGATTCTGGAGAATGCATATTAAAGTGATGCCGATCTACGAAATCACTCATAGAAGCGGATTGCTCGGCCATATTCACACCTGCGATCCAGCACGATGGATCGGCAATGAGATGCCAATCACCAACACCGTTCTTGCCCACAGCTTCCATGCCAAACTGCATCGAGTTTTGGTTAACGGTAGTATTCATAAGAGGCATTTGTTCATGGAGTGCATCGCCAAGGCCGACATCCACCCACCATCTCCCGTTGGGATTATTTTCACTCGGCAACCCCTCAGCGATGATTGCTGCATGGTTTTCCAGTTTTATATGCTCAGGGCCTTCAACTCCGTGGACGTTTGCTGGGTTTATACTCACACGATAACCAAGTTGGGTGAGCAGTGTATGTAAGCCGCCATTAAGCTGGAAACAATAGCCACCTCGTCGGGTTGTCGCCGCTCTTCTGAAGCTTTCCATGGCGTTAATTCCCCAATCCTGCCCAAGGTGGATCCAAAATGTTTCGTAAGGAATCAGCTCGACATGAGCTTGATGTAAGCGGGTGAGTGCCTCGATGGAGGGTTTTTCTGCATCAAGGCCAAGACGGGTTAGATAGGCTTTTACTAAATCGTTCATGCTACTGTCATATTCCTAAGTATTTGAAATATTGCTCAGATATTTGGCTTAAGGCGTGACCTTGTATAAGCGCCATCACAGCGTTGAGAGGGCTTACGTTATGCTTCCCTATGACTTACGGCAGGCACTACGGGTGTGGTTTGCCGTCAGGCTCAGCTATATCATCGTCAGGTTATCAGTCTGTGCATTTTGCCTTATCATTTTTGAGAGCCACTTTGCTATTGGGTATGGAGTGCTAAAAGACGTGATAGCATCAGAAATATTCTAAGCCCTATCCTGATAAGGCATTTCATCCATGATTACTGGCGTTACCAACTGAAAGTGACTGTATTTTAATATTCACATTCAGTACTGTGTAGAGTCTGAATTGAGAATGATATTTTCATATTTGAGAGGATTCGATGGATCTCAATGCGTTAAAAATGTTTGTTCTGACAGCCCGCAACGGCAGTCTTTCTGCTGCTGCGCGGCAGAACAACATACCGCTTCCGACGCTAAGCCGCAGAATTGCTGAACTTGAGCATGAACTGGATGTTGTCCTGCTCGAACGAACGGTAAAAGGTTGCAGAGCAACAGAGGCTGGGGAAAGATTGTTGAATCAGGCCAGTTTGGCCATCGATATGCTTAATGATGTAGAACAGTTTCTCACAACAGCCGATTCTCATGTTACTGGTCGTTTGCGCCTGACTATGCCTCAATCACTTGAACCGTGGTGGGAGATCATAAGGCAGTTCCAGCTTACATATCCGGGTATTGCCATTAACATTTACACGACTGAGCGTCGAGTAGATTTGGTCTCTGAGGGTATTGATGTTGCGCTAAGGGTTGGGAGCATCTCTGATGATGATGTCGTTGCAAGCCATCTTATGGACTTCAGGCATATTCTGGTCGCCAGCCCGGAACTTTTTCAGGGCAGTGAACATCCCAAAGAGCCGTTAGATCTCATGAATTATCCCTGCGCCGCCTGGGGTTCAGTGATAGGTGCGCGTCCGGTATGGACGCTCGGTGAACATACCTACGATGTTCCAGCTACCTTCATAGTGAATGATTATCTTCATCTGCGCTCGGGAGCCCTTGCTGGTGATTACATTACCGAGTTACCTGCATTTTTTGCTGCTGAGTACATTTATAGTGGAAAACTGATTGAAGTTTTACCTCAGACACGCTTGCCCTTTTCATCATTGCATCTGGTTCATAAAAAACACAGACATGTTTCCGCAGCCGCAAGAGCATACATAGAATTCTGTAAGGATAATGTGCATGTACTAAGGGAAAAAAGCCGCGTCCCCTCAGATGATGAAAATGTGCATCCTTAGCCTGTATTATCAGTCAATCAAACCATGGCGTAGATATTTTTAATCCAGGTAGGGCAACGTCCGCTTCACGCCCATAGCGGACATCCATCGTTTACAACGTCTGCGTAACGTTTCGCCCACTTTATTGATATCAAACACAACGGCTCACCTTTGCTTTTCCAGTTAAGTTCGTGGTTATCCCCCCATTTCAGCCACCAGAAAAAGCCACTCAACACCAGCATAAAACACCAGTAAAAAGCCAAATTATCGATATTTAAATCCACATAAAATGACAAAAAATCGCCATTGTTTTTATAAATTAAAAAATTGTGATATTATTAACAACAATGCGTATTGACAACGCCTGCTCGTTCAGCATCGCAACAGGCCGTAGTACGCGATCACGCCGAGCCTGCATCATTTTGATGCCCCGGCCCGGCGGATGCCCAAGGGGGAGAATGAGACGGTAGCGCGCCGCCATCGCCGACGTGAATACCTGTTCCACCGGCAGAGGTCCGCGACACCCTCACCACACTACCCGATAGCACCCGACGTCATACCGGCCAGACGGTGTTTTCCCCACGCTTCACCTCCCGTTTCATGCAACGATAATAAAAAGGTTAGTTACTTTATGAAATTGAAGAGAAAACGTGTAAAACCCATCGCACTGGACGATGTCACCATCATTGATGACAGCCGTCTGCGTAAAGCCATCACCGCCGCCGCGCTTGGCAATGCGATGGAGTGGTTCGATTTCGGCGTCTACGGCTTCGTTGCCTATGCGCTGGGCCAGGTGTTTTTCCCCGGCGCCGACCCCGGCGTACAGATGATCGCCGCACTGGCGACCTTCTCGGTGCCGTTTCTGATCCGTCCGCTGGGCGGTGTGTTTTTCGGTGCGCTGGGGGATAAGTACGGCCGTCAGAAAATCCTCGCCGTCACCATTATCATCATGTCGATCAGCACCTTTTGCATCGGGCTGATTCCCTCGTACGAACGCATCGGCATTTGGGCGCCGATCCTACTGTTGCTGGCAAAAATGGCGCAGGGCTTCTCCGTCGGCGGTGAGTACACCGGCGCGTCGATTTTCGTGGCGGAGTATTCGCCTGACCGTAAGCGCGGCTTTATGGGCAGCTGGCTGGATTTCGGCTCTATCGCCGGTTTCGTGCTGGGTGCCGGCATGGTGGTGCTGATTTCCACCCTCGTCGGCGAACAGGCGTTTCTGGAATGGGGCTGGCGGTTGCCGTTCTTTCTGGCGTTGCCGCTCGGCATCATCGGCCTGTATCTGCGTCATGCACTGGAAGAAACACCGGCTTTTCAGCAGCATGTGAATAAGCGGGAGCAGGATGCGCGTGACGGGCTGAAAACCGGGCCGGGCGTCTCTTTTCGGCACATCGCCACCCATCACTGGAAAAGCCTGCTGGTGTGCACCGGCCTGGTCATCGCCACTAACGTGACCTATTACATGCTGCTGACCTACATGCCAAGTTATCTGTCGCACAACCTGCATTATTCAGAGAACCACGGCGTACTGATCATCATCGCCATCATGATCGGTATGCTGTTTGTGCAGCCGATGATAGGGCTGCAGAGTGATCGCTTCGGCCGCAAACCGTTCGTCATCATTGGCAGTATTGCTCTGTTTGTGTTGGCGGTACCGAGCTTCATGCTAATCAACAGCCATATTATCGGCTTGATCTTCGCCGGATTGCTGTTGCTGGCGGTCATCCTGAATGCCTTTACCGGCGTGATGGCGTCAACGTTGCCCGCCCTGTTTCCAACCCCCATCCGTTACAGTGCGCTGGCCAGCGCGTTTAACATCTCGGTGTTGATCGCAGGCCTGACGCCAACCGTCGCCGCCTGGCTGGTGGAAAGCAGCCGTAACCTGTATATGCCCGCTTACTATCTGATGGTGATCGCCATCATCGGCCTGTTGACCGGCCTGTTTATGAAAGAAACGGCCAACAAACCGCTGAAAGGTGCCACCCCGGCGGCCTCCGACCTGTCGGAAGCCAAAGCGATTTTGCGAGAGCATCACGACGGCATTGAACAGAAAATTGACGAAATCACCCGGCAAATCGCCGAGCTGGAAGAGAAACGCAAGCTGCTGATCGCTCAGCACCCGCGTATTACCGGCTAGTGGAATCCGCCCGTCGGCCATTTCGTCCGACGGGCGCGTTAAGATAAGCCAATCAACCAGACCGGCTCGGAAAGTACAGCTAGCGAGCCAGCACCCGCCGGGTCGACGCCGGGTTATTCACCAGTTTCTCCGCCGGTCTCATCGGCCGACGGACCAGTTCGCCGCCACAGTTGGGGCAACGGCCGTTCAGTTTCCCCTCTGCGCAATCGGCGCAGAAGGTGCACTCAAACGAACAAATCCGCGCCAGTAATGAATCCGGCGGCAGATCGACATCGCAACATTCGCAGTTAGGCCGTAATTCCAGCATGATGCACGCTCCTGTTTGAAAGAGAGAATCCCGTGCCTGACTTTACGCGGTCAGCAACCCACTCGCCAGCCAGTCATCCGCGCTTGTTATCCCCGGCAGCACGAAGAAATAACCGCCGCCGATCGGTTTGATGTACTCCTCCAGCGGCTCGCCATTAAGCCGTTTCTGCACCGTCAGAAAACCTTTTTCCAGATCGGCCTGATAGCAGACGAATAGCAACCCCATATCCAGTTGCCCGGCATTGGATACCCCCAGCGAGTAGCTGTAGCCGCGGCGCAGCATCAGGTTGGCTCGGGTTTCCGGCGTACGCGGGTTAGCCAGACGAATATGCGCATCCAGCGGAATCACCTTGCCTTCCGGGTCCTGACTGTAGTCCGGTTCGTCATGCTCATGAGCCATGCCCAGCGGCGCGCCGCTGTGTTTTTCCCGGCCGAAAATGGTTTGCTGTTCCTTAAGCGGCGTACGGTCCCAGAATTCGACATGGAAACGGATGATCCGCGCCGCCTGATAGCTGCCGCCCACCGCCCATGCCGGTTCGCCGGACGCCGCACCGACCCACAGAATCTGGTCCATCAGCGCGCCATCGCCGGTGTTGGGGTTGGCGGTGCCGTCTTTGAAGCCCAGTAGATTAACCGGCGTTTCTTTACCTTTGCTGCGCGCCGCGTGCGCGGAGATGAACCCTTCCCGCTTCCAGCGCACGCTGAGCAAGTCCGGTGCCTGTTTGATGATGTCGCGCAGCGTATGCAGCACCGTTTCGTTGGTATTAGCGCAGATCTGCAACAACAGGTCGCCATGACACAGGCTGGCATCCAGCGAGTCGTTGGGAAAACGGCTCATACGTTGCAGCTTCAGCGGTTTGAGCGCCTGCAAACCAAACCGTTCATCAAACAGCGATGCGCCGACCGACACGGTGATGGTGAGATTATCCGGGTAGATCTCCGGCCCCATGATGCCGGAATCCAGCGGCGGCAGGCGCGGGTCCACGTCCGGCACCTTGCCGCCCTGCGTCAGGAACGCAATACGCCGGGTCAGCAACTGGAACAACCGGGTCAGTTCGGCTTTATTGGTCGCCAACACATCAAACGCCACCAGCATCATCGCCGCTTGTTGCGGCGTGACGATGCCCGCCTGATGCTCACCGAGAAACGGCTGCTTTTCCCAGCGCTCATCCTGCGGCGTCTGTGGCTTGTCTTGCGCCTGCGCCAGCCGGTCTGCGCCGAGCGCCAGCGCACCGCCCATCATGCCCAGCCCCTGCAACAGGCGACGGCGTGACGGCGACGCAATGTCCGGCTGCACCGGACAAGCAGAAGAGGGGGAAGATTGCGGCCCGTCCTGCGGGCCCGTGGTGTGACTCATGGTCGCTTGCCTCAATCCAGCCCAAGCACGCCGCGCAATTGCGCCAGATCTTCCGCCAGGGTGGTGATCGGCCCCTTCAGCGCGGTGCGATCGGCGTCGCTCAGCTTCTCGTAAGATGCAAACCCGTCTTTGGTTTTGTACTTCGCCAGCACGCCATCGACCGTTTTGAAGTTGGCGTCGACCTTGTTCAGCAGCGGCTTATCGGCTTTCTCCAACAATGGGCGCAACAGGTTGACTATCTTCTGCGCGCCGTCAACGTTGGCCTGAAAATCCCACAGGTCGGTACGGCTGTAGCGATCTTCCTCGCCGCTGATTTTGGTCGCCGCCACTTCTTCAATCAACCCGGCCGCGCCGCCTACCACTTTATTCGGCGGGAAGGTCAGGCTGGCGATACGTTTTTGCAGTTCCTGCGTATCGGCGTACAGCTGATCCGCGTACTGCGCCATCCCTTTGGTGGAACGGTCGGCAAACAGCGCTTTTTCCAGCCGGTGGAAACCGGTGAATTTCGGGTCGTCGGCTTTCTTCTCGTAGTCATCTTCGCGGGCATCGATGCTGCCGTCCAGATCGGAGAACAACTCGGCGATCGGCTCAATACGCTCGTAGTGCTGACGGGTCGGCGCATAGAGTTTACGCGCGTCATCCAGCTTGCCGGCTTTGATGGCGGCAGTGAACAGTTTGGTCTGCTGTACCAGTCCTTCCACTTCTTTGGTGACGTAAACCTTGTATTCCGCGATCGGCCCCACCAGATCCAACACGTTGGTTTTTGCGACGGCGTCATCACCGCCGGCGGTCACCACCAGTTTACCTTTCGGGTTGCTGAGCAGCCCACAGGTCATGTCGTATTCGCCCGGTTCCAGATTGGCGGTCATTTTCTGGGTAAAGCCCGGCGCGATATTCTCGCGCTCTTCCACCACCATCACCCCTTTGAGGATTTCCCATTCCAGGTTTTTCTGGCTGGCGTTGGTGACCACAAACTGCGTTTTGCCTGCCGCGACCGTGACTTGCATCGGCTCGCACTGTTTGTCATTCACGGTGATTTTAACCTGCGGAACATCCGCAGCCAGCGCGCTGAACGCCGGTACAGCCAGCAGAGCGGCGCACAGCGCCGTACGGCGGAAGAATGGTGTAGACATAGACTTATCCCTTTTTACATTAATTGTTAATGGTGATGCTTACGCACCGCCGAAGCCGTGGTCGGCTCCATGCGTTGCGGCAGGAAAAAGAACACCAGCGCCGGGATCAGATACAGAAAATAGACCGCCACTTCGCTGACCGTCGGGGTTTCCTGATAACCGAACATCCCTTCCAGCAAGGTGCCGAACAGCGTGTGGGTCGACAGCGTGGCGCTGAAATCAAACGCGATGTGCTGAAATTGATTCCACAGTCCCGCTTCATGAAACGCGCGGATAGCGCCGGCGGCCAGACCGGCGGCAACGAACAGGATGAACAGGCTGCTCCATTTGAAGAAGCGGGCCAGATGCAGTTTCACCCCGCCCCAGTAGATCATCATTCCGACCACAACGGCGCACAATAGCCCCAATACAGCGCCGATCGGTGCATAAATGCCGACATCCTGCTGGAAGGCGGCCAGCAGAAAGAACACCGACTCCAGCCCTTCCCGCGCCACGGCAAAGAACACCATCGCCACCAGCGCCCATCCCTGACGCGAGCCGGCGCTGAGCGCCTGGTCGATAGCCCCCTCCAGATGCACCCGTACCGAGCGCGATACCTTGCGCATCCAGAACACCATGTAAGTCAGAATGACCACCGCGATCACCGCGACGACCCCTTCAAACAGTTCCTGCTGTTTTTGCGGAAACTCGCCGGTGGTGGCGTTGATGAACACCCCGAGCGCCAGACATAGCACCAGCGCCAGCACCACCCCGGCCCACACGGCACCCAACCACTGCTCGCGTTGGGTACGCTTCAGGTAGCTGGCAATCAGGCTGACGATCAGCGCCGCTTCCAGACCTTCACGGAACATGATGAGCAACGGCACAAACATGGATGGAGACTCCTCAAACAGACAACATGGACAGCGCACACACCGACGACGTACGCCGACCCGACGATGCACACCGACACCGGGATACAAATCGGACAAATAATGATAATAGTTCTTATTAATAAAGAAATGTAAGCTAGGGTAAAGCAATTTTTTCTAATCAAATATTTCAGCGCTGTCGTCTGGCCCGGGGTGGGCTATGGCAGGAAAAACCGACGGCGCCGCACATCCGTGGCGGGGCAATTAAACAGTTGGGTAATGACACGGCCGGGCAATCGCCAGATGCATCGTCAGCCGTACCTATAACCGCACGCAGCGGTCACGGCCTTTTTTCTTCGCCAGATACAACGCCTGATCGGCCCCCTCTTTCAGCCGCTGAATATCGCAAGGGTTATCGCTGGAGTGCGAATACACGCCCACACTCACCGTCACCACCTGTTCAGGCAGCAGTGATGCTTCATGCGGCAGCGCGCAACGGCGAACATCGCTCACCACCCGTTCGCCATATATCGCCGCTTGCTCGCCGTTCATTCCCGGCAAAATAATCGCGAACTCTTCACCGCCATAGCGAGCGGTCAAGGCGCCGTCAGGCAAGGACACTGCGCTCAACACACTACCAAGCTGTGTCAGGCAGCGGTCGCCCAGCACATGGCCGTAGGTATCGTTGTACCGTTTGAAAAAATCCACATCCAGCATAATCAGCGATAACGGGCTGCCCTCTTCACGGACCCGAGCCAGCGACTGTTCCAGATAGAGATCAAATCGCCGGCGGTTGGCCAGTTTGGTGAGCGGGTCGATCAACGCCAGTTTTTGCAACACCTTATTTTTGTTGCTTTCCTCCTGATGCAGACGGCTGATCGCCTCTTTGTTGCGCACCGTCAGCCGGACCTGCTTCAGAACGAAACCACCAGAGAAAAACATGGCTAACAGCACCATGATATTAATCACCATGGCCGGCATATTTTCCGTCAGCCAGCGTGCCTGTAATGCGTCTTTGTCCAGACTTGCCGCCACCACCAACGGATAACGATTCAGTCTCACATAACCGACAATACGCACCTTATTATCCAACGTGGTGCGCCAGGTGCCGCTACCGCTGCCTTGTTCCAGCCGGGATTGTTCAAACAAGCCGCCGTCAGAAAAATTACTGTTAATATATTGTTCACGGTTGGGATAAAGATAAATTGCGTGACCATCGGCATTCATTAATGACAGCACACCGTTATAATCCAGGCTGAAATAACTGTAGAAATTGCCGAAATAATTGTGATCGATAGAGGCAAGAAAAACGCCTTTGAATTCGCCATCCGGCCCATTGATTCGTTTCGCCACCGGAATAATACGTCTACGGGTCAGCGTACTGACGGAAACCTTACCGATATACAACGAGGCTGTATTATTCTCTTTGAGCCAGGAAAAATATTCCCGTCGGCTGGAATTATAAATATACAGCGGCCCTTTTCCAGTAGAAGAGATCAGATTGCCGTTTTGATCAAACAGATAAAACCCGACCAGTTGCGGCAATACGGCACGATGGGTATCAAGAACGCTTTTCACTCGCCGGGAATCCAACATGCCGGTTTGCAACAATTCCCGCAGCATGTCATCCATCGCGACCTCAATCGGCACAAAGGTATCCTGCGCCTGGCGTGACATCGCCACCGAGAGGTTGACGACGTTTTTTTCTGCATCCACTAACAGACGCTGATAAGAATCCCAGAAACTCCAGATACTGGCGGAAACGAAAATCAGACTGCAAGCCGCCAGAAAAACCATCATGGTAATACCGGGAGAAGCATGAAAAAGTAAAGCGCGAAGGAAACGCAGGGCACTGAGATGAGAATTATTATTATTTGACATATGCGTTCTCGGTGAGGCAACAACCTTATCGAATCATGCTACCCGATATTTCAGACTGTGTCCTGCTATTGCCATCGTACACACCATACCATCGCACACACCACCACTTTTATCAAAACGGTAGAATGGGCATCCAGGCATGGCACCCTTCTCATCATACTTCAGGTTGCAGGCGTGTTGGCTGCGTTCAACTCGGCTCCCGGTTGAGCTGTCGTTCACCCGAATCATTGACCTGAGTCAGCTCGCCGGGCTCTCTATTGCCGCGTGGCAAGGCCCTTAACGAGCGTTGCCCTGCAACTCGAATTATTTAGGGGAGATTCTCTGATCCCGATTCATTTTCTGAACCATTTCGGTGCGCTGTATTTATCCCGACGTCAAGTCGCCTATCGCGTCCGCACGTTATTCGTGCCTTTTATTTACGTAAAAATAAATGTTTTTTTAGATTGATTTAACATTTCCAAAAAAATAAAAAATATCTCCCCAATAATGTGCAACAGCACAAAAATAATGCAAACAGCGCACTGAAATAATCAAATGAGATTTTTATTTCGCTCATTTTTATAAAAAACTGCCGGCTATTTTATTTTTCAAAAACAAAAGTTTTTTGTATTAAAAATAAAATAAAAAGCACACACATAGAGCAACAATGAACACAAATAGCAGGATATAATCCTTATTTGTTGATGATATTGACAACATAAAACTGATTGATAGTATCAAAACAGCACATCAGCAGCCCGATTACCCAATGCCGCATTTTTTCAGAAAAAATCCTGAAAAATTATTATTTTGCTGATTTTAATTATTTATTGCTTTTACCAACCGGTGAGATGACGCCCTGTTGTTCCGCGTTTCTTATTTCAACAATGGAGTGGGTTACGATGATTAAAAAACCGTATTTATTGTTTCTGGGCGATGCCCACGACCAGTTAGCCGCCAAAGTGGCGATCGGCATTAAACAATGGCATCCGGAATATTGCGTCGGCCAGTATCGTATGACGGGGTGCCAGGCGGATTGCGGCCTGCCGGATATGGACATCCCCGGCGCATGGGCCGCGGGAGCACGCACGCTGGTGATCGGCGTCGCCAATCGCGGCGGCATTATTTCCGATGCCTGGATAACGGTACTGCGTCAGGCGCTGGAATGCGGCATGGATCTGGCCGCCGGCCTGCACAATAAATTGGCGGATGTGGGGGAAATCAACGAACTGGCCGCCCGGCTAGGGCGCTCGCTGTTCGACGTGCGTCACCCGACGCAGAGTTTCCCGGTCGCCAGCGGCCGCAAACGCAGCGGCAAACGGCTGTTGCCGGTCGGCACTGACTGTTCCTGCGGCAAAATGTACACCGCGCTGGCGATTGAAAAAGCGCTGCTGGCGCGCGGCGCTAACGCCACCTTTCGCGCCACCGGCCAGACCGGCATCCTGATTTCCGGCGCGGGCGTCAGCATTGACGCCGTGGTGTCTGACTTTATCGCCGGGGCGGTGGAAACCCTCGCCCCCGACAACGCCGCCGACCACTGGGACGTGATCGAAGGTCAGGGGTCGCTGTTCCACCCTTCTTTCGCCGGGGTCACCACCGGCATCATCCACGGCGCCCAGCCGGACGCGCTGGTACTGTGTCACGAGCCCACCCGCACCCACATGCGCGGCGTGGACTACCCGCTGCCGGATTTGCAAGCCTGTATCGACCTCAATCTGGCGATGGCGCGGCTGACCAACCCCGCCGCCCGTTTCGTCGGTGTCTCCATCAACAGCGCGTCGTTAAGCGAAGCGGATGCATTGGCCTATATGGCGACGCTGGAACAACGCCTGAAGCTGCCGGTGGTTGACCCGTTCCGCCAGGGCGTGGGCCGCATCGTCGACCAACTGTAAGGGCAGAGGATGGCAGAGTTAATCGTTACCCATGAACGTTGGGCGCTGAAAGAGACATTCACCATTGCACGCGGCAGCAAAACCCACGCCGACGTCATCAAAGTCACGGTGCGTGACGGGCGATACGAAGGGCACGGCGAAAGCGTGCCTTACGCCCGATACGGCGAGAGCATCGCAGAGGCGCAGGCACAGGTACTGTCGCTGCAATCCACGGTGCGCCGTGGTCTTGACCGCCTCACCTTGCAAACGTTGCTGCCGCCGGGTGCCGCGCGTAATGCGCTGGATTGCGCACTGTGGGATCTCGACGGCCAGCGGCACGCTACACCGGTGTGGCGACTGGCCGGGTCGCCGCGCCCGGAACCGATTGTCAGCGCCTTCACCCTGTCGCTGGATACCCCGGAACGCATGGGGCAAGCGGCGCGGCGTCATGCCCATCGCCCGTTGCTGAAACTCAAACTGGTGGATGAGCACGACATCGAGCGGGTCGCCGCGGTGCGCCGGTCGGCACCGCAAGCGCAATTAATCGTGGATGCCAACGAAGGCTGGAATGTGGCGCTGTATCTGAAACTGGTACCGGAACTGCAACGACTTGGCGTCAGCCTGATTGAGCAGCCGCTGCCCGCCCAAGACGATGACGCGCTGGCCGCGTTACCACGGCCGATTCCCTTATGCGCCGACGAGTCCTGCCATGATCGTCGGTCACTGCCGGGGCTGGCGACACGCTACGACATGGTCAATATCAAACTGGACAAAACCGGCGGGTTGACCGAAGCACTGCTGCTGCGTCAGGCGGCACGAGCGCAAGGGCTGAAGATCATGGTGGGGTGTATGGTCAGCACCTCGTTGTCGATGGCGCCGGCCACACTGGTGGCGCAAGGTGCCGAGATCGTCGACCTCGACGGGCCGTTGCTGCTGGCGGATGACCGGGTCGGCGGGTTGGAATGGCGAGGCAGCCAGTTGTATTTATCTGAAGAGGGATTGTGGGGCCACCCTCGCCCTTGTTTAACGGGAGCGGTGTAATGTCACGTACTGTTTATGTCAACGGGCGCTACCTGCCCGAAGAACACGCCACGATTTCGGTGTTCGATCGCGGATTTCTGTTTGCCGATGCGGTGTATGAAGTCACCGCCGTAGTCAACGGCCGGTTGGCGGAATTCGACGGCCACATGGCGCGGCTGGCGCGATCCTGTCGCGAGCTGAACCTGCGTTTGCCGGTCAGTCTGGAAGACTTGCGGGAAATTCACCTGGCACTGATCGAGCAAAATCGGCTGGAAGAAGGCGGCATCTATCTGCAACTCAGCCGCGGCAGCACCGGCGATCGTGATTTTACGTTCCCGACTGACGCCGCGCCGACGCTGGTGTTGTTTACCCAGTCCCGCCCGGTTATTCATCACCCCTGTGCGGAAAAAGGTATTCGCGTCATCACCTGTCCGGATCTGCGCTGGCACCGGCGCGACATCAAGACCGTCAGCCTGTTGATGGCCTGCATGGCGAAGGAGTGGGCGCACGCCAAAGGCGCCGACGACGCCTGGCTGGTGGAAAACGGCCTGATTACCGAAGGCAGCTCCAGCAACTGTTTTATCGTCGATGCCGACAACCATCTGATCACCCGGCCGCTTAGCAACGACATCCTGCACGGCATCACCCGCAAGGCACTGCTGCAACTCGCCGCCGATCATCAGTTGACGGTAGAAGAACGGGCGTTTACCCCACAGGAGGCGTGCGCCGCCAAAGAAGCGTTTATCAGCTCTGCCACCACCTTTGTCTGGCCGGTGGTGGAGATCGACGGCGTCAGGATTGGCGATGGGCGTCCCGGCCCACTGGCGCGCCGATTGCGGGACATTTACATCGGGATGATTCGCGCCCAGACGGCGGGATAATGCAGTCATCATCCGCTCGGTTATCAGAGAGCGGATGATGGCTTATCTCGTCACGCAGACGTCACAGGCTAGCCCTTACGGCACAACGGGCGACCGTTGACCTTGCCGGAACCGCACTGCCAACGGGCTTTGCCGTCGCTGATGGTATAGCCGTTGGCATCCGGCTCAACCTTGACATCACGCAGGCTCAGCCCGGCCAGTTGCACCGGCTCTACCCCCAAAAACCAGATGTGCTCGCCGTCGGTCGCCAGTTTTTCATTATCCGGCAACATGTGAATATCCGCCGTTTTCACCCCGTCCGGCATAGCCGGGTACGGCCGGCCAAAAACATAAAACCCGTTTTTGTCCAATGCGGTATTGAACGTCAGACAACGGAAGCTGGCGGCATCGCCATCGGCACGTTGCTCGCCCCGGTAGTAAAGGCTCCCGTCAATAGTGGCCCAGCCAAAACAGTTGCCCGCGCTCGGCGGCTGTTTTTGATAAGGGATGACGCTGGTTTCATTCTCCACGAAATAGTAATTCTGCTTGTCGAACGCCTGATTGCGGGCCAGCGTTTTAAAACTGGCAACATCCACGCCGTTCAGCTCTTCGCCGTCAGGCAACCAGACATGATGACGATCGCGGAAGAATGGAAAATCCAACGCCTGAAAACTGTCGGCGTCGATATCCTGCTTCATACGCTCGCAACCGACGAAGGAACCGACATTGGTAATCAAAAACGTCTCATAGCGTAGCCTGGCGCCGTCAGGCTTGAAACCGGCCGGCAACGGCTGCTGGTTACAGTAGTAACGTGAGCCGGACACCGCCAGCGCTACGCGTTTCTCACGCAGCAACACCCGAAAATCGGCCGGCTTGGCCCCCTCAAGCACCTGCGGATCTGCATTCACCGACACCCGGTACACCACCTTATCCTGCTCGACCTGATAAGGCGGTTTCACGTCCGCCTGCGACGACCAGGCCGCCATACTCAGCAACAAAGCAAGATATCCGTTCTGTTTCATAGATGTTCCTTTATATTACCGCGAAGGTTTTATCCATTAAGTCAATAAGTTAGATACAGAGTCACTGTGTATCCGTTTCCTTGCCTGTTGACCAGTGCATCGCCAGTTTCTGGCCGGCTTTGATTTCATCCGGCTGCATGGCGGCTTCCAGATCGTTGCGGGCCGCCAGCGCCTCCGCCATACCCTCGGTAGCGGCCAGCGAATACCACGCGTAGGCGTGAATACGGTTACGGGATGCGCCCAATCCATCCTGACGCATCATCCCCATACGATACTGCGCCATACGGTTGCCGTCATGCGCCGCGAAGCGATATTGTTTCATCGCTTCCACATAATCGGCTTTTCCACCTTGGCCCAGCCGCAATATTTCGCCATACGCCAGGCGGGATTCGGTATCACCGGTCGCCGCCGCGTTGGCGAACACCTCGCGGGCGCGCTCCAGTTCGCCGCGCTTGAGCAACCACTCGCCCAGTTCACGCTGAGCCGGCACATAGCCCGCAGACGACGCCAGCACCAGATAGTGTTCCCGTTTGGTTTTATCCGCCTGCATCTGGCTCAGCTTGTAATCCGCCTCGCCGTTACCTTTACCGGAAGCGCGCTCCAGCCAGTAATGCGCTTGCTTATCGTCCTTCGCCAGCCCTTTATTACCGTCGCGGTAGGCTTGCGCCATCCACAGTTGCGCCGCGGCTTCGCCGTTGGCGGCCGCTTTCTGATACCAGTCGAGCGCGTCTTTACCGTCGGCGTGTCTCGCCATCCATAACTGAGCCTGCGGCTGCCCTCTATCCGCCGCCCGGAAATACCAGCGCTCGGCCAGATCGGTGCGCTTTGACACCCCTTTGCCCTGTTCATAGCGCTGAGCCAGTTGATATTGCGCGTCGCGGTTACCCTGTTCCGCCGCTTTCTCAACCCATTCGCTCGCTTCTTTTTCGGCGCCGGGGTGCGCGGCATACCACTGCGCCACCACCAGTTGCGCCGGCGCATAGCGGTTGTCCGCCGCCCGTTCGAACGCGTCCAGACAGGCCGCTACCAGTTTGCCCTGATGCTGCGCCTGGCAGTCGGTTCCCAGCCGGTAGCCGGCTTCGCCGTTGCCCAGCCGCGAGGCTTTCTGCCACCACTGGCGCGCCAGCGGGGTATTTTTCGGCTCGCCCAAACCGGCCTGATACCAATCGCCCACCTGTAACGCCGCCGCGGCACGGGTTTCGCCGGCGCCGGACAGCTCCGTTAATTCCGCCGCTTTTTGCATCCACTGCATCGCCTCTACGTAATGCGAGCGCGATGCCAGTTGCTTCGCCAGCCTGAACTGGGCCTCACCGTTGCCGCTCTGTGCCGATTTGCGCAAGTCCGCGTCGGACAGCGACGACACCGGCGCCTGACAGGCGGTCAACAGACAGACGGTCAACGCCGCCAATACTCGTGTTTTTTTCATCATGTTACCGTCATTACCCCTGGTGATATCCGGCGATGCCGCCGGGCGGCATCTCCACCCGGCACGACGGCCTTAACTGCCGCTATCGCCTTGCTGCAACCGATACAACCGGATGGTGAACGCACGCAGCTCATCTTCCATGCCGCGCAGTTCCGCCGGGGTCAGCGACTGGCGGGCCGCTTTACGCGCCTCCAGCGTCCGCAGGCGAATGCCGAACGGCACATCGGACGCCAGATCTTGCTGAATATCATAAAGTTGTGATTTCAGGTACGAAATGGTCACCGTGCGGCGCTGCTTCTCCAGATCCAGCAGTTGTTGCAGCGTATCGCCCACCCCGGCGCGTGCCTGCTCGTAACCGCTGACACGCGGCGGCTTGTCGCCCTGTTGGCGGTCAAGGGCTATCTGCCACTGCCGGTCCATCTCTTTGACTGCCAGCGAGTCGGGATACAGCTGTTGCATCACGCCTTTGAGCCCTTCGCCATACTGGTACAAATAGAACGACGACGCGTTCTTCACCTGTTCCAGTTGCGCCTGATAACGGTTGGTCAGCTCGCCTTCCATGCTTTGCAGCTTCTGCTCGCCCAGCACAATGCGCACCCGGCGGATATCATTGTGATCGGGTGCCGCCGGCAGCGTGTATGCCGGTTGCTGCAACAACGCCAGCGCCTCGGCTTTCTGCTCCTGCCAATACTGCCAACCGGTGATGGCCGCCACCGGCAACGCGCAGGTCAGCACGCCGCAGGCAAACCAGAACCAGCCCGGTTTCGGTTTACGATGCGCTTCAATTTTCAATACCGTCGGTTTCATCTGTCCTTTCTCCCGCCCGACCAGAATACTGCCCGACGGCAGCGCCGGCTGGGCAGCCGCCGCCACAGACGCCATTCCGCCCGGTTCCATATCGGACTGGAAGAACACCATCGGCGGGATCTGCATATCCTGCTGTTTTTTCAGCGTTTGATCATCAGAGACAATCACAATCTCGGTTTCATCGAACAGGTGGGTGTAGCCTTCGATAAAGTGCAGCAGGTTCTCCACCCGGGGAATGCGGCTCAGGCCGGAGTTGTGCAGTTTTTCGCTCATCAGTTGCAACGCGCGTTCGCAGCGATACACCAGCCGTTTGTGTTCGTGGCTGATGGCGTACTGGCGAATCACCTCGCTGATGCGGGCGATAAACCAGTCCAGAATTTCGATACGCGCCCGCTCCTGATGCACCGGCGGCCAAAAGTTTTCCCACTGGGTGACGATCAGGTTAGCGAGGAACTCGCAGCCTTCGGTGAAGCCGTTCAACCCGGCCAAACGCGAGCGCGCCAGGGTAAAATAGATGGCGGTTTGCAGGTCGACGCCCTGTTTCTCAAAAATCGCGGTCGCCATATCGTGCACCCGCATCCAGTCCACTTCCGGACGGGAGGCATGGCTCAGCTTGTTGATTTCCGCGCGTAGCGCCTCGTACTCAGGCAACATCCGTGGATCACGGCCCACTTTCAGGGCCTGTTGTGCATCTTGCATATCACATCATCCGGCTACGGGCGCATTCGCATCGCGAACGCGCCCTCAGGGTTAATAGAGAGAATCAGGCAGTTTGAACTGGCTGAACAGACCACCGGCAAACGGGTTGTGGCTGGCGTCGGTGTAAACGCGATAGGTCATGCCGCCTTGTTCCAGCGAGAAACGCACGTCGAAGGTGTTGTCGTTCACCTGCGTCAGTTGGCCGTTGGTCAACAGGCGGAACATCGCCCACGGGCCGGTGAAGCTCAGGCTGCGCGGCGAGCGTTCGCGGTCATCCGGCACCAGCGTCAGCTTGCTTTCAGCACCGTCGCGCATACTGTTCGGCCACACCAGCGGCGTCTTAGTGCGGCGTCCGTGGCTGTACTCCAGCAACTGGCCATCCAGGTTCAGCACGCTGCGGCGTTTGTTGGCGGTCAGTTCCACCGGCTCCACCACAAAGTGGATTTCCAGGCTGCCTTGTGCGTTAAACAACGTCTGGCGGATACGGGTGGCGCGATCCAGCTGTTTCACCAGTTCGGTCTGCAACGGCGACGCGCCTTCGCCCTCCAACATGCCGCCGTCCATAATCGACTTGAGGTTGGTCTGGTAGAAGCTGTCCAATGTCCCGCCGACGGCAAAGAAGCGCTCCATCTCGGACAACGGCACATCCTTGTCGGAAGACGGGTTGAACGGGTAGCGATCGGCCAGTTTGTCGTTGAACGGCGTCACCACTTTGTCCATCCACTCTTGATTGAGCGACGACATGGCCAGCCCGGTCACCAGACTGGCGCTTTCTCCCGCCAGTTGGCCGACCCAACGGTCCAGCGGCGCCGGCAGGCTGCGGGCATACTGCTGCAATGCAAACACCGGGTCGGCGAACTTGTTGCCCTGACGCGCCTGCACCGCTTTCAATGCCGCCTGCCCCGGATCGGTCGCGTTCACAATCTGATCGAGATAGTGGTAGAGATCGGTCAGCTTCTGATTGACCTCCTGCACCAGCGGCCCCTGTTCGCCCCGCCCGCTCAGCGCGGCATTAATCGTCATGAACGGACGACCGATGCGGGTATTGATGCCCTGCGCGGTGTCGTTCTCGTCATCCGCCAGCTTGCGGATGCGGGTGTTGTCGCTCACCGTGGTCAACACCCGCTGAAACGGCTGATCATTACCGGTAATGTCGGTCAGAATGTTCAGCGCCTGCTCCGGGCTTTCCAGCGGCTGCACATCAATATTCGCCAGCACTTTCTGCCACTGGTTGATGTAGTCGGTGATGTAGCGATCGTTCACCTGACGCAGAATTTCCTTGCGGTCGGCCTCGCTCAGGTGGGCGCGCTCACGCTGGCCCAGCACCCAGGCATCCAACGCGGTCAGATCCAGCAGCGTCTTATCCTGCTTGAGGTAGAAATCGCTGAAACCGGGATAGGTCAACAACCGCGGCACCATGCCCGCCTTGTCGTTACGCAGCGAGAATACCGAGTCAAACGTCGGCCCCACCTCGTCGCGGAGAGCCAAATCCGGCGGCAGTACCTGCGTCGCCTTCATCACCAGACTCTGGTAGACGCGCTGGTACATCGGCAGCTTGCTCAGCTCGCGTTGGGCGGCGGCGATCGGGTCGACGAACGGCGCGAAGGTCGACATCGCCACCGCGTCTTTCTGCTCGCGGGACTGGTGCCAGTCGGTCCTCTCCAGCGCGTAATCCAGATGCTGCATCAGTTGTTCCTGCACCTTGCCCTGACCGGGGAACGCCTTCTGCCAGCGCAGCGCCATGAACTGCTCCACCAGCGTCTTGTTGCGCCCGGAGGCGTCGTCCAGCATCCGCATCACCCGCAAAATAGTGAGTTTTTGCTCGCTGCCGGCCGGCGCCTGATTCAGGTCTTCCAGCAGCCCCTGCATTACCGCCGGCAGGAAACGCTGGTTGAGCATTTGCAGGTAGGAACCTTCCACGTAAGGGCCGATCTTATCGCCCTGATACAAGCCAAGATCCGCCATCATCGGCGTGCGTTCATGGTAGTTGCCGAACGACAGGGTCGCGTCGCGGATCAAATTCAAACGCGGCAGTTGCTGGTAACCGTAGCCCGCCTGCCCTTCCAGCTCGTTGGTGCCGATGAACGCCTGCGCCTTGGTCAGCACGTTACGACCGGCTTCTTCGTTCACCCGGTAGAAATGGTGCCAACTGCCTATCATCGCCAGCCCGAACAGCACCATGCAGGTAATGCCGATGCTCATGCGGCGACGGCGATACAGGCTGTGCAGCCGGTTTTCCCCCGCCAGACTGGCCTCCGGAAAAATCACCTCCGGGAACAGTTTCTGTACAAAGAAGGTATTGGATTCACCGCGCATGGCGGCGTTGATCGGCTCCGGCAATTGGTAACGCCGGGAAGCGGACTGGGCGAAGGCATCAAACGGTACGCCCTGCTGATACACCGAGCTGACATACACGCCGCGCACCAGAAACGCGCGATCGTCGCCGGTCGCCAGCGTTTCACTCAGCACTTCCGTCACGTAATCCTTCAGCCCGGCCAGTTGGCGCACGAAGGCGAACAGCGTATTGCGCACGCCGCTGTCCGACTGCGTGAGCAGCATTTCCGGCAGGTTATTATTGAGGTTGGCGATCCAGTCGTCCCAAAAGCGCTCCAGCTCTTCCAGCCAGCCTTTGCCGTGGCTGGCCTGCGGGGTAAACGTCACCCCGAGCACCGCCTGACGCGCTTCCCGGTTCAACGAGCGGTACACCACGTCAAAACCGCGCAGCATATCCAGACGGGTCAGCGCCACGTACAGCGGCAGGCGGGTATTGATATTGACCGCAATCTCCTGCAACCGCGCGCGCATCACCTGTGCATACGCCTTACGCTCCGATACGCTGGCCTGCGACAGCCAGGACAGGTCGATAGTCAGCACCAGCCCGTTCAGCGGCTGGCGACGACGGTTGAGGCTCAGCCACTGCAACAGATGCTGCCACAGGCGGGCGTGACGTCCGGCCGACGGCTCCGCGCCGACTTCCGGCTGGGCCAGCAATTGGCCGCTGGGGTCCCAAATCACCGCCGACTCGCCGACCCAACTGTTTACCTGCTGGCCGCCGGCCACTTCACGCAACTCCGCATCCAGCTTCGGGTTGAGCTTATTGGCCGGGTTGGCGCGATGAATCAGGCTGCTTTTACCGCTGCCGGACAGGCCAATGGCCAGATACCAGGGCATGGCGTACAACGCTTTTTTGCCCAGTTGGGTCTGAAACGCCTGTAGCCAACGGTCCAGAAAGGTTTGCTGGCTATCAACGTATACCTGCAAGGGGTCTTGCTCGATAGTCTGCTGTTCACGGCGCTCCGCGCGCAGTTGCTGTACCCGCCGCCAGACGCGCCAGGCGCTGTAGGCAAAGCCCAGCCACAGCCAAACCAGCGTGAACACCACGCGGCCCCACACGCTTTGCAGCGGGCGCATCTCGCCGAGGGTCAGACGCGGCCCCAGCCACCAGGCCAGTACCAACGCCACCACCCATACCACCACCCCCAACAGCAGCCAGGATGGTTTCAGTTTCGGCAGCTGTTGCCGCAGAAAGGTAATGATTATTTTCAACATAAGTGACCATTCAACTCCGAATGTCTTATTTCCTGCGGGACGCGCCCAGCCGCTCCAGTCGGCTGACCATTCCCGGTTCCCACTGCATCAGGCCCAATCGCTCGCTTTCCTGCCACAGGTGCTGATAATGCTGTGCCGCCAGTGCTTTCATGCCTTCTTCCGCCAGTAAATCCGCCAATACCAGCTCGGCCAAAAAACGCTCACGCGGTTCTTTCAAACGTCGAATACGCTCATCCAGTAACGACAATGCGGCGCTCAGCCCTTGCTCGGCGCAGCACGCCGCCGCCTCAGCCGCCAGGTCGTCCTGTCGCTGAATGCCGCCGCCACCACGCCCTGGCTGCGCGGATTGCAGCCACTGGGCGCATTTGGCCGACAGAAACGGCGACCCATCGCTAAACGACAGCTCGCGTAATTCCGGCAACCGGGTGAGAAACGCCGACAGTTCATCGGCGATGGCGCTGGCGACGGCGCCATGCTCCAGCCGGGTCGCTACCGTCGCTGACAGCATGTGGCCGTCAAACCAGTACGGTGCCAGCGTCAGGCTCTGTTCAATCTTGTTCCACAGCGCCAGATCCGCCTGTCCAAGCGCGCTGTGGTACTCATCCACCCGGTCAGGCGATACCGGCGCTAACTGGGTTTTGTTACCCCGCGCCGCCATCGGTGGGGTGGTAATACCCGCCCAGATAGCATTGCGGCGCAGGCGATATCCCACTGGCGCTTCCGGCTGACGTTCCACCAGTAGCGCCGCCACGGTAAGCTGCGTCTGCTTCCAGCTACGATCGTCCGAACTGTTGATATCCACCGTCGCGGCCGCGCTGGCGGCGGTCCCGGCGGTGCTGCCATTGCCGCCGCCGGCAGCCGCGTCGCCGGCCGTTCCGCCCTGCCCGCCAGGCGCGGGTTCCGCCGCCTGATTGGCTTTCTCCTGCGCCTGATGACGTTGCCGGGCACGCTGAAGCGCCGCCACCAGTTCGTCGGTCAGGTCCGCTTTGTCGGCGGCCAGCCCGCTCCAGCGCGACGCCAGCTGTTCCGCCAGTTGATGCAACTGATGCAGCTCCGCCCCGGAAGCATTCTCCGTCATGCGCGGCAGCACGCCCTCAAAGCGGCGAATAATCTGCACCATCAGTTTCTGTTTTTGTACCGGGCTGGCGGGAAACGCCGTCGTCCAGTAAGCCTCCAGCCAGCTGTCGAGCAGCATGATGGCGGTAGCGAACGGCGTCGCCTTCGCCGGGTGTTGCAGACAGCGCAGCAACTGCACCAGCACGCGCATGTCTTTGGTGCGGCTTTCCAGCAGCGTCAGGCACTGACCGGCGACCGCGTTGAGATCCACCTGGCTGTGCGCCAGCGATCCCAGCTTGACCAGTTCGGTTTCCACCTGTTCCCACAGCGGATCATCCGCCGCCACCGCCGCCCGCAACGCATCGTCGGGCAAGGTCGTCAACAGTCGCTTACACCAGGGGTGTGTATGCATACTCATCGCTCCTACCAGCGGCACTGCTGACGCAACGGCGCCAGCGCCTCGCCCAGCCCGGTGAGATCGATGCGCAACGCGTGATCCTGCTCGCCATTCAGCACCAGCTCATGGTGGCCGACCCAGCGCTTGAGCGCGTCGATCGCCGGCAGGCCGCGGCCAAATTCCAGCAAGGTGCCGCGATTACGCACAAACCAGTTATCCGGCGCGCTGGCGCCGTCAAGCTGGGAGGTGATGTTGTCGCCCGGCCACGGCTGGCTGAGCGTCAGCCGCAGATGGGTAATGCTGCTGGCGCAGCTGATCACCAGCGTGTTGCCGTCCGCCAGCGTCCTGGTCAGGGTGATATCGCCATTAGCCGCCTCGCGGTTGAGACGAAACGCGTTCTCCCCCGCGCCGCTTTTATTTGTCTCGGGCGGCAAGGCGCTCGCGCGTTCCGTCTCGCGCCCGAGCGCGTCGTAACAGGCCAGGCGCACCTGCGGCGAGGTCTCGTTGCGGCACTGTTCCCACAGCGATTGCCAGGCCGGGTCGGGCGAACCGACTGCCGCCATCAGCAGCGGCACCATCGTCAGCATCATCAGTTCACCTCCAGTTTCTGGCACTTGTGATCCAGGGTTCGTTTAGGAATATTCAGGCTTTCCGCTACCAGTAACCGGTTGCCCTGAAACTGCTGCAAACGCGCCGCAATCACCGCGGCTTCATACTGCTGGGTAGCAATGCGCAAATCCTGAATATGGTGGAACGCGTCGCTATCGGCGGCTGTGCCCTCACAGACCCGTTCATGCAATTCCGGCGGCAACGACTCCAGACGAATCGGCTCGCCTGCCGGCGTTTGCGCGCACGCCACCTCCAGCAAGTTCTTCAGCTCACGCACATTACCGGGGAAGTCATACCCCACCAGTTGCCTGAGAAACGTGCGGTGCAGCGGCCCCAGCGGTTTCTGCTGTTGCTGGGCGAATTGCCCGATAAAGTGCTCGCACAACAGGCTGATGTCGTCCGGGCGATCGCGCAGCGGCGCTACCTGCACCAGACACTGGCACAGCCGGTGATAGAGATCCTGACGGAACTGGCCTTCCGCCACCCGCTGTTCCAGCGGGTGATGCGTGGCGGCGATCAACCGGAAATCGGAATGACTCTCCTGACCGGCCCCCAACGGGCGGAAGCTGTGCGTTTCCAACACCCGCAGCAGTTTCGCCTGCATCAACGGCGGCATGTCGCCCACCTCGTCTAAAAACAGCGTGCCGCCGTTGGCTTGCGCCACCAGCCCGACTTTATTGCTCTGCGCACCGGAAAACGCGCCTTTCTCGTAGCCGAACAGCTCGCTTTCAATCAAATTTTCCGGAATGGCGGCGCAGTTAATGGCGATGAACGGCCGGTCGGCGCGTTCGGAACACTGGTGCAACAGCCGGGCCACCACCTCTTTGCCCACACCGGTTTCACCGTGGATCAGCACCGCCAGACGATGGCCGGCCGCCTGGCAAATCTGCTGCTGTAGCTGCCGCGCCGCGACGGACTGCCCGATCAACCCTTCCGCCACCCGCTTTTCCCGTTCATGCCGCAGCGCGCCTTCGTCTTTAATCTGGCGCAACGAATCGCGCAGCGCGGTCTGCTCGCGTTGGCTGCGGCCCAGCTCGCGAATCAGCGCCAACTGGCTGCAAAATATCTGCGCCAGTTGCGCGCAGTCGCCATGCCGCCCGAGCGCCTGTAATCGTTCCGGCGTATCCAACAGCGCCAATACCGCCAGCGGTCGGCCGCCGTCCGCCTGCAACGGCATAGCGAACAAGCCGCAAGCCGTGCCGGCATCGGCCAGCAACTGACGAAAGCCCTCGTGTTCGATACGGGCGCCGCCGTACAGCGACGTCCAACTGCGAACCTGATTTTTAAGCAACACATAGGCCAGCGGATGACTGAAATCATCCACGCTGAGCGACAGCGACAGCGGCGTGCGGTGTACCCAACCGCTGCACATCAACTGACGCCCGCTGACATCCACCATACCCAGCAGCGCCCCCTGCGGCTGCCATTCAGCACGCAGCGTGCCGAGCAGCCATTCACACAGGCCGGCTTCATCCCGGTGCCGGGTCAGCGAGAGCGCCAAGGCGAGGGCAGATTGCATGTTCAGCCCTCCACCTCGGACCGGAACTGGCCGTCTTCCACCTGGAAATGAATACGGCTGACCGGCTGGCCGGCCGACAAGCGTTGCAACAACTGCAACGACACCGGCGGCAACAGCGCGCCGTCGATCACCGACTCCAACATGCGTGCGCCGTTCTCGCTGCGGTTCGCCAGACGCAAAATCTCTTCCGGCACCGCCGCGTCGATGACGACCTCGGCACCAAAGCGCTGTTGTAGCAACGTCACCAGACGGGACAGCTTGCCCTGTACGATCTCAACCAGCGTGTCGTGGTCCAGCGGCAGGTAAGGGATTACTTCCATGCGCGCCAGTAACGCCGGCTTGAAGAACGCCGCCAGTTCCGGGTAGAGCGCATCCAGCAGTTCATCCTGCCGATCCGCAAAATTGACGATGGTCTGGAACCCGAGGTTGGAGGTCAGGAAGAACACCACGTTGCGGCAGTCGATCAGCCGCCCTTCGCCGTCCGCCAGTTCGCCTTTATCAAACGCCTGATAGAACAGGTTGAGCACGTCCGGATGGGCTTTTTCCACTTCATCCAGCAGCACCACCGAATAGGGTTTCTGGCGAATCGCTTCGGTCAGCACCCCGCCTTCGCCAAAGCCGACATAGCCCGGCGGCGAACCAATCAGGCGGGAAACCGTGTGCTTCTCCTGGTACTCGGACATGTTGATGGTGGTGAGATAATGACGACCGCCGAACATCAGGTCGGCAATCTGCACCACGGTTTCGGTTTTACCCACGCCGCTCGGCCCCACCAGTAAAAACGCGCCCAGCGGGCGACCGGGACGGCGCAGGTCGGCGCGGGCGGTCAGCAGGTGTTTGTGCAATTGGGCAATCGCCAGTTGCTGCCCTTTGATGCTGTCGCCGAGGTAATCCGGCAGGCGGGTGACCACATCCAGCTCGCCCTGGGAAATACGGTTCAGCGGTACGCCGGTCCACTCGGCAATCACCGAGGCAATCTGGGTTTTATCCACATGCGGCGATACCAGCACCGACGGTTGTTGCAGTTCCGCCAGCGCCCGCTCGCTGTCGGCCAGCTCGGCGGCGGCCGCGGCGGCATCGAAATCTGCCGCCGGTTCATCGGCCAGCAAGGCGGTACGCAGGGCGACAATCTGCTGCACCAGCGTTTTTTGCCGCTGCCAGTCGGCTTCCAGTTGCGCCAGCGTCGCGGCGTCGGTTTCGCGGGCGTCACGCAGCGCCGCCAGCCGCTCCGCGGTCTCACCCAGACCGATGCGGCCCTGGCGTTCCAGTTGGGCCATTTCCAGCGCCTGCTGGTGCAGGCGGGTTTGCAACTGGCTAACCGCGCGCGGCGGCGTGGTCAGGTTAATGGCGACACGTGCGCAGGCGGTGTCCAGCACGTCGATAGCTTTATCCGGCAACTGACGCCCGGAGATATAGCGCGCAGACAAATTGGCCGCCGCCTGCAACGCTTCTTCATCAATCAACACGCCATGCGACTGTTCGTAAATACTGCGTAACCCACGCAGGATCACCGTCGCTTGCTCGACGTTCGGTTCGCCGACTTTCACCAGTTGGAAGCGGCGCGACAGCGCGGCGTCTTTTTCCACGTATTTCTTGTATTCGCTCCAGGTGGTGGCGGCGATGGTGCGCAGTTCGCCACGCGCCAGCGCCGGTTTCAGCAGGTTGGATACGTCCAGCCCGCCGGCCTGATTACCGGCGCCAATCAGCGTGTGCGCCTCGTCGATGAACAGAACAACCGGCTTCGGCGCCTCTTTGACTTCCTGCATCACGCCTTTAAAGCGCTTTTCGAACTCACCTTTCACCGACGCGCCGGCCTGCATCGCGCCCAAATCCAGCGTCAGCAGTTCCACGTCGCGCAGCCGCTCCGGCACCAGGCCGGCGACGATGCGCAGCGCCAGCCCTTCAATCAGCGCGCTTTTCCCCACCCCGGCTTCGCCGACCACGATCGGGTTGTTTTTACGGCGACGTGAGAGGATATCGATCATCAAATCGATTTCATGATCGCGGCACAGCACCGGGTCCAGCTTGCCCTGCCGGGCGGACTCGGTGACATTCTGGGTATAGCGGGACAGTTGGGTGGCGGCGGCGGCCGCCTGCTCCGGCATCACGCCGGCGGCGGTAATCACTTCGGTTTCCGCCGAGTCTTTCACCCATTCGTCAAACTGCTGACGCAGCAGCTCGCGGTTAATTTGCGCCAGTTGGCGGGTTACCGTGGCCGACAGATAACGCGTCGGCGTCATCAGCAACACCAACAGCAGCACGCCGCTACGCAGGCGGGCGTGCTGGAGTTCGGCCGAGGCCAGCAGCCAGCTGTCCTGTAACCACTCCACCAGCAGCGGCGAAAACGAGGGATAGCCCGACTCAAACCCTTTGTCTGCGGTATTGGGCTGCAACAGGGCCGCCAGTTCGTCGGCCTCTACCCCGGCGTGTTTGAGGATCAGGCGCACGTCGCACAACGGCGTTTCCAGCATTTTCAGCAACAGGTGCTCAATGCGGATCTCCGCGCCTTGATGCTGAATACACAGCGCCGCCGCTTCTTCCATCATGTGGCGGCACAGCGGGTTGAGTCGCTCAACCAGGATCGGCAGTTCGATTCGAATCACGAGAATACGCTCCTGTTATTGTAATAATTCTCCCAGTTGACGCAGTACGTCCTGGGTCTGGTTGGTTAGCTGATAGTGGTAGAGGCCAAACGCCGCCGCCATCACCACGCACAGGCCGATAAACAGGGTGCGCAGCGAAATCTGTTTACGCAGTTGGTAGCGGGAAGACTGCTGCCCCAGATTGAGGTGGAACACCGTCGGCGAGTTTTCCGGCTCCGGGCGCAGGGTGTCGTGCAAGCGGCGCACCACCCGATCCAGTTCTTCGCGCCCTTGCGTCATCACCCGGTAGCGCCCTTCGAAACCGAGGCACAAGCACAGGTAGATAAACTCCAGAATGTCGCGATAGCGCACCGGGTCATCCAGCAGTTTTTCCAGCAGCACGAATACCTTCTCGCCGCCCCAGGTTTCATTATGAAAGCGGGTGAGCAGCGAATGGGCCGACCACACGCTCTGCCCGCCCCACTCCCGCCCCATCACCGCTTCGTCAATGAAGGTGCACAGAATGTAGCGAAACGACAGGATCACGCCGTTTTCGTAGCCGTGAGAATGCAGTTCCTGCTCGATGGCCTGAATTTCGGACTGCACGCGCTGATACAACTCCGCCACACCGCCGTATTCCGACAGCTGGCGCACCCGCTCCACCATGCCCAGCAGCGGGGTCACCGCGTCGATCATCGGGTTAATGCTCTGCCCGCGCAGGCGGAACCAGTAATCGGAATCCATATCCAGTTGTCGGGCGTTGTCATACAACAGGTCGCCTAACTGGTCGTTTTTAATGATGTCGGTACTCACGGGTTCCTCCTGTTAACTACTGGCCGCGGATGGCCCACAGTTGCATGTCCAGTTCCGGGAATTCGCCGGCAATGTGGAACGCCAGCGTGTTGCTGGTGACCAGTGATTTCCAGGCCGGGCTTTGCCTGTCCAACTGGAAGTAGCTGTAGCCGGCGTGGTACGGCAGTTGGCGCGGCGCCACCGGCAGCGGCAGCAGCGGCACGCCGGGCAGTTGCAGGCTGATGAGTTCGCGGATCTTGTCGCTGGAGGCGATCTTGGTTTGTTGCAGCAGTTGCTTGCGCAAATGCTCCTGCGGCATACGCGCGCGCACCGCCAGCACAAATTCGGCGCCGGCCATCAGTTCGGCATCGCCCACCAGCGCCACCCGCACGCCGTAAGGCTGCGCTTTCATCTGGATCGACACCGCACGCGGCGACAGCACGGTACTCAGCGCCTGACGCAGCGCCATCATCAGCGGCTCAAAGCTCGATTGCTGATGCTCGTGCCGGTAAGCGGGAAACTCCGGCGGCAGGCGCGACTCGTCGGTAAAGGTCATCAGTTCGCCGCACAGTTGCACCAGCGCTTCGTGCAGCCGCTCTGGGTGCAGCGTACCGAGACGCGCCAGATGCGACAGTTGCGGCTGGGCGCGGTTAAGCAGTTGCAGCATCATGAATTCCGCCACGTCCGCCACCCCTTGCTGACCGGGCGCGGCGATACGCTGGGCCAGGCTGCGGGCGCGTTCCGCCACCAGACCGGCGGATTCACCCAGAAAGCGTTTCAGGCTCGCAATGGCGGTAACGCTGATGCTGCACGGCATAAAGTTAGGGTCCAGCACCAGCCCGCCGTCCGGCCGTTTGTCGAGGATGTTGGCGATCGCCAGCGACGCATAAGCGCTGCGATCATCGCGTTCCAGCATCAGCCGCAGGCTGACCTTGCCCACTTCCATCGACACCACGTCGCCGCCTTCGCTGTGCAAATCGCGCACATCGTGACGATGCGATTGCAGGCGGGTGGCGATACCGGCCCCGGCCTGCCCGACTTCGCTGACGCCGTTCACCGCCAGCGGCAGCGCCAGATAGACCTTCTGGTTAGCCAGCGCCACATCGGTGATTTCCAGCGGTTGCGGCAGCGCGTCATCCCCCGGAATGTTGAAGACCGTGCCGTCCGGCATCACGCCGGTGGCGTTCACCAGCGCGATACGCCCGAAGTTGAGGTATTCCTCGTTGATCGCCAGCGATTGCAGGCCGTAGAAATAGTCGCTAAGCGCGCTAAGACGGGCATGGAGCGCGTAGTCCGTGTGTCTTTGCTGTTGCTGGAAATGCTGCGGCTTGATGAACAGCCCTTCCCGCCAAATAATCCGATTTCGGCTCGACATAGTTATTCTTCTTCTTGATCTTTCTTGATTTCGACTTCTTCACGGCGCAAATGCACCAGAAGCTGATAAGTGCGACCGGTGTTTTTCAGTTTGATAACCTTGCGCCACTCGGCGCTGTCCGGGTCGGCGTACTTGGCAATCACCCCGATGTAATGCACTTTCTCATCCAGCTTGACCGGCGGCAGGTATTTGAACTGCCCCGGCAGCAGCGTGTAGTCCTGATGACTGAGGTAATTCTTGGCCAGCGCCTTTTCGATGTCGCCGGTCACCTGGTCATAGTCGGTCGCCAGCAGGCGTGAATCCTCCGCCAGCATCACCAGTTGAAACTCAATGGGCGCCGCGTCGCCGCTCTCGCTGGGGTTAACATCCGGCTCCGCCAGCAGGCTGAAACCGACGGTGGACGGCTGGTTATCATTGCTGCCTATCTGAATATCCGGGTTGGCCGCCACCTTCGCCATTTTGCCGAGCGTGGAACAGCCGGGCAGCAGCAGCATCAGAACGCATAACCACCCGGTTCGCAGCATTAAGGCTCGCAGCATTATTTCTGCTCCTGTTGCTGGCGAACCGCACGGTCATACGCCTGCGCATACACCTGATGAAACAGTTTCTGGAACCCTTGCTGGCGCGGCGAGGTCAGCTCGCGGTAATAGTGCTGGTACATCTGCCACGCCCAGCCGTCGTCCAGCGCCTGGCGTTCGCCGCTGCGGCGGTAATGCTCGAAACGCCCCAGCAGCGCCGCCGGAGAAAACGCCTGCAAAATGCTTTCCAGCGCCACGGCGATCGCCTGCTGGTTGGCCCGGTGATGCGCCTGCATATTACTCAGCACTTCACTGATGGCGGCCGGTGCGGACAGGTGCACCGGGCTTTTATCGTCGGCGAACAGCAGCGACAACGTATCGGTGTAATCCAGCCCCAGGCGCAGCGGGTTATCTTCAATCGGCCGTAGATGGGTATCCGCCAGCGCCGCCTGATCGGCCTGCAACGTCAGCAAGCCTTCCACCATTGCTTTGAGGCTTTTGCCCATCTCTTCGAGCATCTCGCGCAGTTGTTGCTCATCGCCGGTATTGAGCGATACGCCCAGCCCGCGCAGCAGCGGCGCCAGCGTCACCGCGTCAACCGCGCCGCCCAGCCCCGCCCCGGCGTGCGGATTGTCAATGGTCGGTAATTCCACAAATTTCTGATCCATGGTGTCCTCAACGGCAGAAAAAGAAGAAAGCGAGGTCGGCAGTTCATCGCCGCGCTCAGCCTCCGTTGCCAGCGGCGAGCGGCTCTGTTCCTGCTGCAACGCCCACAACGGGTCGTTAAATCGGTCTATCGCCGTCTCATCGGCGGGCGCACTACGTCGTTCTTCGCCAAGCCACCCTTCCAGTACATCGCCGGGGCGCTGCCCCAGCACCTGATCGATATCCTGCTCGCGCGCCGGATCCTCGAGGTAAACCCCCAGACGGAACGGGCCAATCACCAGTTCATCGCCATGATCCAGCCGTACCCGCCGATCGCGGCCGATGGGCGACAACGCGCCGTTGATGAAGGTCTGGCCGCTCAGGTCGCAGACGCAGAAATGGCCGTCTTGTAATTCGATGCGCGCATGTTCCGGTAATACCGCTCCCAGTCGGTCGCGCAATTGCCACTGATCCTTTTCCGATGCGCCCAGCGTGCCGCCGCGGTGATCAAAGCGGTGCTGCACCTGCGAGTTGATATCCAGTTGTTCGCTGTTGAGCACCACCAGCGTGAGTGGGTTGTTTTCGTTCACAATTACTCCTGCACACAAATCGTCACATACGGGTCGGCGGGCGGCTGCCCGAGAAAGCTGCTCCATCCCAGACGGCTGCTCTGGTCATCGCCCAGCCGCAACCCCCTGGCTTCCCCTTCGGCGAAACCGAGGCGCAAGTCCCAGGCCAGTTGATCGCGCAGAATGAAGGAAACAAAACGCACCAGCGGTTGAAAATGCTCGCCGTTGGGCAGGAAACTGAGAAAACGGCCGAAGCTGAGGTTATCCACTTTCAGCAGGAATTTGCCGGCGCAATCGTTCACCTTGTCGCCGATGACTAAATCGCCGCCCAGCACGCTGTTGGCGCGCCCCAGCCGGTTTTGCTGGTCCTCGAAAATCGGTACTTTGCGGTGCTGCCAGGCGATGACCTCGACGTCTTCCAGGTCGAAACAGTGGATGACCAGACCGGCGACCACTTCCGGCGAGCGGCTGGGGCTGGCCAGCAGGCCGGCGTAAGACAACATCTTGGCGCGGTTGACCGGCAGGCTGTCGCGCACGGCGTCGTTGCCGAGCCCCACCAGCGCGAACATCAGCCGGGAGAAGCCGTCTTCACCGTCATTCTGGAAACGTACGTGATAACGGTATTTTCGCCAGGCGCGGTGTAGCAGCGTCAGCAACCGGTGATGGAAGAAATCGAGAAACACGCCCAGTTTTTGCTCGCCCTGCGCGTATTCCCACGCCAGCTCTTCGAGGTAATACCCCGGCATCGGCGACTGGCTGCCGTGCAGCCCGAGAAACGCCACTTCCAGCTCTTGCCGGCCGTCACTGTCTTCGCCCACCCGCAGCACATCGCTGGGGTGAAAACCGATTGATGCGGTAGCGCGAAAGCGAATGCGCTCCAGTTCAGGCCGGAAGTCGAGCGCCTGCTCCAGATCGACGCCTTCCACCTGGTTGAGCAATTCCACCAGTTGAAAGAAGTTGAAGTGGCGCGCATCCTGGCGAAACATCGCCTGCCCTGCGGTCACATCATCGAGTGCTGACCTATCTGTACCGGCCATCGGTAGCGCTCCTTGTTATCGATGTTGACCACTTCCAGCAGATGGAAGGCGTTGACGCTGGCGTACAACGAGAAGAAATGCGCCAGCACGGTGCTGAACAGATAGAGTTCGCCTTCACTGGCGAACGCCGACTGCCGCACCGACAAAACCGACTTGAGCCCGCGCACCGGCATCCCCTGCACCAGCCGGTCCACCGGTGTGGTTTCAATCGTTTCTATCCCCGCCAGCCGCTTGCGCGACGCCTGCTCCGCCTGCTTGTCATGCAACGCCGGAAAGTCGTAGGTACGCAAGATCTGCACCAGCGCATCACGGCGCAGCAGCGACACATAGTTCAGCGACAGGTTGGAGATCAGCGTCCAGTGCAGGCTGCCGTCCAACGCCGGGCGCAGCGGGCGGGTGGGCCGAATCAGGTTGCGGAAGGTAGCGAAAGACGGCGAATTGCCGGTCGGCACGCAGATGGCGCCCACCGGCAACTGCGCCGCCCGCGAGCGGTTGGTGCAGGTCAGGCTAACCGAAATGGACTCATCCAGATCGATAACCTCTTTCTCGTCGCCGCGCACAAACGACAGCAAATGCTCAAAGCCGTCGCCGCTGACCGCTTCACGCACCCGAATGCGGTAATACAGCGCCAGCCGCCCTTTGGCTCGTTCGATTTGGTGCTGGAAACTTTCGAACGGCTGGTAGAGCCGCGGAATGCCGCGCGCGCGCCCGCTGTTGCCCTCCACCCAGCCTTCCACTTTGTCGATGGAAAAAATCTCGAAACTGTCGGCGTGGCGATAGCTGGCTTTGAGCGGGTAATCCGTCTGGCGGCCGTCAAGGTTGATCGGTTCGCTGTCATGGCGGAACAGATTGATGGCCGGCACGCAGTTGAGCATGAACGAATCCGGACGGATTTTCAGTTCCGCCGGCAGCGGCCGGTCAAAGCAGAAATGCAGTTTGAAATCCGTCACCATCAGCGGCTGGTTAGGCCAACTGGCGCCGGACAACTGGAAGAACAGAAAACTTTCCGGAAAACAGAAATACTCCTGCAGGATGCGGTAGCCGGAGTAGACGTTGCCGGGATACGGCAGCATCGCGTCTTCGCGCTCGAAGCCGACGGTTTTCAGCACATTCGCCTGCTGGCGAAAGCGTTTCCCGTCAATTTCCAGCTCAATGTGCGACAGCTGGCTGGCTATCCAGAAATAGAGTTCATAGGCGGTGTAACGGTCGCCGCCCAGGAAGAAACGCAGTTTATCGAGCTGCAAATCCCCCAGCGACAACGGCCCGTGCAGGCCGATATCCAGCGTGATGGCGGACATGTCGTTGCCGCTTTGCGCGTTAATCCGGTGGATATCCGCCGGGTAGATCCAGGCATCGTGGCAGGTTTGGAAATGGCAGACCACATCGTCTATCGGCAGGCTGTCCAGCTCGCAGCCGCGCGCCACGAACGCCGGCTGCGCGATGGCGCCGGGCAGTACCGAAAACTGCATGATGGTCATGCTGGGTACCGGGCGCAAATAGTTCGGCCACAGCATCCCCAGCAGGCCGTGCGTCAGCTCCGGAAACTCATCCTCGATCTTCGCCCGCAAACTGCCGGTCAAAAAGGCGAAGCCTTCCAGCAACCGCTCGACATCCGGATCCGTGGTCTGTTCTGACAAAAATCGGGTAAGTTCAGGGTGTGCTTTGGCGAATTCGCGCCCTTGCAGGCGCAAATAAGCGAGTTCATCCCTGAAGAAATGTTCCAGCGACATAATCACATCATTCTGTAATGGCGGTGGCTGTCCATATGAATATTGAAGGAGGTGACCTGCTCCAGTTCTTCCAGCCGCACATGTGCGGTGACCTGAAACGACATCTCCAGCGGGTTGGACAGATAGTCCGATGCACTGACGTCCACATGGACAATGCGCGGTTCAAAGCGACAGATACACTGTCGGATCGCTTCACGGATTTTGCCCCGGATATCCGCGCCGCCCTGCGTGGCGTCATTAAAATCAATCACGCCAAGCTCGGGTGCGCTGCGACAACTGCCGGGGCGCGTATTCAGTACCTGATCAAGCTGGCGTTTCACCGACGCGATCAGGTCTTCCAACTCCGTTTCGGGAGAGGAACGGCGCTCCTCTCCCCGGATACGATCAAACAGGCTGGCCGCAGATCCCCGCTCCCAGGCAGAGAGCGACGGCATCAGTCGTTATTCCTTATCCAGACGACCAACCAGGGACAATTCAAAGTTCGCCCCCATGTACTTGAAGTGCGGGCGCACCGCCATGGTCACCTGATACCAGCCCGGTTCGCCTTCCACATCCAGCACTTTGATCTGTGCCGCACGCAGCGGACGGCGGCTGCGTACATCAGCCGGCGGGTTTTCCTGATCGGCGACGTACTGCTTGATCCAGTTATTCAGCTCGCGCTCCAGATCCTGACGCTCTTTCCAGGAACCGATCTGCTCGCGCTGCAACACTTTGATGTAGTGCGCCAAGCGGTTGATGATGAACATGTACGGCAGTTGCGTACCCAGTTTGTAGTTGGTTTCCGCCTCTTTCCCTTCTTTGGTATTGGCGAACACCTTGGGTTTCTGCACCGAGTTGGCGGAGAAGAACGCGGCGTTATCGCTGTCTTTACGCATGGTCAGGGTGATGAAACCCTCTTCGGCCATTTCGTATTCGCGACGGTCGGTGATCAACACCTCGGTCGGAATCTTGGCCTGCAACTGGCCCATCGCTTCATACACATGCACCGGCAGATCGGTGATGGCGCCGCCGCTTTGCGGGCCGATAATGTTCGGGCACCAGCGGTACTTGGCGAAGCTGTCGGTAATGGCGGTCCCCATCAGATACGCAGTGTTGCCCCACAGGTAGTGTTCGTGGTTGGCGCTGATGTCTTCCTTGTAGTGAAACCCTTTGATGGGGTTTTCTACCGGGTCATACGGCAGGCGAGCCAGGAAACGCGGCGCCGTCAGCCCCAGATAACGGGCATCTTCCGATTCACGCATCGAACGCCATTTGGTGTAAGCCGGGCCTTCGAATACCGATTTCAGGTCTTTGATCGACGGCAGATCGGTAAAGCTGTCCACACCGAAGAAGGTCGGTGCGACGGAGGAGATGAACGGTGCGTGCGCCATCGCGCCCACCGCGCTGACATACTGCATCAGCTTGATGTCCGGCGAGCTTTGAGTCAGCGCGTAATCGCCGATCACCCCGCCGATCGGCTGGCCGCCGAACTGGCCGTAGCCGCTGGAATAAACGTGTTTATAGAAACCGGACTGGGTGATTTCCGGTGCAAACTCAAAGTCTTCCAGCAGCTCGTTTTTGGTCGCGTGCAGCAGCAGGATTTTGATGTTTTCACGGAAATCGGTGCGATCGATCAGCAGTTTCAGTGAGCGCCAGGAAGATTCCAGCTCCTGCAACTCCTGTGCATGAAGAATCACGTCGATCTGTTTGCTGAGTTTTTTGTCCAGCTCAACGATCATGCTGTCGACCAGCGCCTTGTTCACCGGCTCGGCCGCGTTGCCGCTGTCCAGAATGTTCGCCACCAGCGCGGCGATCCCCTGTTTGGCGACGTTGTAACCTTCATCCACCGGGGTGATGCGCGCCTGCGCCATGATTTCTTCAAGCAGCGATGATGAACCACCGGCCGCGCTTGTCTGGGCCTGTTCTTCAACCATTGACATGTTTGTTTCCCTTCTCTCGTCAGTGACAATCAATTATTCGGCGGGTTTCACCAGATCCAGCTCTTTAAGCAACTGCTCTCTGGCTTCTTCGCTGGATAACAGATCCTGCAGGCGATTGCGGAAAGCGGGGATATTACCCAGCGGCCCTTTCAGCGCCACCAGCGCTTCGCGCAGTTCCAGCAGCTTGCGCAGTTCCGGTACTTGCTGGGCGATGCGATCGGGGGAGAAATCATTCAGTGAAGCGATACTGAGTTTGACGGGGAGGTCATCCTGGCTGTCTTCTTCCAGGCGGTTAGGCACGCTGAAATTCAGCTCCAGATTGGCCTCTTTCATGACCGAAGTGAAATTGTTCTTGTCGATAGACACCGTCTGACGTTCTTCAATCGGTGTCTCTTCTGTGCGTCCCTTCATATTTCCCACTACCATCAACGTCAGCGGTAATTCAATTTCCGCCTGCTGACCACCCGTAGCTGGGACATATTTGATATTAATACGTTCCTTTGGTGCGACAGATGCACCGTCAGTTCCTTTTGCCATATGTCAATACCAACGTGAGGGCACTCTGGCCCGATAAAATAAGGTCGAATCCTACTGAAAACCCGCCTGAATCCATGACAGACCAGGTTATTCAGCGAACAAATAGGCTATATCCTTCATACTTCACGTTGCCGGTGTGTTGGCTGCCTTCATTCACCCCGCTCATTGACTGATGTCAGTTCCCGAGGATTCATTCGATTGCCGCCTTCCTGCAACGCGAATTATTTTGGATATGTTTGTTTTTCGACCGACGATATGCAAGAAATAGAACCCGCCGCCTCGGCGCATTCACTCAACGCATTCTTAAACCGTATGGAATTAGTAAGCTAATAAAAACGACAGAACTGTATTCAAAATGTGTAGATATATTTCTGCTTCGTTCGCCAATCATACACATAACGCTGATACATGGTCAACGCTAATATATTTTTAATATCCCAAAGCTCCCAAAAACACAAAAAATACTTAAAAATCAATTAAATAAATAAAAAACCAATGAAAAATAATTCAATTTTTACGGAAAATAACGCCTATACTGCACGTATTACAATTTCCCAAAAAACGGGTGTTTTTTGCCTCTCTAATTTCGTTAGATTTAAAAACAATTATCATGCTAATTAAAAACAAGAATAAACGCATTATTAATAAGGAATATGCCTAGTCATACTCCTTGATTATTTTCACACCGCAACATCACGTAAGCGAAACATTTCATCACTATTTATGTCATGAAAGAAAAATAAAACACCGCCTGATCGCACAATAAAAAATCACATCCCACCCGATAGCAAAATCGTGAGTCGCCGCATAACTTGGCAAAATAAATGCTCGGACAGCACCGTGAATACGATCGAAGGAAAAACGTTTCCGGTTTATTATTTCCCCGTGCAATTTGAATCAAAAAAAATAAAAAACAGACTTTATGGAAAAATAGTTTCCGTTATTGGGATTAAATAAACCGGATTGTGGAACAGAGTGAAAAGCGCCGACAAACATAGCAAACACCCGGTCTGAGCCGGGTGCATAAAAGCCATAATTGAATGAGGATCATAAGGATGCCGCACAAGATGGCAGCGGGCGCTGCCGGATACGGTTAACGCAATGGCAACCGTTTTTCCACTAACGCAACCCACATCGCGACACCATGTGGAATGAGTGCGTCATTAAAGTCATAGCAGGCATTATGTAATGGGTGGGAAGGGGTTTCGCCATCAGCGCCCAGCCAGAAATAAGCGCCGGGACAGTGTTCGAGCATACAGGCGAAATCTTCCGAAGCCATGGAAGGAGCGATATCCCAATGAACCTGCCCCTCACCGCACGTTATTTGCGCCACTTCGCGAACGGTTTGCGCGACTCGGGCATCGTTGTGGGTCACCGGGTAGCCCGGAAAGTAACGAATGGCCCCGTTGACGCCGAACAGCGCGGGGACCTGCTCTGCAAATTGTGCAATCAATGTTTTCACCTGATCACGCGTTGAGGTTTGCAGACAACGCAACGTACCACGCAACACCACGGTTTCCGGAATCACGTTAATGGCTTCCCCGCCGGCAATCTGCGTAATGCTGATGACGACCGACGACTGAGGCGACAACAGCCGGGAAGGAATCGTCTGTAGCGACAGCACCAGTTGAGACGCCGCCATAATAGGATCGGCGCCGCTTTCCGGCATCGCGGCATGGCAGCTCTTGCCCGTCAGGGTAATTTCAAACGAATCCAGCGAAGCCATCATCGCCCCACTGCTCACGCCGACATGCCCGACAGGCAACCCAGGCCAATTATGCAAAGCATAAATGTCATCCATTGGGAAACGCGTAAACAGCCCTTCTTCCACCATCCGGCGCGCACCGCCCAAATTCTCTTCCGCCGGCTGAAAAACGGCGTGCACCGTTCCGCTGAAACGTCGGGTTTCGCCAAGATGACTGGCGGCAGCCAGCAACATGGCGGTATGCCCGTCGTGACCACAGGCATGCATCACGCCGGAATGCTGTGATGTATAGGGTAGAGAACCCAGTTCAGTCACCGGCAGCGCATCCATATCGGCACGCAGGCCAATGGTCGGCCCCGGCCCGTTCTCCAGGGTGCCGACTACGCCGGTTCCCGCCAGCCCGGTATGGACCTGAAACCCAAACCGGGTCAGTAATTCGGCCACCATCTGAGATGTCTGATGTTCCTGATACCCCAATTCCGGATTAGTATGCAACTTACGGCGCCATTCAGTAGCCTGCGTAATCAGTGCTGGAGAAATCCCCATACTTCCCTCCTCATTGATTCACACCTCGCCACATGCGCGGGTGCCTGTCCCCGCCCTATCCCAGCCGTTGTGGGGAATAACCTACTCTACCCCAGCCCTCCATACCGGCAAAGATTATCTACCGCGCAATAATGATGCTTTGGGTATAAGGGACACGTTGTACTTACTATGAGGAAATAGCGCAGGACGTTATGATGAGGGGGAAAGTAACAAGGTAGGCCGAAGCCGATAAAGGTATCTACCGGTTGAACACCACGCCCTCAGGGGCCCAAAAGTAGCAATGGTGTTTAGGATAGAGGCCCAATTTTGTGTCAGACGCCAACCTCCGATAGCATCCTTGCAGTACAACTGAAGATCCTGTCATCTATTCGTAAGCGCTGAATGGAATTCACATCCCCCCACGTGAATCCAGAAATGGCATTTATTCATCACGTCTCAAATGAGTCACATTTTCCGCCCCGGATTTCAATCTCATAAAAGAATATATGACTGGCATTGAGTAAAGGACAAAAAATATGCAATTGGTAGAAAAGTAAATATAGACATAACTCTCGACCGTTGAATAAAGGTAAATTGGAACAACCTTTGACACAGCATCAAAAATAAGCTTAAACAGCAGCTCAGATATATAATAATGCGCATAAGAGATAAAAATAAAGCAGAATAACAACACATGTGTGTAGTCTCCACCTATCGGCTTCATTTTAAGTGATAAATAATATTTTTTTAGTAAAGACAATATTTCTTTATTTTTTGACGCAAATAACAAAAAAGAAAAAGCTGAGCACATCAACATTACGAAAACATTCTGAAATTTAGATATAAATGACAAGTCCGCCATGACAGTATAAAATGAATACGCATAGTTACAAATCGATAAAATCGAAAGAAGCAGAAAAAACCTACGCATTATATAAGCACCCCAATAATCATTATATAGCAAAAAATGATTTAATTTCACATATACTACACCTATACCAAAAATAATGCGAGTTACGAGTTGAACAACGCAACCCATTGGCACTTTAGAGTAAGATCCATTCGAGCAACATTAATTCACGCCAAATGAGAAACCAGGAGAGTATCAATGATCAATTTCTTAAAGACGCTTTTTGGCGGCAAAGAAACCGGGGCCACTAGCGACACCGTAGCGCTTGCAGAACCCCACCTGACGATTGCACGCGCAAATAACGAGATGCAATTGCGTACACAAGCAGCCGTGGAGATGTGGGGTCTTGATGTGGCCTCATGGGCGGTCGATCTTGATGCCGGGATAATTACCTTCACGAATAACGAAAAGAAAATGGTGATAACTGCCCCCGTGCAAGTCATCGGCACTTACAACACGGAAGATGGCACCTGGCTATGGGGATGGGAGCATCCATCAGTCCGCGACTCACTGGGAGAGTTTGCCTGGGGCGTACGCCGCTTTGGTGAACAATACGGGAAAGCCGAACTCACCACACGTAAAATCACAGCCTCGATGGATGAAGCCTGGGAATTTACTGCCCTTGCTTGTTACCTCAATGAGGGCCAGGGGGGTTACCGTGGTTCGTCAGGTTCGACCGATGTATTTATGGTCTATGGTTCTGTAACCATAAACAGAAAGGATTAAGTGCATCCATGACACTTTTGCGGATATTGAGTGGGCAATGTGTGATTCCACCAGCCGATCACAACCAGCGTAAAAAAGTCACCGTTTAGCATTGAAGCCCTGCCTGGCCGGATCATCCTTCGGGCTGAACCGGATGTGATGCTGGCGTAATCACGCTGATGGCCAAATAAAAAAGCCGGAAGGATCGTAAGATCGCTTCCGGCTATAAAACACCACTGATATAGTGCTTAATAAAAATCACATAAGGACATTAAAATCATCATTTCCAATAAGAGAATTCAAAAATGACTTACAAACAGCATCATCCTCACCAAGGGATATAATACCAAATCCTATATCACCATGAGGATATATTGCCAACTTCAACTCCAAATTAATCATAAAAAAAACCTGACCTAGTACACCCCCATGCCCCATGATTAACCTACAAATATCCATAAAATTATCATTATCAAAATGCAGACTTAATGAAGATGCAGGCAAAGGAATCTCACCATACAAATAACTTTCGAAATCATCACTCAGAGGTTTCAAATAATTATTAATCTTAGCATAATCATATACACCTCCATATTCTTTCAATATATCACCATCAGTCTCCCTTTCATCATCAAAAGACAAAGCTGACAGAGCAAAGAAACTATCCCAATGGGGAGAAAAAAAATTACGCACTATTTCTATAGAGTCATCAATCAATGAAATTGCAAATGGCGATTTTTTCTCAAAACAACCAACCCATTTATTTGACGAACTAAAAGAACTAAAATTAATATCAGCCAAGTTAAAATTAAAGCTATTACTTGTCAATTTTAATGATTTTTCCATCACTCATCCCCACCGTAATCTTTTTACTTGGAGTAGGTGCATTTTTCCCTATCCCAACCTTCCACTCCCCAAGCTTGTCACTGTGAGTGGTATTACTCTTACTCCATATTTCTCCTGTATTTTGATTTTTATAATCACCACCTCTTATTTTTGTAAAATCTTCAGGATGTGACGATGGAGTACGAACAATATCCCCTACTTCAGCCGAGTTAACTTTTTTCTTAGGGTTATCTAAGTGGCTATTTCCCGGACACCCAACCAACCCCAGCGGATCCACCCACTCCATCGGGTTATGCACATACCCTTGCGGCCTCAGCCCCCCCTGCCAGCCCTATCGGGTCTCCCGACAGGTACTGCGCTGTCTCAGGGTCGTAATACCGGTGGCGGTTATAATACAGCCCCGTCTCCGCGTCGTATACCTGCCCCTGATAACGCAGCTCGCAGTACACCTCCTCGTTCGCTGCATCGCCCAGCCAGCGCCGCAGCGGAATGGGGATTTTCTCTTCACGGAGCGCGCCCCACAACGCCTGCTCGCCCCGCCAGTGCACCTCCCCCGTCTCGCTGCACAGCTCCCGCGCCGTTCCCGTCAGGTCCGTCACGATGTAGTGCAGTTGCGTGCGCCCGCCCTTCTCCTCCACCTGCGCCAGCGGCCGGAAACTCCCCGGCTCGTACACCCACTGCACCGCCCGCGCCACGCTGCCGTCCGCACGGTACTGCGTCTGGCCCGACAGTTGGTCGCCGTCCCACCGGTACGCCACCCGCGCTACCGCCTGCGCCGACGGCACCTGGCCCTCGCGCACCTTGCTGATTCGACGGCCGAACGCATCGTAACGGTACCGCCACCGCGACCCGTCCGGCAGACTCACCCGCACCAGCCGGTCCTGCGCATCCCACTCGAACTGCGTGTCCCGCGGCCGAAAACCGGCGCGGCTTTCCCGTTTGTTCACCAGCCGGCCGCAGGCGTCGTACTGATACCGGCTGTCGCCACGCATCACCACCCGCCCTGCCGCATCGTAACCCGATGACGCCTGCACCGCCGCATTGCTCGCCGACAGCCGGCCCGCCCCGTCCGGCTCGATTGCCGACACCTCGCACAGGTTCTGCTCGCTGTCGTAGCCAAACAGCCGCGCCTGCTGCCGGCGACCCTGCTCGCGACGCTCCGCCACCACCTGGCCCGTGCCGTTCAGCCGCAGCGCCTGCTCGCCCCAGTGACTGTCGCTGAGGCCCGTCAGCCGGTCCAGTACGTCGTACCGGTAACGTCGCTCCAGCACCCCGCTCACGCCTTCCAGCGCCTGACGCGACAACAGCCCCGCAGCACTCCACTCGTGCCGCAGCGCGAAGCCCGACCCGTTGCTGCGCCGCAGCTCTTCCCCCGACGCCGTGTGGCTGAACGTCAGCGGCAGGTGCGAACCGATGCCCAGCGTCGTCAGCCGGCCGCCCTGCCACCCCAGATTCAGCGACGCCAGCAGCCCTTCCACCACCGACCGCTGCCCGCCGTCGTCGTAGCCGGTGCGCACCTCTTCGCCGTTGACCGTCTCGCTCACCACCTGACCGGCGCGGTTGTACGCATACTCTACCACCGCGTCCGGGCTCGCCGCCTTCAGCAGCCGTCCCGACAGGTCATACGCAAAGGTCGTCGTCCCCTCGCCGGCCCCGTCCGCACTGACCGCCTCAATCGTCCTCAGCCGACCGCCCGCGTCATAGCCGTACGCCAGCCGGCTGCCGTCCGGGGCCTGCCGGCTCGCCAACTGCCCCGCCACGTCGTAGTCATACCGGTACACCCGCCCGTCGTAATGCCGCTCCTAATAGGGAATACGCCGTACTGTCAACGTGACCCGGCCATCACAAAAACACTGTCAATAACCCTACAAGAAACATTTAACGACCCCATATAGAACACATGGAAAACACTCTACACAGATAACATTCATAATGTGAGCGCTGTAATAAAAGGTTAAATGCTATATAAGACAAGATTAAAACAGAAAGGTTAGCCAGTGAAATGTTTCTTACAAAAACCTTGAAAATGCTCTCTATAGATATTAGCATAAAGTCTATTAAGAACACAAAAGACACCCCATTCAGAACAGGGAGAGATAATGCGAAAAACCGGTAATTATCAGAGGATGTTCTGGATGAGCTTTTCAACTCGCTTTCTGCAACTGCGCAAGCAGTACGGCCTGACCCAGCCGCAGATGGCTGACAAGGTAGGGATACATCTTACTCAGGTTCGTCGCTATGAGTCCGGCGAAGCGCAGCCCTCTTTAGATATTCTTAAACGCACAGCCATCACCTTCAACGTATCGACTGACTGGCTGATTTTTGAGGATGGTGAGCGCGAGCCGCAGGATGAGCTGAAACTGAAATTTGAAGCCATCAGGCAGATGGATGAGGACGAGTTGAAAACGGTCACATCCGTTCTCGACGCCATGATATTAAAACATCAGGCAAAGCGCTTATTGCGCTGAGCCTTAACTGACGCCGTGCAGGCGTGCTCGCAACACACCCGCACGGCTAACCACAAGCAACTAACAGGAGTAGTTACTATGGCTGACGCGCATTCTACGCCAGACACCACCGTTTTTAAAATCTCTCAACACGAGCGCTTTACCCGCGTCAGCTATCGACCGGTCAAAGGCAACCACGACACCCCCGCCATCACCATGGCAGGCCACTGGCTGAAGGAAGCCGGGTTTCACACCGGGCAACCGCTCCGGCTGCGTATCATGCCCGGTTGCATTGTGATTACTACGCAGGATATCCGTGCGCTGTGGCAGGACTTGCACGCGCTCAGTGTTGCCGCGTTCGATGAACAGGCGGTGGCACGGTGGCTGAAGGGGTTTCCCGGTGGGATGGATGTTGGGGGCGTACAATGAGCATCGATATTGATATTGCGTGGCAAGCAGGCGACCTGCCCGAACTGACCCTGACCGGCTCCGCGCTGGCACAGGCCGGTTTTACCGCCGGGACGTTGTTTCGTATCAGCCTGTACCGCAACGGGCTGATGCTGACACGGCTGGACGATGACACCGATATCGCCGCGCTGGTGGCCGAACTGGATGGCAGCGAGACAGAAGGGACTGATTGGGTGAGCGACAACAGTGAACTAACGCTGGCAGGCGACTGGCTCACCCAAAGTGGCTTACTCACCTCGCCGTTCAGTATTGAAGCGCTACCCGGCCGGATCATCCTTCGGGCTGAGCCGGATGTGATGCTGGCGTAATAATACCAACTGATAAATATAAAAAAGCCGGAAGGATCGTTGGATCACTTCCGGCCCTCTATATTTAATGATTCAAAAAACCCTTAATATCCTCAACATCCTTTCTTACATACCCTTTAGGTGGAAGCTCTAACTCAGGATATAGAAATTTTATCTGAGTATCGAAATTAACTCCCTCAGAAAAACACCTCACCAACCTTTCCTTTATTTTATCCACTTTTCCATTCATGCCAAGCAATTCAAATGAATAAAGAAAATCTTTATGAAAAAAAGGGTCTAAATCTTTAATCAAAACCCTAATATCATTAGGATCGAACACTTTCCCATACTCTATTAAATTTAGACCAAAAACACCTGTACTTTCCCTTACTGATGAATAGCTGAGTCCAACCAGACAGCGCGCTCTCTCATTAAATATGACTTCTGATGTAATGTTTCTATGAAATAAAGCTAGTAACCGATGTGCTGCAACCACAATGCAAAAAAGTACTTTTTCTTCATTTAGATCTACCCCCTCCCATTCATCCCTCTCTCTAAGAACATCAAAGAACTCCATTTGACAATCATCTCTTAGTTGGGCAATTGTATAACCAATCCCTTCCAAATAAATTGAAAAAACAGAATTCTCAATTAAATCTTTCTTCTTTACTATGGACATTTATCCCCCTTTGTTCTGTGCTTATCTGCAGCAGCCAAATAATCATCTCTACGAGGATTATTTGGACCTATCGGGTTTTGTTTATTTGATGTTTTTTCTAACCCACCAAGATCTTCAAATGTCCGTTGTTCCAGACCTCGTGCAGTGTATTTCCCTTCAAGGCCATCACCTCTATAGAAGGGCTCAGGTTTAACATCAAATGCATCAAAATTATTCCCATACCGATAATTGAGCACATCTTGTGCTGAATGTCCTAGCCCAGGTTTGCTGGCATATCCCACATAAGGCTTACCATTTTTTACACCTTGATAGGTGATATGAGTCGCTTTTGCTGGGTCACCTACAAGCCCCAGCGGGTCCACCAATTCTAGCGGATTAGGAACATACCCCTGCGGCCTTATCCCCCCGGCGATCCCCAGCGGATCTCCCGACAGGTACTGCGCTGTCTCAGGGTCGTAGTACCGGTGGCGGTTATAATACAGCCCCGTTTCCGCATCGTACACCTGCCCCTGATAGCGCAGCTCGCAGTATACCTCCTCGTTCGCCGCATCACCCAGCCAGCGTCGTAACGGAATGGGGATTTTCTCTTCCCGGTGCGCACCCCACAACGCCTGCTCGCCCCGCCAGTGCACCTCCCCCGTTTCACTGCACAGCTCCCGCGCCGTTCCCGTCAGGTCCGTCACGATGTAGTGCAGTTGCGTGTGCTCGTCCTTCTCTTCCACCTGCGCCAGCGGCCGGAAACTCCCCGGCTCGTACACCCACTGCACCGCCCGCGCCACGCTGCCGTCCGCACGGTACTGCGTCTGGCCCGACAGCTGGTCGCCGTCCCACCGGTACGCCACCCGCGCTACCGCCTGCGCCGACGGCACCTGGCCCTCGCGCACCTTGCTGATTCGACGGCCGAACGCGTCGTAACGGTACCGCCACCGCGACCCGTCCGGCAGACTCACCCGCACCAGCCGGTCCTGCGCGTCCCACCCGAACTGCGTGTCCCGTGGCCGGAAACCGGCGCGGCTTTCCCGTTTGTTCACCAGCCGGCCGCAGGCGTCGTACTGATACCGGCTGTCGCCACGCACCACCACCCGGCCCGCCGCATCGTAACCCGATGACGCCTGCACCGCCGCATTAGCCGCCGACAGCCGGCCCGCGCCGTCCGGCTCGATTGCCGACACCTCGCACAGGTTCTGCTCGCTGTCGTAGCCAAACAGCCGCGCCTGCTGCCGGCGACCCTGCTCGCGACGCTCCGCCACCACCTGGCCCGTCCCGTTCAGCCGCAGCGCCTGCTCGCCCCAGTGACTGTCGCTGAGGCCCGTCAGCCGGTCCAGTACGTCGTACCGGTAACGCCGCTCCAGCACCCCGCTCACGCCTTCCAGCGCCTGACGCGACAGCAGCCCCGTCGCACGCCACTCGTGCCGCAGCGCGAAGCCCGACCCGTTGCTGCGCCGCTGCTCTTCCCCCGACGCCGTGTGGCTGAACGTCAGCGGCAGGTGCGAACCGATGCCCAGCGTCGTCAGCCGGCCGCCCTGCCACCCCAGGCTCAGCGACGCCAGCAGCCCTTCCACCACCGACCGCTGCCCGCCGTCGTCGTAGCCGGTGCGCACCTCTTCGCCGTTGACCGTCTCGCTCACCACCTGACCGGCGCGGTTGTACGCATATTCTACCACCGCGTCCGGGCTCGCCGCCTTCAGCAGCCGTCCCGACAGGTCATACGCAAAGGTCGTCGTCCCCTCGCCGGCCCCGTCCGCACTGACCGCCTCAATCGTCCTCAGCCGACCGCCCGCGTCATAGCCGTACGCCAGCCGGCTGCCGTCCGGGGCCTGTCGGCTCGCCAACTGCCCCGCCACGTCGTAGTCATAGCGGTACACCCGCCCGTCGTAATGCCGCTCCTCGCTGAGCCGGCCCGCCGTGTCGAACCGGTACTGCCACGTCTGACCCTGGCTGTTGGTCACCCCGGCGAACTCCGACTCCGCATTGTAATGATAGCGGACGCTCGCCCCCAGCGGGTCGGTCGCCTCCAGCAGGTTATCGAACGCGCCGTAGCGGAACCGGTAACGCTGGCCCAGCGCATCCGTCACCGACGTCAGGTTCCCTTCCCCGTCGTAACCGAACCGCGTTTCGCTGCCGTCTTCGTAAATCACCTTTTCCGGCGTCTCGCGACCGCCTTCGTACACCCACCGCCGCACCTGCACGCCCTGCTCGTGCGCAATGTGCCGCTCCGTCAGCCGGTCATGACCGTCGTAGAAGAAGGTCACCGGCGAGGTGCCTTCCGCCTCCAGACGCTCCAGCAGCCCGCGACGGTTGTAGTGATAACGCTGCACCCGGCCGTCCGGCCCGGTCACGCCCGATAACAGCCCCTGCGGCGAATAGCGGTGCTGCCACGTCCGCCCTTCCGGGTCGCTCGCCGTGTCCACCCGCCCGGCCGCATCGCGGGTATAACGCCACGCACTGCCCAGCGGGTCGATATAAGCCAGCAACTGGCCGTCATCATCGTACTCATAGCGATGCGTCGCCCCGTCCGGCAGAGTCACCGCCGTCACCTGTCCCCAGTCGTTGCGCTGATATTCGGTGCGCCCGCCCAGCGGGTCACTCTCCGCCGCCAGTTGGTTGTCCACCCACTCGAAGCGGTATTCCCCGCCGTCCGGCTCCCGGCGCAGCAGAATGTTGTTGCGCGCATCGCGCACATAGGTGGTGACGCCGCCAAAACCGCTGTGGTACTGGCTGGTGAAGGCGTCGTCGTCGTAACGAAATTCGCCCGGCCAGAACCCTTCCGCCGTACGGTCACGCCGCGAGCGCCCCTGTTCGTCGTACTCGTGCTCAACCCAGGTGTGCGCCAAATCCGACCAGCGCAGCAGCCAGCCCTGCGGCGAGTACTGATAGTCGAAATTGCGCCCTTCCCCCGCCCGCACGTTCAGCAGGTAGCCTTGTGCATCATACTGATAGCGGACCAGCGTTTTCAGCGGCTGGCGGTGCTCGTCGCACAGCGTCAGTGTGGTTATCCGCCGCCGCTGCGTTTCCACGTGGACCAGACGCCCGTCCGGCAGGCTAATCCAGCACAGGTCGGCGCGGTCCCACAAGAAGGTGAGGCGATGGCCCGCCCGGTCTTCGATGGCGGTCAGGCACAGGTGCAGCCCCAACGCGTGCTCGAAGCGGTAACGCAGCCCGTCGACATGCTGCAACACCAGGTGCCCCTGCTGGCGGCACAACCGCCATGACGGGTTGGACGGCGCCCGGCTCTGCGCCCCCTCTTCGGGCAGCACAAAGACCGCCTGGTTGAACTCACCGTCCGTCAGCGTGGCGACACCGTTGTCCAGCGTCAGGCTCATGTCCCAGTTGCTGCGCCACAGCGCCCCCAGCAGCCCCGGTCGGCGTTCGCCGCCCGAGCGGTAATAACGTTTCATCGCCAGCGGCAGCAGGCCGCTCTGCGTAAAATCGGTACGCCAGTCCACCACATAGCCGGTCGCCATATCCACCGGCTCGCCCTCTTTCTGGCACTTATCGCTTCTGGCTTTGCACGTTTTATCTTTTTCCCCGGCGGCCGCCTGTTGGTGGGAATTATCCGGCTGTTCGCCTTTGTTGCTCCCGGTGGTGATGTCTTCCGTCCCTTCCGATGACTGACGTGTTTTTTCCTTGCCGGCGGCGTTTTTCGGTTTCGCCGCCGGGTTGTTGCTTTTCTTTTCGTCGGTTTTGGCCGACGTCGCTTTTCCGTTGTTGCCCCCGCCTGCCTGCATCCCAGCCGTTTTCTCCCCCGCCGCGAGCTGGCTCTCGCTTTGCGCGGCGGGTTTGGCCGACGGGCTTTCCGCCGGTGACGGCGCTTTCGACGCGGCGGCGTCATGGGCAATGCTGCCCTTCTTCCGCGCACTCCCGCTGACGCGGGTCACCACCTTGTCGATGAATACTTTGAATTGGGATTCGATGTAGGCCAACGCGCCGTCGTACTTGGCAATCAGCTTTTCCAGCGCGGCGATCATGGCGCTGAAGCTGTCTTTCATCATCGACACAATCCAGTTGTTCTTCCGCGCGGACTCGGCCAGCACCTGTTTGAGCGCCGCATGGATCTTCAGCAGCAGCGCTTTGGCCTGCGCGCCGTAATGTCGCAGCTCGGCCTGCAATTGGGTCAGCCCTTTGACCAGATTACCGTCCGACAGGCTGCGGATAGTTTTGATGGCAAATTGCAGCTCTTTGGGGGTGGCCTCTTTGAGCGCACGGATAATCGCCCGTCCGCTGACCTTCAACGCATCGCCCAACCCCGGGATCACGCCGATCGCACAGAGCGCGCCTTCGGCGATATGCAGCGGGTCTTCCAGCCTGGCGGGTTCTTGATACGACCGCCAGCTCCACTCGCCGATCGCGTACACATCCATGGCCTGCCCGACCACCGGAATAAACCCCAGCGCGATTTCACAAAACAGCATCAGCGCGGCGTTGCTCTCTCCGCCTTTGTCCGCCACTTCCGCCGCCAGGCTGTGGTGGATTTTATTGACCGCCCGCTTCAGCTCGCGGCTACCGCGATTGACCCGTTTATCCAGCTCCCAGAAGCGGTCATAGGATTTGCGGTACTCTTGAGGGATAGAGGTAAACAGCCCGGCGCCATCCACATCGACATGGCGATCGCTGCTGTCGTCGGCGTCATAGTTCACCAGGCCCTGTTTGCGCAGCAATAGAAACAGAGTGAAATACTCACCCGCCAGCGTGGCATACGCCGGGTTCGACTGTAATACCGGGTTGTTTTCTACGGTTTCACGGGGGGTGAAATCATCGGAGCCTTCCTCCAGCATCAGTTCGAAGGTGCCGCAGCCCATGTCGTAGATTTGGCACAGTCCGTTGGCATCGGTTTTGCCGTGGATCTCGGTCTTGTTGCTGTCAGTCAACACAAACGGCGCATTCGGCACCGGTTTTCCCGAGTCGTAATGGTAGTAAATCAGCACTTCGCAGCCGCATTGGGCACAACCACCGGAGATTTTGTTATCGGTAGAAAAGGTTTGATTGGCGGCGTCTTCGCTCGATATCAGCGTCGCTTTTTTATTCTCACTCATGAAAACGTCCTGTTTGATTATGCGTCGTCCAACTGATCAATCGCCGCCTGATACAGGCGGTCCATACGGTTTTGCGCGCCGATGTATTCCGGCTGCGCCAGAATGGCTTGCGCCCACGGTTGCTGAATAAACGTCGGAGTAAGCTCGGTGGCCAGCGCCAGATAACGCACGATGTCGCGGTCGTTGTTGAACCCCTGAATACGGGCTTGTTCGGTTTGTTGGCGGGTGAAATCCAGTAGGCTGTCGTCGTCGCTTTCCCGCCAACGCGCATGATGTGTTCGCAGGTGCGCCATGTACCTTTCCAGCATCTGGCGCAACGCTGGCGCCAGCAGTACCTGCCACTGCGCATCACTGAGCGTACGCGGCAAAGTATCCGGCAGATTATGTGCGACGCGTTCGGTCAGGCTCAGGCTTTGCAGGCTGCCATCCGGCGACAGGTCGCAAAACGTGGCGATCGGCCCGTACAGCGCCGTGGCTTCCTGCACCGTACTGGCGGATAGCAACGGCTGAATCACCTGCCAGTCGCTGACGCGCAGAATCGCGCTGTCGCCTTCCTGCGTAGCAACCAGGCTCCATTGACGCAGGTGTTTCACCAGTTCCCGCAATTGGTCAAGCGGTGAATAAGCCTGCATAAACCACGCCAGTTGCACGCCAATGCCCCAGCCTTCTTGCGTCAACAGATGCTCGCGTACCTGTGGCCAGTTGGCGGCGTGAACGGGAATGCAATAAGGCGAGACGGAGGCATGTACCTGCCCGGCTTCCCCCCAATACAGCCGGGTCTGCTCCAGGCTACCGCCCCAGCGCTCCGCCAGCCAGGGCACGGCGTCGTTAAGCGCCGCCTCAGCAATGACAAAACATCCTCCGGCGTTGAGCCGTTCCTGCCAGTCGGCTTCCGTTTCTGGTTGTTGCATCAAAAAAGCATGAGACAGACTCACGGCATAACCTCCGTCGTATCCGGTAATTCGCCCCGCATCCAGCCGGGCCGGTGATAATGCAAACGAACCTCTTCCATCCGGGCGGAATCGGATTTGAAAATCCGAATGCTGTCGCCCAGTGAATAACGCTCAAGCAAATGTATAAAAACCGGGTGGTGATAAAATTCGCTGCCGATAACCCACCGGTGAGCCGACCAGGCTTCACATTCGGCTTCCGAAGCACGCGGATAACGCGCTTGCGCTAGGGCGATACCACTGAGAAAGCGACTTTTCACCACCTCGACGTCCAGCTCGGCCCAATACAGCGCACTGACATGCAAAAACAGTTCATTTGCCAGCCGGTGCAGACGGTTGTCGTTGGATAACAGGTAAAACTGGTAGCGATTTAGGGTGATCAGGTAGTCGTCATGCGCCGATGGCGGCATCGGCTGTGCTTCATCGGTACGCCAGAGCGCCTGATAGCGACAAGGTGCGTTCGGCTCATCGTCCGCCAGCGGCAGATATAACTCAGTCAGCGGCCCGATAAACGCGGCCCGCTCCTCACTGTTTAGCGTGCGCCACCACAGTTGCAGTACATCCGCCACATAACTGCGCAACAGCGCCAGCGTACCGTCCGGGTAACGGCACCGCAGGCGTTGTTGCCAGAAAGCCGTCATCTGGCTCAACGTGCGCTCGCTATGCATTAACATCACGCCGTGATGACGCGCCGGTTGTGAATCCGCCAGCCAGTGCAACAGCGTTTCGCCCGGGCCACCTTCTTCGACCAACACCACCAGCGGTGCCCAGCACTGCCAATCGTCATCCGCGCCTTCAAAACGCAAGGGTTGCCATATGTGCGCCGCTCTCGGCTGAAACGCCCGCCAGAAATCCGGCAACGCCGGATAACGCATCGGATCGATAATCGCATACAGCGGCAGCGAGCAATGCTGACTGAGTTCAAACAGGGTATAGCCCGTTATTGTCATGATGTTCACTGGAATAATGAATATATTTAACAAGCGTTCCCAATAGCGTTATCAAGGTTTAAATAACGTCTATTGCGTCAGAAAAAAATGAGAGAGAATCGAAGAAAAAATTGGCCGCATCGCGTTACAACGCTATGAAATAGAATACGAGATAAGTCGAAATACTTTATTTACAGCGATTCACCTTTAGCCCTGCGCTCTCGTACTTCCGCCGGTGATAAGGGCGGGAATTTGATGCCGCGTTGTTGTAATAACTGTTTTACTTTCAGCGCCCAGGGATAATGTGGTGACCGATTTTCCATAAGCGATAAACTGTCTTCTACCGTCCATGCCAGACTCGCTCCTGTCGCAGAATACGTATTAATATTAGCGCCGTGCTCTATTAGCCAATATGCGATTTCATATTGATTAATATAAGCAGCGTAATGCGCGCTCGTCGTTTTTTGGCCATCAGTCAAATTCACGTCTGCACCGCGCTCGACCAATAATTTAATATCTGCCCAACGCTCTTCCGCTATCGCACTAAATAACGCAGGCACGTTATTGTGATCGCGGGAATTGGGATCACCACCCGCATCCAGCATCATTTTCAGCCATTCGGGCGACTTCGCACCGGCTGCCATATTAACGGCCGTGGTTCCCGTACCCGTTCGAAAATTAGCATCCGCACCCAACTTTAACGCCAGTCTGGCACCAGCCTTGTCCTGTTGCATCATCAGCCACAATAGAGGGGTAATCCCTTCAGCACCCACTACATTCAGGTTTACCCCCTGCGCCAGCTGTTGCCGGGCTGCGGCTTCATCCCCTTTCTGGATACTGGATAACACATTCACCATCGGTGGTTTAAAAAACTCACTGGCCTGCATACTGCGCCCTCCAGCCTGACAGGCGGTTAGCAGCGGCAAACAGGCCAGCAGCCAGTGCCACCACCTCAAAGGGGCTCTCCTTTTTCCCATTTATCCTGAACCTCTGCCGGAGATAAGGGCGGGAATTTAATTCCGCGTTGTTGTAATTGCTGTTTAACCTTTAATAACCACGGATACTGCGGTGAACTCTGCGCCATAATTGACAAGCTTTCATGCACCCGCCAAGCCAGACTTCCACCCGTTGCAGAATAGGTATCAACTTTAGCGCCATGCTCGATAAGCCAATACGTAATATCATACTTATTTAAATAGGCTGCATAGTGAGCGCTTGTTGTTTTTTGTCCATCACCCAAATTGACATCGGCTCCATGCTCAACCAACAGTTTGATATCAGCCCAACGTTCTTCACCTATCGCACTAAATAACGCCGGTTGCTCAAGTCGCCCAATAGCATTCGGATTTCCCCCGGCATCCAGAACAATACGCAACCAGTCTGGATCACGCACACCGGATACCCGGTTTACCGCACTGTCGCCTGAACCATCTTTATAATTCGGGTCCGCACCCAGCTTTAGCGCCAGCCGTACCGCATTCTTATCCTGCGTTTCATAAATCAACCACAGCAGCGGCGTAATCCCTTCTTTACCCTGAATATTCAAATTCAGCCCCTGCGCAAGCTGACGCCGGGCTTCCGCTTCATCACCTTTACGGATGGTCTGCAATAATATCGCCATCGGTGGCTGGAACAATTCACTGGCCTGCATACTGCGCCCTCCAGCCTGGCAGGCGGTTAGTAGCGGCAAACAGGCCAGCAGCCAGTGCCACCACTTCAAAGGGGCTCTCCCTTAGCACGGCGATCTCGTACTTCCTCTGGGGATAAAGGGGGGAATTTAATGCCACGTTGTTGTAACTGCTGTTTAACCTTTAGCAACCATGAATAATTTGGAGAGTTATTAGCAACTATCGATAGACTGTCATGAACTCTCCATGCCAAGCTTCCACCTGTTGCAGAATAAGTATCTACTTTCGCACCATGCTCAATAAGCCAATATACCATTTCATACTCGTTAATATACGCTGAATATAGAGCACTATTCCGCTTTTGTGCATCTTCTAAATTAAGATCCGCACCTCGCTCAACAAGAAGCTTAATGTCATCCCATCGTGATTCATTGATTGCACTGAATAACACAGGTGATTTATTGGCATCCATAGAATTAGGATCACCACCGGCATCTAACATCATCTTCAACCATTCAGGCGATTTCGCACCAGCAACCATATTAACAGCATTATTTCCATTACCTGCACGGAAATTAGGATCTGCGCCTAGTTTTAATGCTAATTGAGTAGCAGATTTATCCTTTTGCATGACTAACCAAAGTAAAGGTGTAATTCCTTCTTTACCCTGAATATTCAAATTCAACCCTTGGGATAACTTTTCCCTTGCAGCTGCTTCATTTCCTTGCAGGATGATTTCTAATAAATTAACCATTCTTGGCTCGAAGAAATTAGTTGCCTGCATATTACTTCCTCCTGCCTGGCAAGCGCTCAATACCCCCACCAGTAGCATCCCTACCCAATTTATCTTCTTCAACCATCGCATTACTCCCCCTTAAGCGTACTGGTAATTTTTCCAATATCGTCTTTTTTCTCTTTTTCTATACCTGCAATCACCTGATCCATACCATGACGAGCTAACGGCGATCCACCGGAGGCAGGCAAAGGCATCATCTCCCCCGCCGCTTTGGGAAGCCCACCGCTCAGCAACGCAGCCACACCGGCAACTCCGCCTATTACCGCACCGACTGAACCACCCACCAACGCGCCAGCCCCTGACAATAGACCGGGAACGGCAGCTTTGCCATAGGTTTGCACCATTGTCAAAATCTCACCATCCACTGCCTGTGTCTTAATCAGGGAATTGGTCGTAGTCATGTCCGCACCTTTCGCCACCGTATTGCTATGCAATCCCGCCGCATTAAAGGTATAGCCAGGCAATTTAGCTGCACTGACCGCAACTGAAGCCAAGCCGCCTCCCAAAGAATGACCAACAATTACAGACGATTTACCCGGCATTAAATCTTTTACTTGGCTAGCCAAATCAATAGCCTGCTTATATTGTGTCGTCTCTCTACCCATTCCTTGAGAGAGATTCGTCATCCAGTCTTTTGCGCCAGTTACCGAATTATTTGTTCCCCTAAAGGTAAGCATCGTCTCGCCATTAATATCAGACTTAAATAAAGCAGCCCCAAAGCCAGAATCCAGATCTGTAAATCTGGCGCTAGCCAATTCTGGAATCTCTTTAGCCGTTAAATGAACTAATCCAACTGGTGGCTTTGGCAATACTGCTCTTGCCTTACGTGCTACTTCATCCACCGGATAAACATACTGCGCCGCCTCAGCGCGCAAGATACTGTCGTTGTTAAACGCCAGTCGGGTGCCGGCGTCTTTCAGGCCCGGCATGGCCGATGCCTGTTGCGCCAGCTTAGCGCGCGCCAGATAGCGATCCTTACGCTGCAATACCGTCAGCGCTTCATCCAGCACCGGCAGTTCGGCGGTCGCGGCCCACTCCATCATCGCCGGCAGCAACATCGGTGTGAGCGCCAGCAGTGGCGCGCGGCTTTTCGCCGACTGCTCCGCACAAGATTTCACCGGCGACTGATAAGGCGTGTCGCCAATAATCACATCCCCGCTGCCTGCCGCCACCGAGCCGCCGCAGCCGATGGCATCACCGATACGGGCAGCCAGCTTACCGTTGATAATCACCGTGCCGGAACCGGCGGAAATCGCCCGGCTGTGAACACCGTGCGGCATATTCGGACAGGGGCAGGCGTGCAGTAATACCGCATCGCCTTTACGCGCCGCCGGTTTGCCATTGATAATTACATCGCCACTGCCCGCAATCACCGGGGTGGCGGGAAAGCAGCCGTGACCAGCACAACTGTCTCCTAAACGTGCAGCTCCTGGCATGATGACTCCTTAACGCCGGTCCGGCGCATCGGGCAGCGTCGGTCTGGTGGGGGATTCGGGTTCGATAGACACCGGCGCAGTGCTCGCCCCGGCGGAGCCGCCGTCGTTGATTTTCACCAGCGTGCCGGAAATGGTGACACCCGCGCCGTCAATCTTGATAAACCCGCCGGGCGCTTTGATGGTCAGCGATTGTCCGGCTTCCAGCACGATGTCCGCGGCTTTGAGGTAACTGTCGGTATTGACCAGTACGCGCTGATGGGCGCCAATCAGTGTTTCTTCCGAACCGGACAGCGTGGTCTGGCGGCTGCCGTCAATACGGGTGATCTCGCCACCGCCAATGAAACGCTTGAATGACTGGGTGATGCGTTGCACAAAATGACGCCCGACCGACTGGTGATGATCCTGTCCGATTTGTTCGAAATCATCCTGCCCGATGGTGCGATGGCTATGGCGGTCCACCCGCTGGAACTGGTCATTCGCCACGCTCAAATGTTGATCCAACCCAACGCTCTGGCGATGAATGTTGTTAATCACCGCATCCATGTCTTTCTGCGCGTGCAGGTAGATCTGTTCCCGGGTGGCTTCATCTTCAAAACGCAGCTCGTTGAAGCCGCTGCCTTTGTGCGTATCGGTGCGTAAGGTGGTGCGGGTTTTATGCTCCGGTAAGACATACGGCGACGGGTTGGTGGCGTGAAACGTCCGCCCGGTGATAATCGGCTGGTCCGGGTCGCCTTCCAGAAAGCTCACCACCACTTCATGGCCGATGCGCGGAATGGCGATTAACCCGTACTGACCGCCGGCCCAACCCTGACTGACCCGCACCCAGCACGAGCTCTGGTCGTCGCTGGCGCCGTAGCGGTCCCACGGGAATTGCAGCTTCACCCGGCCAAATTTATCACAGTAAATCTCTTCACCCGCCGGACCAACGACGGTGGCAATCTGCGGGCCGTCCACCATCGGTTTGTACGGTATCGCCGCACGCCAGGTGGTGGTGGCTTTCACCACCTCAAAACTGTTGCTGATGGTGGTCGGCTCGCCGCCGCTCTCTTCTTCCAGAGCCTGCGGCTGCTGGCCGCTGTGGGTCACCGCCACCACCTGCCAGGCCAGATTAAACGCCGGGTTAGGGTGCTCGGTCAGGGTAAAGCTGCTGCCCGGCCTCAGTTCGGCGGCGTTGGATTCGCCACTGCCGGTCATCGCCCCGGCGCGCAGCGCATCCAGCCGGTAGCCGGTAAACGCCTTGCCGCTCGGATCTTGCTTGAAGCGGCCGGGGTAGTCGAAGTGCTGGTAGGATTCACGCTGGTGCGCCAGTTCGTTGCTGGTTTTCTTGTGCGACAGACCATACGCCGGGGTTTTGAAGCTGTAATCCTTCAGTTCCACCTCAGCCGTGCTCACCGCCTCGGCATAACGGAAACGGCGGACATACGCCCCTTCGGTCAGCCCTTGTGTTGCCAGGTTAAAAAACAGCTCGGGGCCTTTGGTCAGCGCACCGGCGTCATCGGCAAACACCACCCGGTGCTTACCGGCTTCGAATTCGTGGAAGTAGAACATCCCTTCTTCTGCGGCCAGCCGGTTGATGAACGCCAGGTCGCTTTCGCGGTACTGCACGCAGTATTCACGGACGGCGTGGTCATGGCGCAGGGCAAAGGCAAAGTCGCTGATACCGGCTTCCTGCAACAGTTCGGTGATGATCTCATCCGGTTTTTTGGTCTGGAAAATACGGGCGTTGGTGCGCAGACCGAGCCGCCACAGCGCCGGGCGCACCTCGGCCTGATAGCGGGTGCGGCGAAAACCGGTGTCGCCCTGGGCAAAGCGGCTGACGATGCCGCTGACCCGGCGCTGCAATTCGCCTTCGTACCACACCATCAGTTCGCACGGCTGGTCCAGCACCGCGCCGAAGTCGATATCCGCCTGGCTGCTGGCAAGGCTCAGCGACAGCGCAAACGGCTGGTTCAGCGCCTCGCTGAGTTCAAAATCCACCACCGCGAAGGTGGTGTCCGCCAATGCGCCGATTTTGACGGTAAACTGCAATCCTGTACTGTTGGCCACCCTGCTTCCTCCTTTCCCCGGCTCCATAGCTACCGCACACCCGGTCTGTGCCGTGTGTCAGTGCCTTTATCACAATGAATGCGCCTGCACTCAGCGATGGGCGTACCATCGCTCAACGCAGACAAAAACAGCAAAACCCGGACCGGAGTCCGGGTAACGGCGTAATTACGCTTCGATCGGCGCGCGCCAGTCGTCAGAGCCGGAAGTGCCGGCGACGGTGTGCTCCCAGTCCACCTTGCGGTAGGCCAGCGACACTTCGATCAACTGGGTATAATCCTGCTTGGACGGGTCCTGGCAGTGCGGCATCTGGTTGTTGATATCGACGATGGTGGCGTCGGTCAGGGTGGTGGTGAAGAAGTGCTCCTGCTTGCCTTCGACAGAGGTGCGATACCACTTCAGGGTCACGGTCGGCAGCATTTCGCCGGAGGCCAGCGCGTTATACAGCAGCGGGACGGCCTTGTTTAGGGCGACGGTGAACTTGAACGGTTTGTGCACGCGCTGACCGGCAGGCTGGCCGGACTGCGGGTCGGTCGGGACGGTGACGATGTGTTTGAATTCCTGCACCAGCATCTCGTCTTCGTGACCCTGCACGTAGATGTTGCCGACGGAGTCGGAGGTGAAGGCACCGGCGGTGATGTTGCCCTGCGTTTTCCCTTCGATGCTGATATAGCATGGAGTTGGCATAGTCTTGCTCCTTGTTGTTGAACGGTTAGTATGACTTCACCGCTTACATAGCAATTCCCATGCCAACTAATATCTTGTTGTTTTTAAATACAATTCACTTAAGTCAAATTTTCCCTAAGTCAAATTTGAGCAAAAAGTTGCGCAGACTTCCCGAAAAAACGGCATCCATTGCGCAAACAGGGATTTATGCTGGAAAGTGAGCAAGAAGTTGCGCAGATTTTGCATTTGTTCTGAATCAGTTTAAAAGTTGAGCAATTCAGCCCATTAAAATTGAGATATAAATCACAAATTGGTTTTCTATACAGGGACTGCCCGCTGACTTTTCAAATTCACTTTTCTCCCATCGTACTGCGATATGCGCTGTGCCACAATGTGCCCACGGTATGGCATCCGCCATCGCACAGTCGACTGATAAAACAATCGACTTATAAAACAATCGACTTATAAAACAATCGACTTATAAAACAATCGACTTACAAGACAATCGCCTTATAAGACAACCGCATTACAAGAAAGGAGTAAAGATGAGTTATGCACCTGGCGCTGGCTTGTCCGCCAGCGAGGCGCTGGACCAGTTGGAAGCGCTGTATGACAGCGCGGTCAAAGCGTTACGCACCGCCATCGGCGATTTTATTACTCACGGCACTCCGCCGGATGCCGCCGCGCGCGCCAACGGGCTGTTTGTCTACCCGGAACTGCGCATCAGTTGGGACGGGCTATCGCAGAAACACAGTAAAACCCGCGCGTACGGCCGTCTTACCCACGGCGGCAACTACCGCACCACGGTGACCCGCCCGCAGTTATTCCGGCACTATCTGGCGGAACAACTGACGATTCTGGAAAACGACTATTCGGCCACGATCGAAGTCGCGCTGTCGGACAAGGAAATCCCTTATCCCTATGTGATCGACGGTGCCAATCTGAAGTTGGATCGCTCAATGAGCGTTGCTCTGGCGCAGCATTTCCCGACCCCATCGCTGGCGTTGATCGGCGACGAAACCGCCGACGGCCTGTTGCAGACCCTCGACCATTCCCCTCTGTCGCACTTCGACGCGCTACGTACCGATTTTTCGCTGGCGCGCCTGCGCCACTACACCGGCACCCGAGCCGAGCACTTCCAGCCGTTCGTGCTGTTCACCAACTACACCCGGTATGTCGATGAATTCGTGCGCTGGGCTTGCGATCAAATTATCGATCCTGCCAGCCCGTACCAGGCGTTAGCCTGTGCCGGCGGCGCGCTGATTACCGCCGATACGGAGAACCCGCAGCAGGCGGTATCCGACCTGGCGTGGAAAAACCATCAGATGCCGGCCTACCATCTCATCGCACGCGAAGGGCGCGGCATCACGCTGGTGAACATCGGCGTCGGGCCGTCCAACGCCAAAACCATCTGCGATCATCTGGCGGTGTTGCGGCCGCACGCCTGGCTGATGATCGGCCACTGCGGCGGCCTGCGGGAGAGTCAGAGCATCGGCGATTATGTGCTGGCACATGCCTACCTGCGCGACGACCATGTGCTGGATTCGGTATTGCCGCCGGATATCCCGATCCCCAGCATCGCCGAAGTCCAGCGCGCGTTATACGATGCCACCAAACAGGTCAGCGGTATGCCGGGCGAAGAAGTGAAACAGCGCCTGCGTACCGGTACGGTGGTCACCACCGACGACCGCAACTGGGAGTTACGTTATTCCGCCTCGGCACTGCGTTTCAACCTCAGCCGGGCGGTGGCGGTCGATATGGAAAGCGCCACCATTGCTGCGCAGGGATACCGCTTCCGCGTACCTTACGGCACCTTGTTATGCGTATCGGACAAGCCGCTGCACGGCGAGATCAAATTGCCCGGTCAGGCAAATCGTTTCTATGAAGGGGCAATTTCCGAACATTTGCAGATAGGCATCCGTACCGTTGATCTCCTGCGCGCCGAAGCGGAGCACCTGCACTCGCGCAAACTGCGCACCTTCAACGAGCCGCCGTTCCGGTAAATCAGGCCGCTCCCGGTGAACGGGAGCGGTTACCGCCGTATCATTCGTACGCCTGCGGCGGACACCGTGGATGTTTTGCGCGTCACATGCACCCGGCGCAACTGGTACAACGCCAGTCTTGCGGATTGACGGCCTGATAAAAAAAGCGGAAATAACACTCTTCAATCGGTACCTGATGTAATTCGAAACAGTCCGCCAGCCAATCGACATTTTCCAAAATCCAGTCATCTTCATCCAATCCGTCCCGATAGAGTTCGTCATCCGGGTCGATAACCGAATAAATCCCCAAGGTGCCCAGATGCTGCTCACGGTATTTTTCCGGCAATTCAAACACGCGACCCTGATAATGAATTATCCAGTTACCATGACATAAAAGATTACCGCTCCGGCTCCATGATGCCGTGAAAGGATTAGGCATAATTTCTAAAACCCTATTCATATAAAATAAATACAAATTTTCAATAAGTAACGAGTAAATACAGCCAACGCACCTGCAACTTGAAGTATAACGGGTATAAATAATACCGTTTATCAGGCTGGAAAAATATATGGATATAAACCTATAACCCCCAATGGGTAAATAATACATTCATTGATGAAAAACAACGTATTCCTTATTAACAAAAAATTTCAGATTAATATCTGAATATGGATTATTCCCAATAGGCTTGTAGTTAGATGCGCCGGCCCGTTGCGCGATGCCCTGGTATTGGGCTGGTTATCCACCACCCCGTATCGCCCGCAAGCCACACATCGACGGCCGGGTTGTGCGCAACTTCGAAAAATTGATACGCCGCAAACGTTTATTCACAGAATCGTTTTATAAAGGATGAACCAGCCCACCCGGTGGGATGGAACAGCGGTTTCTGGTCTATGATGAAAAGGCCGTCACGTTGCCCGGCAAACGAGCACATGCCGGACGGATGCTCATGGCGAACCACTATGCGATTGACAGAAAGGAGAGCGTTATATGTCAGGCAGTAAAAAGAAAAAGAGCCCGATTGGCCTGGATGTGCAGCAGTCTGAAAAGATTGCCGCCAAACTGAACACCTTGCTGGCTAACTACCAGATTCTGTATATGAATGTGCGTGGTTATCACTGGAATATTTCCGGTGCGGCCTTTTTCGAACTTCACGCCAAATTTGAGGAAATCTACAACGAACTGCTGTTGAAAATCGACGAACTGGCAGAGCGTATCCTGGCGCTGGGCGGACAACCGCTACATGCCTATAGCGACTATTTGAAAGTGGCGGATATCAAAGAAGACGTGAATGCCACTGAGGGCAAAAAAACGCTGGAAGGATTGTTGGCTGGTTATGCCGTGCTGCTGCAACAACAGCGAGAAATCCTGCCGCTGGCGGCGGAAAGCAGTGATGAAGGCACCGCGTCGCTGATGACCGATTACATCAAAGAGCAGGAAAAACAGATCTGGATGTTCAACGCCTACCTGAAATAACCCCGGCCTGACACCTCATTACCACCCCGCCCGCTCAGGGCGGGGGATTCTGCATCAACGGTATTTACCGTGCACTCTTAACACCATAGTGATGCGCCTTATTTAAGGCAGCGTGACGATTTCAATCCAGTTGGCGCCTTTGCCCGTCGGGAAACGGCCGGTCAGCGTCAGTTCACCGCTGGTTTGGTTGATGCGATATACCGACAACTGTTCGGATTTTTCACCGCTGGCGATCAGGTAACGGCCACTGGGATCGATCTGGATACCGCGCGGCTGGGTTTCGGTGGGATAGCGCGTGACATAACGCAGTTGACCGCTCTTGGGCGTCACCCGCAACAGGCTGACAGTACTGCTGGTGCGTTCAGACACATACAGGAAACGGCCATTCGGCGTCAGCCGCAGGTCCGCGCTCCAGATTTTGGGGCGATTATCGATGCCCGGCGCTTTAGGGTCGACGGTGCCGGGTTGCATTCCCGCGTCCGCCGGGAGGGCATCGGTATAATCCAGCAGCGTCAGCAATCCGGTCTTTTTATTCAGCGACAGACGCGCCACCTTACCGGACAGCTCATTACTGACGTACAGCGTCTGGTTATCCGGCGACAGCACCAGATGGCGCGGCCCGTTGTCCGGCGGCAACGCCAGTTCGGCCGGCGTATTCGGGGTCAGTTGTCCGGTTTTGGCATCAAAACGCAACTGCTGTAGCTGGTCGCTGCCCAGATTGCTGACCAGCACAAACCGGTTCTGCCGGTCGGCAATAATGCTGTGCGCATTCTTCCCGGTAGGCAAAACCTGCACGGCTTCAGCGCTGACGCGGCCGTCTGCCGCAATCGGGCTGACCGCCACCTTGTTGCCGCCATAGGAGGCGCTGAGCAGCCAGCGTCCGGTGCGGTCGGTGGAAATATACGCCATGCTGTCCGGCAACGGCGCCGTGCCGGCCGGGCTCAGTGCGCCGGTTTTTCTGTCGATAGCGTAACCGGCCAATGTGTAGGGCTTGCTGCGTACCGCGGCATACAGGTGGTGCTTGTCCGGGCTGAGCGCCATCGGCATCACCTGCGGGCCGGCGGTTACCGATCCGGTAGCGGTCAACTGGCCGTTTTGGGTATTCAACGTATAGGCGCGAATTTCCCCGTCCCCTGCCGCCGATACGTACACAGCGGTAACCGCCGATGACGCCAGCGGCCACAAGCTTGCCGCCAGCAACGCCGCCATACCGCCCCATGTGGTGAGTCTTACCTGCTTTGTCATATTTTTCCCCTGATTATCTTGCGGTGATCCGCTTATACGTCAATTCGTCCGGTAAATTACAACAGCATTATAATATTAGAGGAAATAGCCAATATCGTAAGGATTCATGAACGCGGTCAGAGCAAAAAGCGGCTTCCTGCAACTGACAGGAAGCCGCCGGCAAGGCTCAGTGGCGATCAGAAATCGACATTGACGCCCAGTTGGAAGGTACGTCCCGGCATCACCGCCAGTTCGCGGTTGTAGCCATCCTGATTGGTGCTCAGCGTCAACTGGCGGCTATTCAGGTAGTCCCAGTATTTTCGGTCGGTCAGGTTATAGACGCCGCCGCTCAGCCGCACCGTCGGCAGTACGCGCCAGTAAGCGGTCAAATCCACCAGCCCGTATCCCGGCACTCGCAGGTACTCGGCGGTCGAATCGGTTAGCGCCGCGCCGGTATTGTTATAGGTCTGACGGTTGGTGGCGGTAGCGCGCTTACCTTTCTGGAAGGTGGAGGTGATGGCGGCACCGTAGCGATTATTCGCTTCATCCCAGGCCAGACCGACGACCGCTTTCACCGGTGCTACGCTGTCAAGATCGACGTATTTGTCGCCCAGATAACGGGATTTCGATTTCCCTTGGTTATAGCCGACTGCCAGCGTGGTGCTGAAACCACCGATCGCGTCAAACCAGGTGCCCCACTGCACGCGGCTGCTGAATTCCGCGCCGTAGATGTAAGCCTCGTCGCGATTTTCCATCTGGTAAGCGGTATAGATATTCGATGGTACGTTGGCGAATTTTTCCGGGTTGGCCGCACGGGTATAACGGGTGCTGGCGATAAAGTTCTTGTAGTCGTTGTAGAACACCGCGGTGCGGAAGCTGACCCCATCGGTCACATCGCCTTTCAACCCCCACTCATAGTTGTTGCTGGTTTCAGTTTCCAGATTGCTGTTGCCGATCAGCGCATATTGCGCACGGCCGGCATAGTTGGAGCCGAGACTCCAGGAGCCGTACAGTTGGCTGGCGTCCGGGAACTGGGCGCCGCGGCGATATTGCAGGTAGGTGCTCAGGCGCGGCGTCAGTTCATACTGCAGGCTGAGCGACGGCAGCACTTCAGTATCGCGGGTGGTTTTGCCGTACAGCGATTGCACATCGCCTGCGGTAATGATACGGCTGCCTTCACTCAAGCTGGACAGGTTGCGTGATCTTGTGCTCTGGTGCGCCACCCGCACCCCTGGGGTTATCGCCAGCGTCTTACCGGCCAATTCGACGTCCATCTTATCCTGTACGAAACCGCCCAGACTGTAGCTGCGGCTGTCCGCTTCCGGCTGCATAATGGCGTTGGCACCGGCCTGCACCGGCGTCTGATGGAACGGACGCTCGGTATCGGATTGCTGGGCGTTAACCCCCCAGGTGAACTGGTGCATACCGACGGATTTCAACAAGCTGGTTTCGACGCCGTAGGTTCTGACGTTGTAATCGGAGTTGACCTTCTGCATTGTGCCGTCGTCCAGCGGCATGTCGGTGTCGTCTTTTGCACTGGAACGCTGGGCGTAGACGCGGGAATCTACCGCATCCACCCAGCCGGTATTAGTGGCAGCGGTCCAGCTGTGGCGCAGGCTGCCGCTCCAGCGCTCACTGTCGCTGTCTTGCTGTGAGGTGCCGACGATGCTGCTGCCCTGAGTATTCCAGCCATCGTAACGGGTGTGGGACGTCTTGCTGTAATGGTCGAGCGTTCCGGTGAAACGGTGCTGATCGTTAGGTTGCCAGATAGCCGAGGTCATCACCGCCGTCGAGTGCCAGTTAAGTGGATACGCCGGCAGTTGGTCGCTGTTGGTGCGGGTTTCCTGGCCGTCCCGACGGCTAACCACGGCAATACCACGCAGGGTTTGATCGCCACCGGCAACGGTAACGCCGTTGTGCCAACTGCGGCTGGCCGAGTCGTAGTCGCTCTGATAACCGACATAGTGGTCTTTCTGTGCGGATAAGTACTGATCGGGCGATTTGGGACGGAACGATACCGCGCCGCCGATGGCGTTATTAGCGCGCTCGATAGGCGTCGCGCCCGCGTCGATGCTGACCAGGCCGTACATGTAAGGGTCGATGTAATCGCGGCCGATACCGAAGGTATTAAGACCGGGACGCCCGGCATAACTGCGGCCGGTGGCATTGGGCAGCGGGATGCCGTCTACGTCGATCGCCACCCGGTTGCTCTCCAGACCACGGATGTTGTAGCCGGTGTAGCCGCCGCGATCGAACCCGCTTTTACCGGCACCGGAACCACCGCTGACGCCGGTGGCGCTCACCAACGGCTGGTAACGCATGATAGAACCGAAGTCGTTGCCGCCGTTCTTTTGCATATCGCTGTCGGTAAGCGTAATGGTGGTGCCCGGTTTGTTGACACGCGGCGACATCACCGTCATTTGGTCGCCGGATGAGCCGCCAGCGGCGTTGTCCACCAACGCCGTGTTCTTCTTTCCGCCCCCCGTCGTGGCCGATGCCGCCGTCGATGATGTGGAGGTATTTACATCCGCCGCCAACGTAGGGCAGGCAAGACCGGTCAACACGCCGGTCAAAATAATTCGGTTTAACCCGATGCGATGCGTTTCTTTCTTGTGCAAGAACATACTGCAACCTCAATAGTGGATGTCGTTATCTTCTTGCTCAGGGATTGCCAAACAGTATTATTTCAACCCGTTACGGTTGTGTATCCGTCATCGTTCCGGTTGCCGGTGCGCTAACCGCGCTGTCGCAACCGGAGCACTGCCGGGTAACGTTGTTATTATTATGATTGCCGTGCTTTTGACGTTATCAGTGCGTCACCACTTAACGGCGCAACGCGACCAGCGGCGTACCGGTTTCGGCGTGTCGGTTGACCCACACCTCCGCCTGATACCAGCGCTGAATCGCCTCCTCGGTCAATACCTGCGACGGGGCGCCTTCCGCCATATTGCGCCCGCTCTGCATCACCACCACCCGATCGGCCCATAACGACGCCAGATTGAGATCGTGCAATACACAGCACACCGCCAGATTTCCTTTCGTGGTCAGTGACTTCAGCAACCGTAACAGCCGTTGCTGATAGAACAAATCCAGCGCCGAGGTGGGTTCGTCCAGAAACAGCCAGCCTTGCGGGCCGTCGTCTTGCCAGAGCTGGGCCAGCGCCTGCGCCAGCCGGACTCGCTGCTGCTCGCCGCCGGACAATTGCGGATACAACCGCCGGCGCAGAGGCTCGCAACCGGTCAGCGCCAGCACCGCAGACACCACGTCCGGCTCCGGCGTATCACGCCAGGGGGTTCGCCCCATCGCCACCACCTCTTCCACCCGGAATGACGCGGTTAGCGTATTGTCCTGCCGCATCACCGCCCGCAGGCGCGACAACGCGCCCGGCGACCAGCTTGCCAACGCACGGTCGCCCAGTCGACACTCGCCCCGTTGTGGGGTCAGGTAGCCGGTCAACAACCGCAACAAGGTGGATTTACCGGCGCCGTTAGGCCCGATCAACGCCACCAGTTCGCCGGGGTTCAGCGTCAACGACACATCGTCAATCAGGAGCCGACCGGCATCCCCCCGGTAACTCAACTGCTGCGCCTCCAGTGGCGCAAAACGCGGTTCAGCCATGTTGCCGCCTCAAAATCAACCATAAAAACCAGGGGCCGCCGATCAGACTGGTGAGCAACCCCACCGGCATCTCCGCCGGCACCACCAGCGTGCGCGCCAGCGTATCCGCCAGCAACAGCAGCAACGCACCGCCCAGCGTCGCCCCCGGTAACAACCAGCGGTGATCCGCGCCCAGCAACAACCGCATCAGATGCGGCGTTATCAGGCCGACGAAAGCGATAATGCCGCTGACCGACACCGCCGCCGCCACCAGCACCGCGCACAGAATCACTATCCGGCGCCGGGTGCGGTGCACATCTACGCCAAGGTAGTGCGCTTCCTCATCGCCCAGTTGCAGCAAATTGAGCGGCGAAGCCAGCCGTTGCAGCCACCACACGCAGGGCACCACCAGCGACGCCACCGCCGCTACCGTTACCCACTGCGCCTGCCCCATGCTGCCCATGCCCCACAGCGACAACTGCCGCAGTTGCTGATCATTGCTGAACCACGCCAGCAGGCCGGTCGCCGCGCCGCCGATGGCGTTGATGGCAATGCCCACCAGCAGCAGGCGCGACAGGGAACGCTGCCCCGACAAACTCAGAGAGAACAGCAGCAGCATGATAAGCAGGCTACCGACAAAGGCCGCCAGCAACGGCAAGTACAGTGCCAGCAGTGTCGGCAACGCCAGCGGAAACAGTATCGCCAACGCCACGCCGACAGCCGCGCCGCTGCTGACACCCAGCAACACCGGGTCCGCCAGCGGATTGCGGAACAACCCCTGCATCCCGGCGCCGGACAGCGCCAGCGCCATTCCCACCAGCAACGCCAGCGCCACGCGCGGCAGACGAATATGTAGCCACACCTGCCATGCCATGCTATCGAGCGGTTGGATCATTAACTGCGTCAATGACACCGACATTGCACCGCTGCCGGCGGCAATCACCGCCAGCAGCGCCAGCGCACCCACCATCGCCAACAACGTTAAACGCGGGGACGGACTCACTTCGCCGCATCCACGGCCTGACGCAGGCGCAACAACGCTGCAGGCGTATCCAGAGTAAAGCCCAGCAGCGCCATATCATCGACAACCAGTAAGCGCTGGTGTTTGCCGGCCGGCGTCAGCGCCAGCCCCGGCAGTTTCCACACTGCCGCTTCGCCGCCGAGGGATTTCGCGCCGTCGGTGGTGACAACCACCCAGTCCGGCTGGCTCGCCACTACGCCTTCCTGCGACAGCGGTTGATAACGGTTGAATCCTTGCATCGCGTTCTGTAATCCGGCGGCCCGGAACGCTGCATCCGCTGCCGTGCCCTGCCCGGCGGCCATCGCGTTCATGCCGCCATGACTGAGGATAAACAACATGCGAGCCGTCGACGGCTGGGACGGCACCGCCGCCAGTTGCTGCGCCACTTGTTGCGCCAGCGCCTCACCGCGTGGCGCTGCCCCCAACGCATCAGCGATCACCTGAATTTTTTCGCGAATCCCTTCAATCGCTTGCGGCGCCGGCACCGTCACCACGCGCACACCCCGACTGGCGACCTGCTCCAGCACGGTGGACGGTTGCGCCAGTGCGCTTGCCAGCACCAGCGTCGGCTGCATCGACAAAATGCCTTCCGCGTTTAGCTGACGCATGTAACCGACATTCGGCAATGCTGTCGCCGCCTCAGGATGCAGGCTGGTGCTGTCACGCGCCACCACGTTGTCGCCCGCCTGCAACGCAAACACAATCTGGGTAACATCGCCGCCAATCGTGACGACCCGATCGGCAGCCAGCAACGACAGCGGCAGCCACAGCAACATCAAAAACAACGCTTTCATGCCGCCACCTCCGACGTCACCAGCGACATCACCTGGTCACGCCAGCGCGCCTGCTCAAGCTCCCCTTCCGAACGCTGACCAAACAATTGGGCGATCGGCGTGCCGTCGGCGGCGAATAACTCCAGGCTGGTGACGATGCCGTCTTGGGTCGGTTTACGGGTGACCCAGCTTTCAGCGATGGCGTCTTCTGCCAGATGCAGTGTGAAATCACGGTTGAACACATTCAGCCAGTTGTCGAGCGGCGTCACGTTTTCGATCACGCCGGTGAAGATCTGCACGCAACCGCGGTTGCCGACAAAAATCATAATCTCATTACCCGCCTGCTGGGCCTCGTTCAACAAGGTTCCCAGCGCCTGGTTACTGACCTGACAAGCCAGATCGTCGCTCACCGCACGAAACGCCTGCGGACGCGTAAGCCGATGCCGCTTGAGCAACGGGAAGAACTGGTGAACATCGGTCATCGCCCGCCACTCCTGCTCGAGCTGCGCCGTATCGAGTGCGTCAGCCGGCGTTTCAAGCGGCACAGGCTGTAGCGCCAACGGCGGATTGTCCGCCAGCGTGACGCGGTCAGTCAGCGCCTGCCAGACGGCCAGCTCGGTGTTGTCGGTGGCATAAACCTTCAGCACCGCATCGCCATGACGATCAAAAAACTGAATGCTATGACGTTCGCCGCGCGCGGTCTGTTCCGTCAACGCAAATGCGCTGTCCCACTGCTCGGGAAACAGGCGCAGGTCCAGCCCGCGGGGGTTGAGCACCAGACCGACGTGTTCGCCGATGCGCTGGTTATGGTAAACCCCAACCTGTTCATGCACCGCGTACTCATTGCGGGTGATGGATTTGGTTTCACCGACGGCCTCCAGCCCGGCCAGCAGTGAGCGCATGTCGCCGGATAAACGTCGGGCATCATGCCCGACGCGCAGCGATGCCAGTTCCGCTTCACGAAGCCCCATCATGTGGGCCAAATCACGGGCATACTTGCGTGGATGTTCAACTTTCAGTTGCAGGTAGTGTGTGTAGTGATGCTGCATATGCCAAAAACTCCCTCGACAGCGCCGTCCGCTGGCTACGGTATTGATGTGTGAATAGCTTACAAATATTAATAATAATTATTATCATTAACATCAAATGAAAACAAGACGTATTCGTAACAAAGGCATTACCAAATCATTACACTTAACAGGGATAAATCTGGGGTTACCCGGTTTCGGGATGGGAAATCAGCGAGGTGTGCAAAAAAAATATCTGCGGTTTTCAAATTGCGGTTTCATTATTATGGAATAATAGCATTCAGATACCCTAAATAATTCGAGTTGCAGGACAACGCGCATTGCGTGTTGAACAACGCAACGCGTTGGCCCGTCAGGGCAAGGTTCATAATGAGCCTTGTAACGCGGCAAGAGAGAGACAAATTCGTCGGGAACGAATTTGACCAGCCAAAGGCTGGCCTCTGGTGAGAGACAGGATGTCTCTCATTTCATCCCGGTGAGCTTACTCTGGTAACCATGAATACGGCACGCGAATTATTACAATCCGCCGATGCGCCGGGTGGAAAGCATTTTATTATTGTCGCCATGAATAATGAAAACAGGCTCCATCTCTGCACTATTTTTTATAAATAAGCTTTTTATAAATAAGCGCTGAGTTTATCAATAAGCACCGACAGAAAAATCGCCCTGATAATAAACGGCACGACCAGCAAGCACACTTGCCGACCTGCTTGCTGATGCCACCTTTCGAACGTCCACCATCATCCTGCAAGGCATCCGCTTCATCAGGCTCAAATGTACCATTTTTGTGCGATCCCTTATTATACCCCCCTCCCAGGGATGAATTCTAAATCAATCCAAAACAAAGCCGAGATATATCGGGGTTTATTATTTTTACTCAATCAATGCTCAACAACACAGGGGTTGTTATTTTTATTTTCCTTACCACCATTATAATCCGCAACCAGGTACATCACGAGACAGGAAATAACACCTTTCATCTGTTAGCGTGACGAGAATTTTCTAATCCGAGCTTTTCGGCAATACATTACTATCGAAAACCGCTCCCCTGCGGTTATTTTTCATCACTATACAACGGGGAATTAAAATGGAAAAAACATCTGCATTATCGCTTTTTTACCACCTGCTAAGAGACGATTTTTTCTCTGAAAAAATTTGGTGCCAGCACAATATAAAAACCAAGTTTTTATTGCGCTCACTGTTAATGCCATCAATTACCTTAGGTTATCTGAAGAGTATTATTGATATTCCCGCTATGCAGAAGGCGGTGAGAGTTTGCCCGATGCTACCGACCAAAATTCACCGCCCTTATCTGTCCGCCACACTGCGCGCGGCTGAACGCGCCGACGCCATCCGTACCCATTACACTTTCGTGGAGCAACTGGCCAACCCGTTTCTTAAGCAGGCGTTTCTCAGCCTGGACGACTATTGCCTGGCACGTTTTTCCGGCAAGAATGGCGAAAGCTTTTCACTGACTTGCAGCACCTCGCGTTATGACAAAGAGGGCGAAGCGACGTTACGTATTCGCTTCAACGATGTGGTGCTGGCATCGCTGACGTTTTCGGTGATACGCCACCAGCACCAACTCGCCATCATGATTGGCGGCTTGCAGGGAAAAGGCCGTGACCAGACGCGTGAGCTGACCAAAGACGCGTCGAAAGCCTGCTTTGGGCTGTTTCCCAAACGCCTGTTGTTGGAATGCCTGCTCACCCTCGCGGCTCTCACCGGAATCAACCGTATTTTGGCGGTTGGCGATGACAACCATGTTTATCAGTGCCTGCGCTACTGCTACCGTAAAAATAAGGTGCGTTTTTCCAGTTACAGCGAGTTTTGGCAGTCAATCAACGCAGACAAAAACGCGGAGGGGGTGTACCAACTCCCACGGACGATTACCCGTAAAACGCTGGATGAATTGCCGAGTCGAAAACGCGCTCAGTACCAGCGCCGTTACCAGCTACTTGACGACATCAACGCGCAGATTCGACACAATCTCGGGCACAACGCTTCATCCGACACGCTGCAACGTATCGCCGGTTAATACGGGGAAAGCCGCGTTCCCCGCTGCGCCGTTGCCATTACGCAAACCCGCCATTGCTGCGAACCACCTGACCATTGATCCAGCCCCCTTCCGGCCCGACCAGAAAAGCCACGACATTGGCGATATCCTCTGGTTCCCCCAGCCTTTCCAGCGGCGTCATAGCAGTAATGGCCGCCACCTGCGCATCCGTCTTACCGTTAAAAAACAGTTCGGTTGCCACGGGTCCCGGCGCGACGGCATTTACCGTAATCTCGCGGCCACTCAGCTCATTCGCCAGTACCCGCACCAGCCCTTCCACCCCGGCCTTCGACGCGATATAAGGGCCATAACTGGGCAGCGAACGGGCGATTACGCTGGTAGACAACGCAATAATTCGCCCACCCGTTTCCACCTGCCGGGCCGCTTCCCCCAGCACAATGAACGCACCACGCAGATTGGTCGCGATCAGCCTGTCAAACTGCGCCAGATCGCCATCGGCAATCGGTGTGTTCGCCATCACCCCGGCGCTGTTGATCACCGCGTCGATACGCCCGAATTGCGCTTTCGTCTGCAAAAACAGCGCCGCCACCTGCTCGGGCTCCTCTACCTGCGCCTGAATCGCCAGCGCACATCCTCCCAGCTCGTGAATGCGACTTACCACCTCGTCCGCCTGCTGACGTTGCCGGGCGAAGTTCACCACCACCCGCCATCCTTGTTGCGCCAGCTTGAGGGCAATCGCTCTGCCGATGCCCCGCGACGCGCCGGTGACTATCGCCACATGAGCATCCTGATCGCGCTCTTGTTTGGTGTGTTGCTGCATACGCTTCTCCTGTTGTATCGGAATGAAAACGGGCGGGTTTGCTGCGGCCTTGCCTGTTGCGGAAGATCCTATCCGGATGCAGATGAGGGATAAAGATGGATAAATGGATATGATTATTCCATTTTTACCAACAGTAATGCCGACACGGGCACTATAGCTATAGCCGCTTAACCATGCAGCGGATAGCGGTGAGCCACGGCAAATGTCGCCGGCAATTGCACAGGAAGATAATCGCAGGCAATCGTATCAGGCTGTAATGCCGCCTGGCTTATCGCTCGTTCAACCGAGGCGGCGACGCCGCGCCGCCATCCATGTCGACCGAGTACCGCAAACCGCAGCGTACAGCCTGAGCCGTCCGGTTGGCTGTCGATCACCACCAGTTGGCTGTGCTGCGCGCTTTCTCCGATATAGCGCGATAGCGCTGCCGCGCCAAAAATGCGAACCGTTTCCCATGTCCCCGGTGGTGCCTCGTCAGCCGGCACCCCCAGGTACGACAGCGCATCAGCGGATACCAACATGAGCGGCGGCTGGTGGCGCAGAAAAGTACAGGCGACCCGCCCCAGGCCGGGAATAGCCAACCATTCAAAAGGATGACCGGTAATCAGTAAAGGGTGTGCGGATGGCGTCACTGACCGTCTCTTCATATTTCAACTGGATGTTCACTATGCCGCCATATTGCATTTTATTGTCAAAAAATACAATTAATGAAATCGCATTACTTCACGTTATATACCCAAAATAATTCGAGTTGCAGGACAACACGCATTGCGTGTTGAACAACGCAACGCGTTGGCCCGTCAGGGCAAGGCTCGTTAGAGCCTTGTCACGCGGCAAGAGAGAGACAAATTCGTCGGGAACGAATTTGACCAGCCAACGGCTGGCCTCCGGTGAGAGACAGGATGTCTCTCATTTCATCCCGATGAGCTTACTCAGGTAAGTGATTCGGGTGAACGACAAATTGGCAAAGCCGATTTGAACGCTGCTTGCAGCGGCCCGAAGGGCGAGGCCCATGAAGTGGGCCGAGTAACGCAGCCAACGCACCTGCAGCTTGAAGTATGACGGGTATAAAGTTAAAAACGATCGTTTATGAATGCCATAGTCGCTTTTTACGTTGATAAAAGACAATTTTTGCGTACAACACTGCCAGCCCGACGGGTAACAGGTATAATCACCGACTGATTATTCAGGCAGGTAAGGAACCATGACGACCCTCACCCCCTTGCAGGCGCGTATCGTGCGCGATGTCATCAGCTATGTCAGACGCGAACAACTCGCGGTGGGGCATCATCTGGTCGAGTCGGCGCTGGCGCAGGCGCTTAGCACATCGCGCACACCGGTGAAACAAGCGATGCACTATCTGATGGATAAAGGCATGGTGACTTATGACCGCAATCGCGGTTTTTTTCTGGCGCAACATGCCTCTCAGTTGGGTGAACTGGTTGCAGAAGTCCTGGAGCAGGCGGAAGACCCGCTCTATCGCCAGTTGGCGGAGCGCCGCATCACCCGCCAACTGCCGGAACAATTTTCAGAAATGGAACTGATGCTCGAATTCGGCGTTACCCGCCCGGTGTTGCGCAAAGTGCTGCTGCGCTGCCAGCAGGAAGGTTGGCTGGAGCATATGGCGGGTCAGGGGTGGCGCACACTGCCGTTGATCGATTCCGTAGAAGCGTACGAAGAAAGCTACGCGCTGCGCGCTATCATCGAACCGGCGGGCTTGTTATCGACAACGTTTCATATTACGCCGCAGATGCTGGCACGTTGTCGCAAACAGCAGGAATATCTGGCCGAAGACGGCTACCTGACGATGACGGCAATGGAGATGTTTGATGTCAGTTCCGAATTCCACGACACGCTGGCCGTCTGCTCAGGCAACCGTTTCTTGCTGCAAACCATCCGCCATCTGGCGCGATTACGGCGGCTGGTGGAGTACCGTAAAGAGAGATTTCGCCCTCAGCGCAAACATCAGGCGGAGGAGCATCTGCAAATTATTCACTATCTGGAGCAAGGCGATCGGTTAAGCGCCGCCGACTTTATGCGCACGCATCTGGAACAAGCGCGGCGTCAGGCAGTCAACCCTACGCTGTTTACGCCGCTTTAGGCTACCCATGTCTGACTCCTGACGTTCAGCAACTGACCAGTTTCAACTCACGCATATCCAGATAATCGCCGACATTGGCCGTAGAAAGATTGAATGACAACGCAAACAGCCAGGCACTGCGCGGAATTTTCCAGATAGTGCCCGAGCTGCCCTTTTGCAATCGGTCACTGCTTTGAATGTAATCTTTGCCGTCACGAGTCAGGTCCATCATGACCGGCCCCGGACCGTTTTCGCCGTAAGCATGGAGTGTTTTGGTAATCGCCACCTTGCCGACGACGGAGGTTTGCGCCTGCCAGACAACCCCGATTTGGTCATGCCCGTTCACCGGTATCAGGAACTGCACCTGCACGTTATCGCCGGCGGCGATTTTCACAAATCGGCCGTTATCTTCTTTAATGTGCGCCGGATCGTAACGACAGGCGCAACCCGCAGCCCCAGGGTAAACCAGCGTACTCCCGCTGTCGTTTAGCGCTATCAGCTCTGCCATCTGATTGGTAAAGATGAGATTATTTTTCCAGCAAGGGCGATTGGAGATCACACAGGAGGTGACATTGATACCGTCGGTGGCAAAGCGAATGTTGGCCAGCGTGGTTTGATAATCGAACGCTTGATCAAAAATAAGGTAGGGTTGTTCCGGATTCTGGCGTACAAAAATCGCCCCGCCGTTGAATACAAAGCTGGCGTTTTTTTTCCTGAGCACCACCGCAGGCTGCTTACGCCTGACGTATTCGAAATGGCCGTTGATTTCGACATGTCCTTCGTTAATCAAGGCGATCCCTTCGCAATAATCAAAACTCCCCGCCTGCCAATACACCACGCCGTCCGGGTTATCGATCTCAAAAGCGTAGCCGCCGTTTTGCCAGATACAGCCGATAAACGTAAAACGCTCGTAGGAATCCGGCTGACGCGTCAGGTACAGCAAGCGATCACAGTTATTAAATCCACAGGAGAACCAGTTCCAGCCCCAGCCGCCGGCACCATTGGAAAATACCTTTCTGAACCCGGTAAAACGGCAGGAATAAATACTTAACAAACAGGACGCGTTACGGTTGGAATTATTTTCCGGGTTGTAGGCGAAAAACAGGTCTAAGGTTCTCTTTTCAGAAATAAAATGCACACCGGAAAAAAAACTGTCTACGATATTACTGTACGCCGCATCCACATCCGGATCCCCGGTCACGACAATCGCATAGTTATCAAAATTACCTTTTTTAGTAAAAATAATTGTCAGCGGACCATGAATAGACACTTTTGACGCATCTATTTTTATCGTAGAAGAGACCAACACCACACCCTGCAACATTAACCTGACTTTTTGCTGAGCATTTGATAAGGATTTAGATTGCCCCAGCATATCATTAAGAAGTGTCTGAAAAGATTCGGTAGAATCCGTCTTTCCGGAAAAATCGATATTGTAACGCGTAAGATCATTGGTAAACGAAATAGTATTATTATTCTGGGCGTTATTATCCTGCGGCGCAGCCGTAGAGTTCACTGCCAATGATGCCAGGCTGCCGGCCAGGAAATCTCTTCTGTTCATAGCAATCTCTCCGATATCAATATACCCGTCATACTTCAAGTTGCAGGTGCGTTGGCTTTATTACTCGGCCCCTCCCTGGGCCTCGCCCTACGGGCCGCAGCAAGCTGCGTTCAAATCTGCTCCCGGCAGATTTGTCGCTCACCCCAGTCACTTACTTGAGTAAGCTCCCGGGGATTCGCTGCGTCGCCGTCTTCCTGCAACTCGAATTATTTTGGGTATAAATTCATTACATTAAGAATAAAATCGGCATAATGGACGGTCGATGCTTGATAACAAGCAGGATAAACAACCTCATCAATAAATGTCATAAACTTTCTGAAAAAATAATTAAAAATTCAATTCAACCTGCTTTATCATCGCTCACAATAAACATCAACTGAGATAGGGAGAGTTGAAAATTGAAAGCCGCCATAAAGCATGAACCTCTTTACTGGACAATGCTTTGCATTTTCCTGATGCCACAGTTTGTGTTTGTATTTTTGCAACAATCTTCACTGGCGCCGGGTATGATGGTAGCAATCGTCCCCATTTATATTTACGGCCTTCGTCATATGAAAAAGTTGGCATTTTCCAGTGGAAAAATCTTACTTTTTTCGATGGCGATATTTATATTACTGGCACAATCCGGTTATATCGCTGCGATGTATGACAATTACAAACCACTATTTACGTTACCGGCGCTCACTATTATTTTCCTGGGCGCCATACTGTTATCTAATCGCCTGTTGACCGTTCCTCCCGCCAGGCTGGCTTCGGCTTTTCGCGCCGTGACTTATACCTTGCTGCTACTCGGCTGGATTTCGGTGATCCACCGCATTGATATCGGCAGCTATGCAGCCAGACCCAAAGCGGTATTCCCTTTCTCCGAAGAGAGCCATTACGCGTTGACCGTGGGGATCTTCGTCTGTGCCAGCGGCATTCTGATGAAAAACCGGGAGCGCGTGGTGTTGCTGGGCAACATGCTGCTGCAGGCGCTGATCTTCCCCAGCCTGACATTACTGGTGTTCTGCATGATGGCGATTTTCGTCTTCTGGATGGCGCGCCGCATCACGCTGATGCTGACCATCATCGTGATATTAATCGCGGCGGTCTACGTGATGCTGACCTATTTTTCCGACCTGCCGGCCATCGCCTATTTTGGGTCGCGGCTGGCTATCAGCGACGATACCGACAACCTCACGACACTGGTCTTCCTGCAGGGGTTGGACGATGCGAAAAACGCCTTGCTGGAGAGCCAGGGGATCGGGCTGGGGCTGCAAATGGCCGGAACCAACAGCGTCGGCAAATACGGTTATGTTATCCAGTCGCTTGCCGGCAGTGATTTCAACCGTAACGACGGCGGCTTTTTAGCATCGAAAATCGTCAGCGAATTCGGCGCCATAGGCTTGCTGCTGAGCACCGGCTATCTGTTGATACTGAAAAAGGCCGTCAGTACCATCAACCGCATCCGTGATAACACCGATACTGAATCGACGCTGCTGAAGATCGCCATGGCGGTGGTGATCGCCTACGCCGTCGAATTCTTCCTGCGTGGTTACGGGTACTTCTCGCCCGGTTTATTCCTGTTCGTCACCATGATGATGGTCAGCAGTACCTTGTATCGTCGGCAAAGCCGTGTAGCGCTCCCGCCGGCGTCATCTCCACTCCCGCATCAGCCCTGACTGAGCCGCGCCGCCGGCAAAATCGGCGGCGCGGCGTGTTAACGGGTGACGTTTATTACAGCGCTGATGCTGGCGTGGTCCGCCATTATTCCCGTTCAACCCATTATTCTCGTTCAACCATGTTGTACAGCACATCGCGCCGATCCAGCATCTGGCCGCCATCGCGGGTCAGCGGCACCCAGCCGATGGAACCGCGGCGAGTCGTCGGCGAACTGAACAGCACATCAAACGGAATGGTAAAGTAGATCCCTTTGGTGAAGCTGCCTTCACCGTACTCGCTGGCGCTGACATTGGTGACGGTGGCGAAAGCGCCGGCGACAATCCCACTGTCGAAGCGGCGCGACAGATCCAACGTAACGCCTTTATCGCCCGCCAGATAGCGCCCGACGCTGATTTTCGCCAGCCCGCCTTTGATAAACGGCAGCGACCAGTAAGTCGTGAGGTGGCCGGTGGTGACGCTGTAATCCCTCAGGCTCTGCGGGGAGTCCCAGTCTCGCTGCTTGACGTAGTTAACATCCATCCCCACCGCCCAATTGCTGCCGAACGGCCGATACAACACTTCGCCACCGACCCCGGCGTACATCATTTCCAGATACCCGCCATAGACCTGGGTATACCAGTCGCGCGCGGGGTGATCGTAACGAGACAATTGCAGATTGGTCAGCAAGACATCCGATGCCGTAACATACTCGCGAATATGGGTACGAACCCTCGGCAGCGCCGCGCCATCCTGCGGCGGCGATGTGAAGTTGAACCGATCATAGTTGTTGAGCAGGTTGACGTTCACCGTGCCGCCCAATCGCCAATTATCCGTAATGCGGTAATCCGCACTGGCGTTGGCCGACAACTGGTACATATAGAACGATTCCGGGCCGCCGAACGACTGCTGCAACGCAGGATCGATGCCGTAGGAGAGGCGCGGCGGTTCGGTATGCAGCACCTGACGACCGTGTGGTGCCGACAATGGCTCCGTACGATACGGATTCGGCTCATCCAGCCCCAACGGCGTGCCGCCGGATTCCAACTGGCGGAACCCTGCCGCATCGACATGGGTGCTGGCGGTCGTCAGCGGGCCGCTACGCGTCACGATATGGTAGTCGGTGACGTTGTCCGGCAGATTATTCGCCAGCACCGTCGCCGCCCGGCGGCTGGCGTCGGCGTCATCGGGGTATTTGTACTGATCGGCCACCACCGTGACTTGATTATCGTCCGCATAAATATCCGGCTGTGCAAAACCGGCTTTGTCATCCAGTTCGCGGGAAATGCGCTGCCAGTCTGTACCGCTCTGGCTATTGTTCGCCGGCAAGTACACCGGCGGCTCATCATCCGGGTGCTGTGGCCGGATATGATTGAAGTTGGTACGCAGTGTAAATCCCCACATCAGCGTATTGCCGCGTTCCCACGACAGCGAGGTATCCAGCCAATCGGTAGCGCGGTACACCAGCCCGACGTTAATCGGCGAATCCTGCTTGATACGCTGCGATACCGGTCGCGTCAGATCCGCCGCCTCCTGACTATAATCATTGCCGTCATACTCCAGCTTGACGCGTAACGGATCCCACGGCGTTTGGTATTCCAGCCCGGCAAACAGCGCCGCCGGCCCGTGGAAAAAGTTCTTCACCGCGAACTGTCCGGTGGTGGTCGAGGCCGTGCGGGTACAGAATCCCGACGCCAGCCGACAGGCCGGGTTGGTGATATTGCCGCTCTGCGCCATGTTGCCCCACCCCATACCCAGCGTGAAATCAAACGGCCCCCAGCGCTTGCTGGCTACCAGATATTCGCTGTCGAACAAGCCGGTACCGGCGATATCGCGCAAACCAAGCGACACCTGCGGTAGCCAGCGGCTTTCCTGCCACAGACGCGCTTTGACGTCAAAGCTCTTATCTTTGTAGGTCTGGTTGCCGCTGAAACCGGGCGAGTTGCTGTAAGGCCGGGTACGGATATCGGTATAACGCAGCGTCGCCTCCAGCCAGTCGAGCGGCTGCAACGAAATGGCATAACGGCGATACTCCTGATTATCACGATAGCTGGCGCTAAATTCGCCGTTATCCGCCATACGCGCCGTCGGCATCTGCCACAACCCGACGCCGCCAAAATCCATCTGCGATACGCCGGCGGGCTGATAATAACCGCTGCGATTCGCCGCATCCTGGTTATCCGCTTCAGCCGCCCATATCGGCGACGCCCCTAATGTGCCGCCAATCGCCAGCGACAGACAGCTCAGTTTAAACGTTCTGTTGTTAGCCATTAGTGTGGAATCCGGTTGGCAAGATAGTCGGCGATCTGCTCATTCAGAGAGGTGAAACCCTCAGGCAGAATGGAAGGGTCAAAACCGATAAACAGAGTTTCTCCCGCCGCCGGTTCATGGTGCCGGCTGTTCCAGACAGCCAGCGGGACTTTGCGCCAGTGACCCTCACCCGAGATGAGGTAACCGTCGCGGCTATCGCCGCCTGGCAAAAAACGCCGTCTGCCGATGTACTGTTCGACTGACCAGCCGGGTTGCAGATCAATATCCTTGAACACATGCGGCGTGCCGATATCGATACCTGTACTGATTAACCCAAACAGAAAAAACTGCTGACGGTAAGGGGACAGGTAGAGGGTATAATTCCCCACCAATGGGCGATTATCCCGCTGAGAAAGGCGCACGATCTCCGGGTCGATACTGGCGCGGATCCGGCCGACGGTGTTCACCTGTTTCAGTGCCTGCGCCATATACCAGGCCGCGATCGCCCAGTCGCCATCGCCCTCGACCTGCCAGACCAGTTGCAACTGATAGAGCCGGGCCTGCAATTTTTCGCCCTTTTCTCTGACTTTTTCCGTCACACGTTCGTTGGTGAGTAACGCAGTTTGCCAGTTAACCTTATCCGGAAAAGCCATCTGACCGTAGAACTGATCCAGACGGGTGCCGTCCTTCAGCACCACGGCAGGCAAGGTTTCGCCTGCATACTTTATCGTTAACTGCGCCGCCCCTGATGTTCCGGCCACCAGCAATAACAAGGCGGCCAATCGATTGAATGACAACATAAAATGACCTTATTGACTGTATGGCTTAAGAACAGTGAGCTGCACCAGAGCCATGTTTGGCCCCATATACTGATAGCTTTGGATGACCTGACCGGAAGTCGGGTCCAGCCAGTATTGATTGGTATAGCGTTTGCCCAGTGCCGGCACGGTTACCTGCTCGTCGAAACGTACGGCTTGTCTCGGCGTGTTCAGTATCGTTAGGGTCTCTGTGCCCTTATTCTCGAATACCGATTGCAGGTCATAGCCGCCGCGCAGTACTTGCGACCAACTGACGACGGTGCGCCATTGCTTCGGGGTAGCGGGTTTCAGCAAACCGAGGCTGAGCGGGTCGGTGTCCAGTTGGGTGACCTGCTGAATGTCTTCACCCAACCCTTGCGTTTTCACCAGCCGGCCAAAATGGGTGGTCACGCTACTTTTATCCGCCGTCACCCACTGCAATTGCTGATTGTCGGCAAACGCCAGCACCACAAACACGCGCGGCGCCTTACCCACTTTTAGATACGCTGAAGCATAGGGAAGCTGCGCGACCTGTTGCGGCGTCATGCTGACGTCTTGCCTTCCCCACAACGCCAACCGAAAGTCCCGGCCCAGTTGACTGAGTTGCTGAGAACACCCTGTGAGCCCTGGCATACAGAAAACGACCACCAACATCCGAAACAAAGTTAACTCAAGGATTTTTTTCATTGTTCGGGTTCTCGCCTGAACATCCTGAAGCAGAAAAAAGGCCACCGGAGTGGCCTTGGTTATTAGCCCATCATTAACCGCGCGTTGACGTCACGGTTGAGGTGCCGGTTCCAGTGGTGCTAGTGGCAGTGCTGGTCACAGCAGAAACAAGGCCTGACACGATTGCACGACCAGACGTGTACCCATTGTGGCTTACCGACCCGCGAGCCGCGTTGAACGCCTCAACACCCGCAGTTTTGGCAGGCGGATCAGCGGCAAGCGCAGCCACAGGTAGCACGACAACAGCCAGCACCAGGGTTGCTAACGTTTTCTTCATCATTACCATTTCCTTTATTTCCCGTTAAGGACATCGGGCAAGGAGCCGCTGAGAATAAGCTCCTGCCCACGACTGGCTGAATTAATCAGCCAGGTTGGATCTTCCTCATCGCTTGTGAAGTAATTATTTCAATTTATCCTTTATGAAATAATCGCCAGCGAACAGGAAGGCTCCGAACCAAGATTCGGATAAAGAATAAGAAAAGCAAGATTGTGCGAGTAAGGAAATAAGACAAGTCGCAAGAGCGTTATATTTTCCTCATTAGTTATAATGAGATAAAATATTCTCGGAAAAGTCTTAGTTATTTACGGTGAGATATTGAGAAAGAAAAACCGGATATTTCCATCCGGTTTTGAGATAAGGAAAATATTTCAGAATATTATTCCATCCATTCGGTATGGAATACGCCTTCTTTATCAATACGTTTATAGGTATGCGCGCCGAAATAATCGCGCTGAGCCTGAATCAGATTAGCCGGTAATACCGCTGAACGATAGCTATCATAATAAGCAATCGCCGCCGAGAAGGTTGGCGTCGGGATCCCCTGTTGTACCGCATAGGACACCACATCACGCAACGCTTGCTGGTATTCGTCGGCGACCTGACGGAAGTACGGCGCCAGCAGCAGATTGGCGATGTCGGCATTTTCGGCGTAAGCATCGGTGATCGTCTGTAAGAACTGCGCACGAATAATACAACCGGCACGGAAGATCCTGGCGATTTCGCCGTAGTTCAGATTCCAGCTGTTTTCGTCAGACGCAGCTTTCAACTGAGAGAAACCCTGCGCGTAGGAGACGATTTTGCCCAGATACAGCGCGCGGCGCACTTTTTCGACGAACTCGGCTTTATCGCCGTTGAACGCCTGCGCGACCGGGCCGCTCAGCACTTTAGACGCTGCAACGCGCTGGTTTTTCAGCGAGGACAGGTAACGCGCAAATACCGACTCGGTAATCAGGGACAGCGGTTCGCCCAGATCCAGCGAGCTCTGGCTGGTCCATTTACCGGTGCCTTTGTTGGCGGCTTCATCCAGAATCACGTCGACCAGGTATTTCCCTTCTTCGTCTTTCTTGGTGAAGATATCGGCGGTGATTTCGATCAGGTAGCTGCTCAGCTCGCCCTTGTTCCACTCGGAGAAGGTGCTCGCCAGTTCTTCGTTGGAAAGCCCCAACGCCTGCTTCAGCAACGCGTAGGCTTCAGCGATCAACTGCATGTCGCCGTATTCGATGCCGTTATGCACCATTTTCACGTAGTGGCCGGCACCGTCTGCGCCAATATAGGCCACACAAGGTTCGCCTTCGGCGCGAGCAGCAATCTGCTGCAGGATAGGCGCCACCAGCTCATAGGCTTCTTTCTGGCCGCCCGGCATAATAGACGGGCCCTTCAGCGCGCCTTCCTCACCGCCGGACACGCCGGTGCCGATGAAGTTAAACCCTTCGGCAGACAGTTCACGGTTACGACGGATAGTGTCTTTATAGAACGTGTTACCGCCGTCGATCAGGATGTCGCCTTTTTCCAGATACGGTTTCAGTGACTCAATCGTTTTATCCGTCGCTTCACCCGCTTTAACCATCAACAGGATACGGCGCGGTTTTTCCAGAGATTCAACAAACTCTTCAACGGTGTAGCACGGCACCAGTTTTTTCCCCGGGTTCTCGGCAATCACCTCATCCGTTTTGTCTGCGGAACGGTTAAAGATGGAAACGGTATAGCCGCGGCTTTCAATATTGAGCGCCAGATTGCGCCCCATGACCGCCATACCGACAACGCCAATTTGCTGTTTGGACATTAAAACAACTCCTGTCTGAAGGTAACCTGCCTGCGGCTGCTTGCGCCCCAGGCAACAAAAAGCAGGCCGACATGGTAACCCAGCTAACGGCTGAGTGGGTAGTTATTGGTGCGACAAGGGATCTGGTAGGTGTTCGACCACAGAGGATAATTTTGCGCGAATCAAAAAAAACAAAAGCAATACAACAAATTATCTAACTATTAATGATTATGCTAACAATGTGCGGTAGTCAGAAAAAACCCGATAACACCAGCGTGTTATCGGGCATCAGGCACGGATTAATATTTCTCCAGCAATGCCTTGATTTTGGTTTTGAAGGCATCGCCCAGTTCCGGATTACGCAGGCCGTAGGAGACAAACGCCTGCACATAACCCATCTTCCGGCCGCAGTTGAAGCTGCGTCCCGCCATCTGAACCGCATCCACCTGCTGGGTTTTGATAAGCTCAGCGATAGCGTCGGTCAGTTGGATACGACCCCACGCGCCCGCCACGATGTTTTCCAAAATCGGCCAGGCTTCGGCAGTCAGCACATAACGGCCAACCGCCGACAAATCGGAGCCTTCCACCGGCGCCAGTTCCGGTTTCTCAATCATGGAGGTGATCGCCGACGCGTCGCCCGCCTGATTCAGCGGCTTCTCGCACTCCACGATGGAGTATTCCGGCAAGACTTCGTAAGGGCGGTGTTTTACCAGCACCTGGCTGTGGCCGGTTTCTTTAAAACGGGAAATCAGCAGCGCCAGATTGTCTTTCGACTGATCGGCGGAAGCGTCGTCCATCACCACATCCGGCAGCACCACCACAAACGGCGCGTTGCCGACAATCGGGTGAGCGCAGGACACCGCGTGCCCCAGACCCAGCGTCTGCCCCTGACGCACGTTCATGATGGTCACGCCCGGCGGGCAAATGGACTTAACTTCCGCCAGTAACTGACGTTTGGCGCGCTCTTCCAGCATCGACTCCAGCTCAAAAGAGGTATCAAAATGGTTTTCAATGGCGTTTTTAGAGGCGTGCGTCACCAGCACTATCTCTTTAATCCCCGCATTGACGCATTCGTTGACAATCTTTTCGATGACCGGCCGGTCAACCAACGGGAGCATCTCTTTTGGAATCGCTTTGGTAACCGGTAACAAGTTCATCCCTAAACCGGCAACGGGGATAATCGCTTTTAATGCTGTCATTTCGTGTTCTCTCAAAAACATGCTGCTGTTTAGCGCGACGACAAAGACCGCGTCACATTAATTTTTCTGGCGCCAGAATACACCTAATCGGCGCCGAAGAGATCGCGGGTATACACTTTTTCCATTACATCAGACAATTCCGGCGCCATTCGGTTCGACAGAATCACGTCGGACATCCGTTTAAATTCATCCAGATTATGAATCACGCGGGAGCGGAAGAATTCCGATTCTTTCAGCGCCGGCTCATACACCACCACATCGATACCTTTGGCCTTGATGCGCTTCATCACCCCCTGAATCGCGGAGGCGCGGAAATTGTCAGACCCGGTTTTCATCACCAGCCGGTAAATCCCCACCACCTTCGGATTACGCCTGATAACCGAATCGGCGATGAAATCCTTGCGGGTGGTATTGGCGTCGACAATCGCCCGAATCAGGTTGTTCGGCACCGATTCATAGTTAGCCAGCAGTTGCTTGGTATCTTTCGGCAGGCAGTAACCGCCATAACCGAACGACGGGTTGTTGTAATGCTGACCGATACGCGGATCCAACCCGACGCCTTCGATGATCTGCTTGCTATCCAGCCCCAGGGTCTGGGCATAGGTATCCAGTTCGTTAAAGTAGGCCACACGCATCGCCAGGTAGGTATTGGCGAACAGTTTGATCGCTTCGGCTTCGGTCAAACCGGTAAACAGCACCGGAATATTGGTTTTGATGGCGCCGTCCACCAACAGGCGAGCAAAACGCTCGGCACGTTCGGAACGCTCGCCCACCACGATGCGGGACGGATACAGATTGTCGTACAGCGCTCGGCCTTCACGCAGGAACTCCGGCGAGAAGATGATATTTTCGGTGCCGAACTGCTCGCGAACCTGAGCGGTATACCCCACCGGGATAGTAGATTTGATGATCATCACGGCGTCGGGATTGACCTCCAGCACCTTACCGATCACCGCTTCCACCGAGCGGGTGTTGAAGTAATTGGTTTTCGGATCGTAATCCGTCGGGGTGGCGATAATAACGAACTCCGCGCCCTGATAGGCGGACTCGGCATCCAGCGTGGCGCGAAAATTCAGCGCCGGGTTGCGCAGATAAGCTTCGATTTCCTTATCCACAATCGGGGAGATGCCTTTGTTCAGCATGTCCACTTTTTCGGCGACGATATCCACCGCGACCACTTCATTATGCTGCGCCAGCAGCATGGCGTTGGACAAGCCAACATAACCGGTACCCGCAATTGCAATTTTCATCATCTGTCCATCATCCTACCGGGTAACACACTGTACCCGTTCCAGAACACCGGCAAAGCCGCGAAGACGCCGGCCGCCTGATGCCGTCTTCCCCCTCAACCTTAGGTTGTGCACTTAGGTTGCAGATGCGTGGTTCAACATGCCGACGCAGCCCGGCACCCCGAACACGTGGGGGATTCTCTTTAATTTATTTCGTTCAGGCCTGATAGAAATCCCGATACCAGTCTACGAAAGCGCGCACCCCTTCATTCACACCGACCTGCGGCCGATAGCCTGTCACCGCAAACAAGTCGCTGGTATCGGCATAAGTCTGATAAACGTCGCCGGCCTGCATCGGCATGAAATTTTTCACCGCCTCACGCCCCAACGCCGACTCCAGCGCCGTGACAAAATCCATCAGCCGCACCGGGCTACCGTTACCGATATTGTAAAGGCGGTATGGCGCGGAACTGGTGGCCGGCGAGCCGCTTTCCACCGTCCAGTCGGCGTTACGCGTCGGGATTTGGTCCACCACACGCAGCACCCCTTCCACGATATCGGTGACATAGGTGAAATCACGCCACATGTCGCCCTGATTGTAGATATCGATCGGTTCACCAGCCAGAATGCGGCGGGTGAACTTGAACAGCGCCATATCCGGACGTCCCCACGGCCCATATACCGTGAAAAAGCGCAAACCGGTGGTCGGCAGGTCGTACAGGTGCGAATAGGAGTGCGCCATCAGTTCATTGGATTTCTTGGTCGCGGCGTACAGCGAGATCGGATGATCGGTCGAATCGGCGGTGGCGAACGGCGTTTTGCCGTTCAGCCCGTACACCGAGCTGGAAGAGGCGTAAATCAGGTGACCGACGCCGTTATGACGGCACCCTTCCAGCACATTCAGATGTCCGATCAGATTGCTTTGTGCATACACCATCGGGTTTTCCAACGAATAACGCACCCCGGCCTGCGCGGCGAGGTGGATAACGCGCTCGAATTTTTCCGCCGCGAACAACGCCGCCATCGCCTGGCTATCCGCAATATCTATCCGCTCGAAATGGAAACCGGACAGCGCGCGCAGTTTCGCCAGACGCGCTTCCTTGAGCGATACCTCGTAGTAACTATTGAGGTTATCGATCCCCACCACCGTATGCCCGGCGGCGCAGAGTGACTGACAGGCATAGAAGCCGATGAAGCCGGCCGCGCCGGTAACAAGAAATTTCATTCAGGAACTCTTAATGTGACTTGAATGGCGGAGATAATACCATTCACCGCCTTAATTCAGCACCCGCTAACCACGGAAAACATGCGAGAGAGTGCCAGAAATCACCTCAACATTGACGCAACAGCGCCAGAATCGTTCGGGTTTTCTCCTCCATTAACCGGACATTCTGCCGTGATTCGACGTTAAGGCGCACCACCGGTTCCGTGTTGGAACTGCGCAAGTTAAAACGCCAGTCGGCGAATGTCAGGCTAATACCATCGGTTTCATCCACCGTCAGCGCCTGCGGTTCTAAGGCGGCACGCACACGCGCAATCGCCGCGACCGGATCGGTCAACAGAGAATTGATCTCTCCGGAAGCCGGATAAGCCTGCATACGTTCGCTCACCAGTTGCGACAGGGATTGTCCACGTACGCTAATCAATTCCGCCACCAGCAACCACGGGATCATGCCGGAGTCGCAGTAGGCGAACGAGCGGAAGTAGTGATGTGCGCTCATTTCACCGCCATACACGGCGTCTTCCTTACGCATCCGCTCTTTGATAAAGGCGTGTCCGGTCTTCGACATCACCGGATTACCGCCCTGGCGGGTGACGATATCTACCGTATTCCAGGTCAGGCGCGGATCGTGAATGATGGTGGCGCCCGGTGCTTTATTCAGGAAAGCCTCCGCCAGCAGCCCGACAATGTAGTACCCCTCGATGAACCGCCCTTGATGGTCGAACAGGAAACAACGGTCGAAATCGCCGTCAAACGCCACCCCGAAATCCGCCTGATGTTCCCGTACCGCGCGGGCGGTATCCGCCCGACACTCATGCAGCAACGGATTAGGAATGCCATTGGGAAACGTCCCATCCGGTTGGTGATGGAGCTTGATAAAGGTCAGCGGCGCGCCGTGGCGACATAGCGCCTCTTCCAGCGCATCCACCACGTGACCGGCGGCGCCGTTACCGCTATTGATGACAATTTTCATCGGCGTCAGGTTACGCGGATTAATGTACGACATCAGGTGCTCGACATACGGCCGCAATACCGCCAGCGTTTCATAACGCCCACGGTGATGCGGGTCTGCCGGTACGAAGCGGTTTTCCTCCGCCCGCCGTTGGATATCTTTCAGACCGCTGTCGCCGCTGATGGGTTGGGACCCCGCGCGCACCAGCTTCATACCGTTATAATTAATCGGGTTGTGGCTGGCGGTGACTTCGATGCCGCCGTCCATGCCAAAGTGGAAGGTCGCGAAGTAGACCTCCTCCGTGCCGGACAAACCGATGTCGTAGACATCGACCCCGGCATCGCGCAGGCCATCAGCCAGCGCGCGTTTTAACGATTCGCTGGTGAGCCGGATATCGCCCCCCACGACGACGCGCCGGGGTTGAATCACCTCGGCGTAAGCCCGGCCGATGCGGTAAGCAATCTCTTCATTGAGCTCGGCGCCCAGCTCGCCGCGAATATCATAGGCTTTAAAGCAGGTTAATGCGGACATCGCTCCTTCTCCCTTCATACCCGACCATAGCGGTCATGCAAGCGGACGATATCGTCCTCTTCCAGATAGCGTCCTGAACGTACTTCAATCATCACAAGGTCAATCAACCCGGGGTTTTCCAGCGTGTGTACTGCGCCTGGCTGAATAAACGTGGATTGGTTTTCCGACAGAAAATAGGTGTTGTCATCGACCTGAACCCTGGCGGTGCCGGACAGCACGATCCAATGCTCCGCACGGTGAAAATGCTGCTGCAACGATAATCCCTGCCCCGGGCGCACGGTGAGTTTCTTCACCTGATAGTGCTCGCCGGCGTCGATATTGCGGCTCTTACCCCAGGGGCGGAACGACTCGGTATGGTCGCGAAACTGGTGTCGGTTCTGTGCTTTCAGGCATTCCACGATCTTTTTGACGTCCTGCGCCCGATCTTTGGCCGCGACCAGCAAGGCATCCCCGGTGTTGACGATAATGGCGTCATCTATGCCGATGGTGGCGACCAATGATGAAGAGGAGGCGGAAACATAGTTGTTATGACTATCCAGCGCGATGACATCCCCCAGCGTCACGTTACCCTGCGCATCTTTCTCCGATACCTCCCACAGCGACGACCACGACCCGACATCGCTCCAGCCGGCATCGAAAGCGATCACCACCGCGTCGCGGGTTTTTTCCATTACGGCGTAATCGATGGAATCACTCGGGCAATCCATAAACGCACGCGACTCGACGCGGATAAAATCCATATCACGCTGGCTGCGCGCCATGGCTACGCGGGTCAGTTCGTAAATATCCGGCTGATTTTTTTGCAGTTCATCGAGGTACTTGGCGGCACGAAACAGAAACATGCCGCTGTTCCAGCAATAATCACCGGATTTGAGGTAATGCTCGGCGGTGGCCAGATCCGGTTTTTCCACGAATTCATCAACCGTAAATCCGCCGTCGGACAACGACGCACCGGTCTTGATATAGCCATAACCGGTCTCCGGCGTGGTCGGGACGATGCCAAAAGTCACCAATTTGTTTTCATAGGCATACGGCAGCGCCTGCTGAATGGCCTGATGGAAGTTCCCGGTTTTCTTGATCAGATGGTCGGCCGCCAACACCAGCAATAGGCTGTCGGGGTCGGTTTTCACGCTCAGATGGGCTGCCAGCGCAATAGCCGGCGCGGTATTGCGCCCAACCGGCTCCAGAATAATATTGCTCCCCAGTTGCTGTTGTTCGCGCAACTGCTCGGCGACCAGAAAACGGTGATCCTCATTGCAGATGACCAACGGGCGCTGCGTCGTGAGAAACGGTAACCCCTGTAATCGCGCCAACGTATTTTGCAGCAGGCTGTAACGGCCCTCATCGCCCAATGGCAAAAACTGTTTGGGAAATAATTCCCGGGATAACGGCCATAACCGGCTGCCGCTGCCGCCGGCCATAATGACAGGAATAATATTGGACATAATCGCACCTTGATGAATAGGGTGGCATACCCGTCATACTTCAAATCGCAGGGTATTGCCCCTGTCATCTGAATTATTTGGAGTGAGTGGATTTTATTTAGGAATAAAAAAATAAGATAAAGTCAGTCGGTTTTATGATTCGACAATTATCAAAAATAAAAATCTGGCAAATCGACAGCATGACGATCATCGATAAAAACCACATCGATAAAAACTATACCCAAAATAATTCGAGTTGCAGGCAGGCGGCAATCGAGCGACAAATTCGTCGGGAACGAATTTGACCAGCCAAAGGCTGGCCTCTGGTGAGAGACAGGATGTCTCTCATTTCATCCCCAGGAGCTTACATAAGTAAGTGACTGGGGTGAGTAAGGGCAGCCAACGCACCTGCAACGTGAAGTATGAAGGGTATACATCGATAAAAACTAACTACAGCGCGGATGCTTACCACGAAAAAATGCCTGCATGGTAACCACAACCGTTTTAAACCGTAAGCGAATGAATTGTTTTAACAACCGCCAGCCAAGATGGTAATACAAATGAAATTGAGGGTAACGGCGGGCGGAAATCGCCAGGTCGATCAGATTTTCCGCGATGCGAAACTCGCTTTCTTTTTTTTCAGATCGGGAAAGGCCATGCTCCAGATAGCAACTGCTTTTCAATACAAATTTTTCGCCGCCGGCGCTGAGGCGATGAATACGGCGGAACACGCTGACATCCACCCCGTATAACGCATAGTTTTCATCAAACAGCGACAGGTTATGGCGCTCAAAAACATCCCGGAGTCGACGGTGGATGATCAACCCGGAACCGATAGAAAACGCAGTTGCCGGGTCCAAGTCCTGATAATTGAGCACAATTTCCCCTTTTGATACCGGATAATAGGTTTTGTAATTAATACTGGAGATAATCCGTGGGCACTCGATATCCGCCTGCGTATGTTCTACTGCAAACCAGAATGATTCGTTAATGGTGGTATCATCATCCAAAATAACCCACCGTTCCACCTGTAAATTATTCGCGACAAATTGATTATATACCTGACTCAACGGTTTGTTTTCCAGACAATTAACCAACTCAACCTGTTCATAAATGGTTTTCAGACGAAGAAAGAAGCTGTCCTCTTCAGATATACGAAAAGGACCATTATTATGAATAGTAAGTTTAATCTGTTTAAACGGATGTTGAATCAGCGTCTGCAAGGTTGTGGACGATTCCAGTCCCTTATTATACAACACCACCAGAATTGCATTTTTAATCATGACGTTCTCTCCTGGGAAAACAGGGTTGCAGTGACGATTCCATTCTGATGCCCGGCATTATCGCTGTATTATCCCTTTCATATTTCAGGTTACAGGTGTGTTGGCTGCATGACTTGAATTATTCAGCAGCGACCTCGAATGCCGGCACCGTATCGGCTTTATGTTCAGTATTGCTATTATTCAGGCATCCCTGACATTCGGGTACCCAAAATATTTTTTTTCATTACCATAAAAAAGAAGATCACCGTAATGATGAACTCCGTCGCCCCGACCGCAACGGCCACACCATACATGCCCCACCATTGCGTAAAGAAAAACAGATAAGAGCAATGGCACAGCAGGCCGATGAAATAGACCCGCTTCAAATACACGCTCAATCCGGCGGGAATAATGATCAAGTTAACCAGAATAATCGACAACGAGATCACAAACTGCGTGACAATCATGATGGTCAGCAGGTGACTAATATCGTACTCCTTGCCGAACACCCAGTGTATCAACGGCGCCCCCATCAGCAGATTGCCCAAAAACGCGCTGGCGGTCAGCAATGAAAACATCGTGAGTACCTTCATCAGCTGCGCGCGAATAGCGCTGTACGCCAGCCGGTTGTACAAACTGCAAATATGACTGAAATTGCCTTGTACTATCGGGTTATACAATTGGCGCAATACCGATGCCAGCCTATCCGCCACCGCATAATGACCGAGCGCGGCGTCGCCGAACATAAATTTGATCACCACAGGATTCAGATAAGTGAATCCCAACGTGAACAATGAGGCGGAAAAATTGTGAAAACTTTCCCTGATTTCGGCCATCACCCCGTGCAGATTGATGCCCGCCAACCGCCAGCGTATCGATTCACGGCGCTGCAAGTGGTATTGAATCACCAGCCCGACCAACACCGGTGGGAACAGTTGGATAATCGCCGCCAGATAAATATCCGCCGGTGAACTGACCAACAGGAAAATCAACCCCAGCGCCAGTATGCGGAAAATCAGGTTCAGAATAGCCAGATGGGAGTTTTTCCCCATCCCCTGAAATAACCAGGCAGCCGACAGCAATGAACTCAACGACGACACCAGGCCGATAAAGAACAGGATGGCGTCCGTTTCCGACTGCGCCGTCAGCAGGTCCACAATGGTTCCCAACACCATCACCAACACCAACAGTATGGCTTTGGCGCATTGCACATTCGAGTACAGGGCATTAATGGCGGCGATGTCGCCGGCCTGGGCGCTGACTTTTCTGGCCGCAGAAAAGTTAAAACCAAAATCGACAATAAATAACGCGATAAAGCTGATGGATTGCGCGTAACTGAGTTTGCCGAAAAACTCCGCGCCCAGCACTCTGGCAAGATAGGGAAAGGTCGCCAGCGGCAACAGCATATTGGAAATCTGGATAATATAGAGATAGATAACCTCGCGCTTTATTGCCTTTTTATCACTCATACCATCCACCAGATCGCACAACTCAGTAGTTTTCGCTCGCCGTTGTGGGCTCGCCGCATCAGCGACAGCTTGCTTAACATGCCGGCTTCTCCGCGGATCACGCGCAGAAAATCGGTATGTTCGGACGGATGCTGCTGACAAAAATGCGTCAGGGCGTTCAACATGGTGCGGCTGTGCCGCCGGGTCACCGAATAACTCCTCAGACACAGCACGCTATCCGGCAACAGGCGCTTTCGCAGAATACCGGGCGCGCCGACGGTATTATTGCCATGCTGGCGGTACTTAATCAGCGGCTTATCGATATAGGCTATCTTCCCGCTATGAGCGGCGATTATCGCAATCCACCAGTCGTGCATACGAATATCGTCCGGCATCGGTTCTATCAGTTGTTTTAAGGCACGATTGAACAGCATGGCGCAACCCGGGATATGATTGCTGACGACGAAATCCTCCGGCTGGCGAGCTGCCGACGATTTAATGGAGGCGCGATAAAAGGAGGGAAACAGCGGCCCCAACACCGTATCCACGATCTCCAGATCGGAAAATGCCAGTACCGGCGTTTCCCGGCCCTGTTCATGAGATTTGACCTCATGCAGCAGCAGCTCCAGCTTCTCCGGCACCCAATAATCATCCTGGTCGCACAGGGCAATATAGTTATCTTCGCAGCAGGCAATCGCGCGACGGAAATTTTTCATTGCCCCCAAACCGCCGTTGCCAGGATAAATACGGATTTTACCCTGCTGATAAAGCTCATGACTCCGCACCACCTCCAGCGTGTTATCACGGGAACCGTCGTCACACACATGAATGATAACGTCCTGATGCGTCTGATGCTGGATGGAATCCAGTTGTTGTCTGATATAGCGCCCACCGTTATAGGTGGCCAACGCGATACTGATCCGATCGTGACCTGTCATCTCTGCCAACCGAAGATAAGGAAATACGGGAATGATGTGCGGTAAATCCATCAACAGGATTTACCGCGCCTGATAATCATCAGACCAATTTGGGAATGATCACGCTCAATGCCGCCCGCCAGGCGGATGGCGATATGCCTAAACGGGCGATTTTAGTGCAATTCAAGGTAGAATACGCCGGCCGCGCTGCCGGCGTCGGGTATTGCTCGGTGGTGATCGCATTCACCGTCGGCACGTGGCTCAATAGCTGTTGCTTATCGGCCACGGCGAAGATCGCATCGGCAAACGCGTGCCACGACACTTCTTCATCGCCGCAGAAGTGATACAACCCCCCTTCCGCCTGCTGCTGCAACACGCCGATGATGGCGTCGGCGATATCGCCGGCATAGGTCGGACAACCACGCTGATCGGCCACCACGCCAAGGCTATCCCGCTCGCGGCCCAGCCGCAGCATGGTTTTGACGAAGTTGTTGCCGTACTCGCTGAATACCCAGGCCGTACGCACAATCTGCGCGGCCGGGTTCACCTTTAATACCGCCCGTTCGCCATCCAGCTTGGTCTGACCGTACACGCCCAGCGGGTGGGTAGCGTCGGTTTCGATGTAGGGACGGGTCGCCGTACCATCAAACACATAATCAGTGGACACGTGGATAAAACGCGCGCCTTGCTGACGCGCAGCCCGAGCCAGATATTCCGGCCCGGCGACATTGATGCGCGCCGCCAGTTCGGGTTCCGATTCCGCCTTGTCCACCGCGGTATAGGCCGCGGCGTTAACAATCGCATCCGGTTGCCAGGATGCCACCGTCGCCTGCACTTGCGCTTCATCAGTGATATCCAGCGAATCGGTATCCGTTGCCAGTACCGACCACCCTTGCGGCAACCGATCCTGAAAGCAACGACCTAACTGACCGTTAGCACCGGTTAACAACACTTTCATGCCCATAGCTCCTTAAATGTTTTACCTTTGCTATCTTTTTCCGATAACAAAGGCGAGGCGATCGGCCAATCGATGCCGATATCCGGATCATTCCATAACAGGCACCCTTCGTGAGCCGGGTTGTAGTAGTCGGTGCACTTGTACTCGAAATCCGCCAGGTCGGAGAGCACCACAAAACCGTGCGCCAGACCGGGCGGGATCCAGAACTGGGCCTTATTCTCCTCCGACAGGAGAACCCCTTCCCAGCGACCGTATGTCGCCGAGTCGGGCCGAATATCCACCACGACGTCAAACACTTCGCCACGCACCACGCGCACCAGTTTCCCTTGCGGATTGACGGTCTGAAAATGCAGCCCGCGCAACACGCCTCTGGCCGAACGGGAGTGGTTGTCTTGCACAAAATCCAGGTCGATATCCAGCATCTCCTGGTAGCGCTTTTTCTCAAACGTTTCCAGAAAAAAGCCCCGTGCATCGCCAAAGACCTTAGGTTGGATGATTTTGACGCCCTGAATGGCGGTATCACGAACTTGCATATCACATCCCCGTTAATAACTGGGCCAGATACTGGCCATAATGGGTTTTAGCCAGATAACGGGCTTCATCCGCCACCTGTTCACGCGTCAGCCAGCCTTTGCGGAACGCGATTTCCTCCAGACAGGCGACCTTGAAGCCCTGACGTTTCTCGATAGTGCTGATGAACTGGGAAGCCTCCAGCAGGCTGTCGTGGGTGCCGGTATCCAACCAGGCAAAACCACGCCCCAGCACTTCCACATTCAGGTTTCCCTGTTGCAGGTACATTTCATTGAGCGTGGTGATTTCCAGCTCGCCGCGAGCGGAAGGTTTCACCTGCTTAGCCATTTCCACCACGTGTCGGTCGTAGAAATAGAGCCCGGTTACCGCCCAGTTGGACTTCGGATTGCTGGGTTTTTCTTCCAGCGAGATAGCCTGATTGTTTTTATCGAACTCCACTACGCCGAAACGCTCAGGGTCCATCACCTGATAACCGAAAACGGTAGCGCCTTCGGTGCGGGCGGCGACGCTTTCCAATTTTTTACCAAAACTCTGACCAAAAAAGATGTTGTCGCCCAGCACCAGCGCACACTGATCGCCGTTGATGAAGGTTTCGCCAATCAGAAACGCTTGCGCCAAACCATCCGGCGACGGCTGCTCGGCGTAACAGAGATTAACTCCAAACCGACTGCCGTTGCCCAGCAGCCGACGATATGCGGGCAGGTCGTCCGGCGTGGAAATGATCAAAATATCCCGGATACCGGCCAGCATCAGTACCGAAATCGGATAGTAAATCATCGGCTTGTCGTAAATGGGCAACAGTTGCTTCGATACCCCGCGGGTAATCGGATACAGTCGCGTTCCGGAACCGCCTGCCAGTACAATGCCTTTCATTGAACTTTCCTTAACTAGAATACGATTAAAGGGGTAAACCTAAGCGTTCACCGGTATAGGAGCCATCCTTAACGCTACGCCACCAGATCTCGTTCGCCAGATACCATTCCACTGTCTTACGAATGCCGGACTCAAAGGTTTCCAGCGGCTTCCAACCCAGTTCGCGGTAGATTTTCGACGCGTCGATCGCATAACGCAGATCGTGCCCCGGTCTGTCGGTTACATGGGTGATAAGCTCGGCGTAATGGCGGATGCCGGCCGGTTTCTCCGGTCTCAGCTCATCCAGCAACGCACAGATGGTTTGTACCACTTCAATATTTTTCCGCTCGTTATGCCCACCGATGTTGTACGTTTCCCCAACTTCGCCGCTGGTCACGACGGTGTAAAGCGCCCGGGCGTGATCCTCGACGTACAACCAATCCCGAATCTGGTTGCCTTCGCCGTAAACCGGCAGCGGTTTGCCTTCCAGCGCATTGAGGATCATCAATGGGATCAACTTTTCCGGAAAATGATACGGCCCGTAATTATTGGAACAGTTGGTCACCAGCGTCGGCAAACCGTAGGTTCGAAGCCAGGCGCGCACCAGATGATCGCTGGCGGCTTTGGAGGCGGAATACGGGCTGCTCGGCGAATAGGGCGTGGTTTCGGTAAACAGATCGTCGGTGCCGTGCAGATCACCGTAGACCTCATCCGTCGAAATATGGTGGAAACGAAATGCCGTCTTACGCGCTTGCGGCAACGCCGACCAGTACTGTCGCGCGGCTTCCAGCAAGGTGTAAGTCCCGGTGATATTGGTTTCAATAAAGGCGGATGGACCGTCAATAGAACGATCAACGTGGCTTTCCGCCGCCAGATGCATCACCACATCCGGCTGAAAGGTCGTAAACACGCGATCCAGCCCAGCCCGGTCGCAGATGTTGACTTTCTCAAACAAAAAACGGGGATCGGCCGCCACCTCTTTCAACGACGCCAGATTGCCGGCATAGGTCAGACAATCCACCACCATGACCCGGTCCTGCGTATGCTGAATGATATGACGCACCACGGCTGAACCAATAAACCCAGCCCCACCCGTTACCAGAATATTCATGAATAATGACCTTTCAGAAATGAGTTAATACGCTGATTTTCCCACAAATCCCTTGAAAATCGTCAGAAAGATGATCTTGATATCCAGCCAGACGCTCCAGTTTTCGATATAGAAAAGATCGCACTCCACCCGCTTTTCCATCTTCTCCAGCGTGTCGGTTTCACCGCGCCAGCCGTTAATCTGAGCCCAACCGGTGATACCCGGCTTCATTTTGTGCCGCAGCATATAACCCTTGATCAGCTTGCGATACTGTTCGTTATGGGCCACGGCATGAGGACGAGGCCCGACTATCGACATTTCGCCGCGGATCACATTAATGAATTGCGGCAATTCATCCAGCGATGTGCGGCGTAAAAACGCGCCTACCGGCGTGATACGCTTATCGCCCTTACTGGCCTGAATCACGGTGTCGCCGTTTTCCATCACCGTCATACTGCGAAATTTCCACACTTCTATCGCTTTGCCGTCCATGCCATAACGCGTCTGCCGGAAAATCACCGGCCCTTTGGAGGTCAGCTTGACCAACAACGCAATACCCAATAACAGCGGGGAAATCAGCACAGTAATCACCGACGCGACCACGATATCTTCCAGCCGTTTGAGCAAGCGGTTCACACCGCTCATCGGCGAGTCATACAACGACACCACCGGAATGCCGTTGATGATGTCGCTGCGCGATTGCAGCACATTGAACGTCAGGATATCCGGCACCAGCATGACGGTGCAGGTGGTATCCGCCAGTTCCGACATCAGATGGTGGATAAGCTCAGCTTCCTGCAACGAGAACGCAATATAAATCTTATCCAAATCCCCTTTACGAGCCCGTCGTACCAGTTCCTCCACATCACCCAGACAACGCACGCCATTGCGCTCATAGCTGTACTGAAACTGGCTATTTTCAGAAAAATAACCCATGATGCTCAGCCCCAGCCAGGGTGCCTGTTTAATGCTTTCCGCCAGATAAGGCCCGGCAGGTTGCGCGCCAATAAACGCCACGTTGACTTTGTTGTAACCCAATTTTCGCAAATATTGTATCACGACCCGAATCAGGGTGCGTGATATCACAAATCCCACTATGGTAAATAAAAACCAAACCGCATGAAAATGATAACCAATATATTGATTCGGCACTAAAGATAAAATACCCGCGCCAAACGTAATGCTGAGCCCCCAATTAATAATCAACGTACGAATTTCCGTATAAAGCCCCACTCCGCGCCACGAACGATAAAAATGAGTGAAACCCGCCAACAATTGAAAAACAGAAAAGCTAATCAACGCGATTAAATAAGACGCTGTTGATATCTCTTTTTTTGTTACCAGACATGCCAATATTACGCTGATAAAGATTACCGTCATATCAGAAAAACGCTGAAATACTGAAACCAGCGAGGGAATCGCATAAACTACACTTTCTTTCTTCCTGACCATAGTCGTTCACCTATACACGTAGAGATTATTGCCAGAATCTTTTATGCATACTCAGTTTCCTGATTAAGCCCTGAGGTATTTTTTGATAATGCTGCCCTAATTTATATCCCGCAATTTTCAGGGCATTGTGCACACAAGCACGAGGTATCCACCGATAGTGATTTTCTTTCATCAGATAACGGAGCTCGGAGAAAATAAATCGTGTTCCTTCACCGCCAGCACCGCCAAATTCCTCCCTAATCCATTTTTCATCGCAATGAAATACACCGATATCAAAATAACGTTTGAACTCTTCCACCGGCGTGTAATTGTGCGAATGCTTAACCGCCGCCTCCGCCACATACGCCACCCGATATCCCGCCAGTACCGCCAGTGCCGCCAGATACATATCCTCGCTAAGGATCGTGTCGGACGGAAACCCGCCCAACCGGCGAAATACCTTCGCCCGATAGGCCGCAAACGAATTCGAGGTAAACACCGTTTTAATGCCGTAGAGCGGCTTATCGCTGATCCCCATCACATAGCTGCGGGTACTGTAGTTGAAGCCGCGAGCATGGCGCGCCAACGGATTTGCATCGTCATGGGGTAACTGGCGGCCATAGGCGACCGCGACCTGTTCGTCGTCGAACGCCGACACGATCTTGCGAATAAAATCGGCCTGGGGAATCGCGTCCTGAGTCAGAAATACCACGACGTCGCCGTCGCTCATTTCCACCCCGAGATTACGCGTACCACCGTGGTTGAATTCAGCCGATGTAATCGTGCGGCAACGAAAACCGTAGCGCGCCGCCACATCACGCGAGTTATCCCGCGACGATGAATCAATCACCAGCACCTGCTGTGGCGACAGTTGCTCCGCAACCAGGCAGTCATGCAGCGCGGCTGCACACTGTTCCCAGATCTTGCCGCCGTTATAAACCGGAACCACAAAATTGACGTTCATATCGTTTCTCTTGCACACCTGAAAAGTGAAAAAACTGTCGATTTCGTTACGCCGTACGCGGCTTTAGCGCTCCAGTACACGTAACGTTTCAGATGCACATCGCTTCCATGTCAGCGATCGGGCGAACGCCTCTCCCTTCTCCCGCATCCCAACCGGCCCCTGACCGTTCACCAGTTGATGAATGCCTTCGGCGATAGACTCCACCGACAGCGGATCAACTAAAATCGCCCGCTGTTCACACAGTTCCTTCATCGAGGAGGAATCGCTGGTCAATACCGGCAGCCCGTAGCTCATCGCCTCCAGCGGCGGTAATCCAAAGCCTTCATACATCGAGGGGTAGCAAAACCCGCGCGCATGTCGGTACAAACTCACCAGTTCGTCATCGCTGACATGACCGGTAAACGTCACGGCATCGTTGTCGGCCAGTGCCGCGGACCCGTCATCGCCAAAAACCCGCATCACCCCTTTCTTACCCACGATCACCAGCCGAATGTCGCTCCCACTTTCCTGCCTGAATCGTAAGAATGCGTTAATAAGTCGAGGAATATTCTTACGCGGCTCCAGTGACCCCACCGACAGTAAGTACTCTGCATCGATGATCGGCTTGCCGCTCTGCGCCGTTCCCGTCGTGGAATCAGATTGCACGTCCACCCCGTTGTAAATGACCGACACTTTGCTTGCCGGCACCCGTAGATGGTGCATGATGCGTTCCTTGGAAAACTCGGAAATGGTAATGATGTGATCCACTTTTTTCGCCAGACGCGGCTGCATAAATTGATACCAGGCAACGAACTTTTTATTCAGCCATTCCGGATGATCAAAAGGCACGGTATCGTGAATAGTGACAATCTGTTTTTTAATCAGGAGCGGCCCGGTATTACAGGGCGACCACAATATCTCCCTTGAAGCCATTTTTCGCGGTAATAAAAACTGCTCCCATAAATGTCCTTTCATCCCATAGATATTATTTTCAGGTTGTATTGGCTCCACCCTGACACCCACAGCGGAAATATAATCAACAATCTTTCTGGTATAACGTTGCACACCGGTAGTATGCCCCAGCAAATTACGTGTATTCACATACATGAATGACATCCCCTTCCGGTTACATCGGATGATGTAACCGTTCAAATAAAAGAAAATGATTATTTTTGGGATTCCTTCTCCAAAAACCTGCCAATCAACACTTTACGAGTTTATTTTTCCCCTTTTGCAGGCGATAAATTATGCCCATAGCATTCAGGCATCAGCATTTTCACATAAACCTTTTCAAATTCTCCGGCAATGATATCCGGCGTAAAAGAATTCACTATTTCCGGGCTGAGTGGTTGTAACGGTTTTCTGATAACCTCTTCCAGCGAACAGGTTTCCATGAAATAAATATTCGGCAATAAGGTCGATAATTCACTGACCGCCCCCATCCGGTTAGTCAGTACACGTTTGCCATAAAAGAGACTTTCCACCAGCACCCGGCCGAACGGTTCATGCCATTTCACCGGCAATACCACAATATCCACCTGCCCCATGAACGCTTCCAGGCTGGCAAAACCCAACAGCGTCACGCCGCTGCTTGTCGCCTCTTCCACCAACGGATTACCCTGGGTGATGCGCCCTGCCGCGTAAAAGGCATAATCCGGATGATGGCGATAATGCCGCGCCAGCAGGCAAAATTCGTCAAATCCCTTATCTTCCGCCAGCTTGCCGATAAAACCGATACGCCAGCGTTTTCCGTTGCTCGTGGCCGCGGCTGCCGGTTCGGCGTCCTGCACTGCAGGCAGCACAATGTCATAAATAAATGACTGGTGTACGCCGGGAAAAAAGCCAGCCTGACGATGGCGTTCTAAAATAAACTGGCTAATCCCTACATAACCGTCCACCAGACGGCTGTACCGTCGTTTCAGAGCAGACAGCAGACGAATACTCAGTGCGTTCGGCTCCTGATTTCGGCCGCGGCTAAATAACGTCGCATTATGGTGGAACAGATAATAATCCCGGCTGGTGTGCAGAATCTTCACGCCGCAGGCTTTCGCCGCCGACCAGGCCGATACGGAAAACCCGGCGATATTGTTGGTATGCACCAGGTCAGGTGCAAACTCCCGGATAACCTCCATCACCACGGTGCGCATCTCGACGTTGTAATAATCTTTCAGATGCCACCGCGCCTTCTGGTAAAAAGACTTTTTTTCACCATCAAACGGCCAGTAATCGTTCGCCAGCGGCACATAACACACGGCAACGCCATTGATGACGTCGTCGCTGCGCTGCCTTTCCGGCGTCAGGCACAGTACCTGTACCTGATGGTGTCGCCGTACCAGTGCTTCCGCCATTAACTGCACGGACACTTCGGCGCCCCCCACCTTGTACGGGTGATACAGCGTGTTGATAATCAGAATTCGCATAGAGAGTTGTCCCTGGCAATTACGGGGTGCCTCGTTCAGGCACCAGGCGCGACGTCCGCCCTCTCCGCATTAAGTTAATAGTGATAATAATCAAAGTGATAGCCATACTAACCCAGAGCATATAAAGCAATGCGTTACAGACCACATCCTTGATTACGACACTATGACTACCAGTGCGGCTTATGCGTTTCCCTCTTTCAGTTCCTACCGTTCAACCAGCGAAATCGCCGATTATCGGTATCAACGACTCAACACGGCCCACCTCATCCTGAGTGAAACGGGCCTGAATAACGTGTCCGTATCAGGCGCCAAGTACGTTGCGGTAAGCCTGCTCGTACTCCTGAGCAACCCGGCCGGGGGTAAAATGCGCCAGCATATCGGGACAAAGCGGCTCGGCACACGCATCCACGTTGTCTACCGAGATGTCTTCCATAAAGTAAATATTCGGCAACATCGCGGCCAGCTCGTCGATGCCGCCCATGCGGTTGGTTAAGACCACTTTTCCATGGAATATGCTTTCCACCACCACCCGACCAAATGGTTCATGCCATTTCACCGGCAGCACCACTACATCGACCTGCTGCATAAACGCTTCCAGGCTGACAAACCCCAGCAGCGTCACGCCGCACCGGCGAGCTTCCTCAACCAACGGGTTATCCTGCGTGATGCGGCCTGCGGCATAAAAAACATAGTCGGGCCGATGCTGGTAATGCCGGGCCAGTGCGCAAAAGTCATCAAATCCTTTCTCTGACGAAAGTTTGCCAATAAAGCCAATGCGCCTGACTCCCGTGTTGGTCGCTGGGTTTTCTCCACCACACTCGACGGTCGGCACCGTGTTATAGATGAAGGAATGATGAGCGCGGGGAAAGAAACCGGCATCCCGATGCATCTCGCAGATAAATCGGCTGATACCGACATAACCGTCCACCAGCCGGCTCAGGCGTTTTTTCATCATCGACATCAGACGAATGCAGACAGCATCGGGATCCTGGTTCTGCCCGCGGGCGAACAGGGTTGCATTATGATGAAACAGGTAATAATCCCGGCTGGTATGCAGAATTTTCACCCCACACGCTTTTGCCGCCGACCAGGCGGATACCGAAAAACCGGCAAGATTATTGGTATGCACGATATCGGGTGAAAACGCCTGAACTTCACGCATGACCGCCTTACGCATATCGCGATTGTAGTAATCCTTTAGGTGCCAACGCATTTTCTGAGCGGCGGAGCGCGTTTTACCGTCAAACGGCCAGTAGTGGTTCGCCAACGGCAGATAACACACCCCGACGCCACCAATCAGCTGCTCGCTGCGCTGTGTATCCGGCGTCAGGCAGAGCACCCGCACCTGATGCCCGCACTGTACCAGTGCTTCAGCCAACAGTTGGACTGAAACTTCAGCACCTCCAACTTTATATGGATGATATAAAGTATTGATAATCATAACCTTCATACTGGCTGTCCTTATTTTTACTCTTTTATGCCCGCCATACTACCGATGCAGAAGCATTGGCTTTGCTTGTTCCCCCTGTCCCTGACTGATGCGTCGGGGGAATGGCAGCGGCACCGTTGCCCTGCCGTTCGAAGACTTCCGTTACGCCATAAAGCGGTGTGTCATACCGACCATTCACTACCACTTATTTTTTATCCGAACCGTAAGAATATTGATATGAATCATAACCATAGCTGTAATAGCTCAATGCCCGGCGGATCACCGCATTCAAAATCACGCCCTTGATCGGCGCACCATTCTGCTCAAAACGTCGGATACTGATTTCCACTTCTTTCGGCGTGTTGGTTTCGAACCGCGCCACCAGTAGCGATGTCCCGGCCTGACGGCTAATGATCGCCGCATCGGTGACCGCCAGAATCGGCGGCGTATCCAGCAGCACGATATCGAATTGCTGCGTGGCCCAATCGACAAAGGCCGTAAAGTTACTGTGCATCAGCAGTTCCGACGGGTTGGGCGGAATCTGGCCGCGCGGGATGAAAAACAGGTTTTCCACGACTGTCGTGCGTAACGCCTGCGGTGCCTCGATCTGGCCGGACAGGACATCCGACAATCCTTTTTCAGGCGCGGCCCCCAGCAGGTGGTGGGCATACCCTTTGCGCATGTCGCAATCGACGATCAGCACCCGCTGCCCGGCCTGCGCAATCACCGCGCCCAGGTTGGCGCTGATGAAAGATTTACCGATCCCGGGGCTGGCGCCGGAGATCATCAGGACATTGTTTTTGGCTTCCATCATGGCGAAATGCAGGCTGGTACGCAGACTGCGGATCGCCTCGATCGCCAGATCAGCCGGATTGCCAACCGCCAGCAGCGAATCGGAACGGGCATTGCGTTTACGGTTTTTGCCGGCAAATTCCCGATCTTTCTTCTGTTGCCATTCCGACAACGGCACGCTGGCGTAAACATTGATGCCGAGCTCTTCCAGTTGCTCTGGGCTTTCGATGCCGCGATGCAACAGGGTTTTCAGCAACACAAACCCGATGGCCGCCACCCCGCCCAGAATAGCCGCCAGCACAATCACCAGCGTTTTCTTCGGTTTCACCGGCTTCAGTTGAACCACCGCCGGGTCGATAATGCGCACATTGCCGACGGTACTGGCTTTGTTGATGCTCAGCTCCTGCTGCTTATTCATCAACTGGACGTACACTTCCTGCCCAACACTCACATCCCGCGTCAGCCGTACGATTTCCTGCTGGGTTTTCGGCATACCGCTGACGCGCCGGTTCAGGTTGTCGCGCTCCTTTTCCAACGTGGCGCGCTTTTCCATCAATGCCCGATAAGCCGGATGCTCACGGGTATACAGCTTAGAGATCTCCGCCTCGCGGAACGTCAGTTGGTTAAGCTGCGACTCGACATCGACCATGGTGTCCAGCACCGACTTGGCCTCCAGCGATAAATCCACCGAGTCTTTCTGCTGACGGTACTTGTTCAGCTTGTCCTCCGCCGTTTCCAGCGATGCCCGTACCAACGGCAACTGCTCTTTCAGGAAGGTCAGGCTCCTGGCCGCCTCTTCCGACTTGCGATCCACATTCTGTTGCAGGTAATTGTCGCTGATGCTGGTCAGCGTCTTTTTCACCAGCGCCGGGTCGCTGCCTTCCAGCGTGAGCTGCAATACGCCGGTATCTTTTCCTTTATCCGCCACCGCCAGTTCGCTCAGCACGTCGTTGATGGCGGTCAACGTGTTTTTCTTTCTGACTGAAAACACCGTTCCCGGCGCCGCATTGGTATCGCTCACCAGCAGACTGAAACCACCGTGAGACGCCATCTGCCCGATACGACCGATAAACTCCGCATCCTTACCGGCGGTAAAACGATAGATACCGTCTTCCTGAATCGTCACCGTCATTTTTTCATCCAGCCAGCCGTCCGGCACCGACAGCCGGGACACCACGATACGGGCGGGTTCTTCATCCTTCAGACGGGCGAGGCCTTTCCCTATCAGCGGGAAATACCGTTGCTCCACCTCGGTATCCAACCCCAGATCCTGCACCGTCTTCCCGACGACCATCCGGGATCGGAGCAACTCGACTTCCGGCGCAGACTGCGGTTTGGTATCCGGCAAGACTTTGGAAATATCGCTCATCAGCGAATCGCTGACGTTCTGTTCAACCTGCACCATCGCATCCGCCTGATACACCGGGGTTGCCAGCAGTGCATACAGAATGCCCAGCATGGTAAAAATGGTGGTGATGCTGATAATGAGCCAGCGGTGATCCAGCACAGTCCCCAGTAAACGCCCCAGGTCAATTTCATCCGCCTTGTCCGCTTCAAGTGTTTTCACGGCAATTCTCTCTGACATCGTAATCCCTGACTGGTTAACGGCTCAGCGCCTGCGCCCACTTGCGGGCAGATTGTTCGAGTTGGGTATAAACACATTCAAAGGCTTCCCGGCTTTTGCGGTACGGGTCGGTAATTTCCTGCTGATTGACCCAGTGCCCGAACAGCAACGTTTTCCCACGGACTTCCGGTGCGAAACGGCACACGGCATCAATGTGCGCCTTTTCCATCACCAGAATCAGATCGTAATGCCGACACAGCGAACCGGTTAACTGACGGGCAACGTGTCCGTCCAACGACACACCGTGATCAGCCGCTACCAGGCTGGCGGTTTCATCGGCGGGTTTTCCTTCCATCGCCCGCCAACCGGCAGAGGCCACGTTTTTCCCCGGCAGTGCCTGTTTCAGCAAACGCTCACCGGTCGGAGAGCGGCAGATATTGCCCTCGCAGATGACAAGAATACGGTTAAACATCAACACCACTCCTCTACCATTACGGCCAGGTACGAACGCGCAGGCTGCCTTCGCTCAGGTCATTAAACCCACTGATGGTCGGCACCAGTTGCGAAATCAGGCGGTTCCAGCGTGCAATCGGCGCTGAAGTGACATACACCACGTCATACGGTTGCAACGGGAATTCCGATCCCATCACCAGTGCGGTGGCGTCTTTGGTGTTGAGCTGATAAATGTTGGCCAGTTTCGGCCCTTGCGTACCGCGTAGCGGACGAATAACGAAGACCCCGGTGGCATCGGCGACCATCTGGTTTATCCCTTCGGCGCTGCCCAGCGCTTCGGTCAAGGTCATGCCGCTGCGGTCCATTTTGAGTGTGGATTGTTTGTTCACTTCCCCCATGACGAACACTTTCAGGTCGTCGTTACGCGGTACGAACAGAATATCGCCGGGGTATAACAAGCGGTTTTGCGACAGATCGCCGTTCTGCATCAGCGCCTGCAGAGAAATCCGTTCATCTTTGCCGTTATGCGTCAGCACCAGATTGCGCCAGTCGGCAAACTCGCTCAGCCCGCCGGCATTATTGATGGCATCCAGAATCGTCAAGGGTACGTTGGTGATCGGCTGCTGGCCCGAGCGCACCACTTCCCCGGTGACATAGGCTTTCTGCGAACGGAAAGCGGCCACGCTCACTTCCACCTGCGGCGACTCGATGTACTGCGCCAGACGGCGCATAATTTCATCGCGTACCTCGGTCAGGGTTTTGTCCACAACATGCATCTTGCCGATGTAGGGATAAAAAATGGTGCCGTCGGAGTGAACCCAGTTACCGGTGTCGGCGGCGGTGCGGTAAGTCCCCGCCGGGGTGGTCAACTCCGGGTGATCCCACACCGTGACCATCAAGACATCGCCGATACCGATGCGGTATTCGTAGCGTTTCAGTTCATCTTCCAGCGACGGATTGTTTTGGGCGATCGCCGGTCGCAAGCGCATTTTGTCTATCAGCAGCGGCGTAACCGGGTAAATATTAACCAATTTATTGATATTAAAATCATCATCCGGTTGCTCTACGACCTCTTTTCCACCGGTAGACAGGTGCGTGCCTGGCACCAGCGTACAGCTCGCCAGGAATGTCGCCGACAACATCAGCGGTATAACTTTCAGTGTTGGTTTTAACATCCTTTATGCCATCGCTTTGAGTAAAGTAAGAAACAACAGAGCAGTATTGTCTGGCCGATACTGCCTCGGGCGATCGGGCCGCCTTTTTCTAAGGCATTGATCGGTAATAATTTGATGAGATGTATATTCTTCACGCTCCCGTCCGTCGGTTTATAACCCAAAACACCGTTTTTATTTTTTAAACGCTAAAATCGGCATAACAACATCGGCATAACAACAGGACCAGAGCAAGTACGCCGCCGGCAGCAACGCTTCCGGCCCGCAAAACGGGGATCGCGTCGGATAGCAGCACGGCGTCGTCAGGCTGTGTGTCGTTTGGAAAGGGAAGGAAAGTGTTGGCACAGGTCGGTCGAGCGCGACCTATGTCGTCAGGCTGTGTGGTTACATCGCTGTGGGCGGAATAGGGCGACGCGAGCGCATACCATGCGCCGGTCAGGGGGAATGTCGCCGGTTGAACCGACGGTACAAATCGCAGTGTCAGGGTTAACATCCTTACGCCATCGCCTTTCAGTCAAGTGAGTAACAGGCAGCCCACACGCCATAAATTCAGGGTGGACCCATCGACGGTTGTTGCGTTTCGCATAGCCAGACCGGCAAGTAATACCGGTAATCTGGCTGCTGAACGGTTTCAACGTCCTGCCGGACATGCACTGAAACACCAGCTTGCCGCTGTCGGGGATATCGCCTCAGGTACGCTACCGCCCTTGGCTTGTAGCTACCAACTCGCTGTCCCGTTGTTGTTTCAGACTTGCCCAGCTATTGCTGTGACTCGTCATTAACTGACTCGTAAAAATGGCTCGTAAAAACATTAATGACACTAAAGTTTCGAATTAAATATTTTTAAAGTTGTGTCAATATCGCCACACCGGAGAGTAGTAAAAAATATTTGCTTATAACAAGACAAATATCTTCCTGATGTTTTTTTTCGGAAAAATACTAACATTCCATGCAATTTCTCTTATGATCAAAGATATTTTTATTGTTTAAAAACAACAAATTAAATATATCAGAGACATCTTAATAAATATTTCATTTTCATATAATAATGCTGTTAACACATCAATGCGCTCATAATAGAGTCATCGAATGCCCCTTTTTTCCGGCCATAATCTTAATGTGGCATATAATGCACCGCCTTAATGAGACTGGTTACTTTTTGACCTCTCTCCGTATTTTTCCGCTTCACAATACGCGCTGCAATACATTCCATCTTGCTGAAAGTCTTGTGATCTCTCTCACATAGAAAAACGGAATCTCAGCAGGCTGTAATTTGATATCCGTCAATGGCAATCGGTCGCGTTATGGTTGAGCAACGCAACGCCTGATACGCTATGCGCATACAAACTGATAGAGAAAAAGGTGAACTCAGCCTATGGAATGGATCGCGGATCCGACAATATGGGCCGGCCTGGCTACCCTGGTGGTGCTGGAGCTGGTTTTAGGTATCGATAATCTGATCTTCATCGCCATTCTGGCGGAGAAATTGCCGGAAAAATCCCGTGATCGGGCACGGGTCGTCGGGTTATTGCTGGCGCTGTTGATGCGATTTGTACTGCTGTCGTCCATCTCCTGGCTGGTTTCGTTGACCCACCCGTTATTCGTCATTTACGGGCACCCGTTTAGCGCGCGCGACCTGATTATGCTGGTGGGCGGGCTATTCCTGCTGTTCAAAGCCACCACGGAACTGAATGAACGGCTGGAAGGCAAAGATCAAGCGCAGCAGACCCAACGTCAGGGTGCGCGTTTCTGGCCGGTAGTCGCGCAGATTGTGGTATTGGATGCGGTATTCTCGCTGGATTCGGTGATCACGGCCGTCGGGATGACCGAGCACCTGCCGGTGATGATGGCGGCGGTTACTATCGCCATCGGCCTGATGTTACTGGCCAGCAAACCCCTGACGCGTTTTGTTAATGCCCACCCGACCATTGTGATCCTGTGTTTGAGTTTCCTGCTGATGATCGGCTTTAGTCTGGTGGCGGATGCGTTTGGCTACCCGATTCCAAAAGGTTACCTCTACGCTGCCATTGGTTTCTCCGTCATGATCGAAATGCTCAACCAGTTGGCACAGTTCAATCGTCGACGTTTTCTCTCTTCATCGACCCCGTTACGCCAGCGTACCGCCGAGGCCGTGCTGCGATTACTGCGCGGTGAGCATGAAGAAGCCGAGCGGGATAAACCGGCGGTCGATCGGGTCGCGGATAATATCGGCAATGCCAGCCAGCCGGTATTCAACCGGCAGGAACAACGCATGATCGAGCGCGTACTCGGTATGTCGCAGCGCTCCGTCAGCAGTATCATGACCATCCGCCATGATATCGAACACGTGGATATCAACACCGATCCGGCGGATTTCCCGGCGCTGATGGAAAAAAATCAGCATACCCGGCTGGTGATGTTCGACAGCCATGTGTCCGACGAGCCGCTGGGCGTCGTGCACGTTATCGATCTGCTACGTCAGCAACTACATGGGCAAGCCCTGGATCTGCGGGCGTTGATCCGCCAACCGCTGGTGTTTCCGGAACAATTGTCGCTGCTCTCGGCGCTGGAGCAATTCCGTGAAGCACACACGCACTTTGCTTTTGTCGCCGATGAATTCGGCTCTATTGAAGGGGTCGTCACCCTCAGCGACGTTATGGAAACCATCGCCGGTAACTTGCCGCTGGAGGGGGAGGAACTGGACGCTCGCCATGATATTCAGGAAAACGACGATGGCACGCTGACGGCTAACGGTTACCTGCCGGTCGAGGACCTGCTGATGTACATCCCGCTGCAACTCAATGAAAAACGGGAATACCACACGCTGGCCGGCCTGTTGATGGAGTACGCGCAGAAGATCCCGCAGCAGGGCGACGAAGTGCACATCGACAATACCCTATTCCGGGTACTGACGGTGGAAAGCCATCGGATTATGAAAGTGCTGATCATCCCTGAGTCGGAACCGCAGCCGGATTATGAAGTGTGATTTACGCGGCGTGCCGCCGCGTATACAGCGACAACATGTGTAATGGCAATCAATATATGTAATGACAACAAAGGCGACTTACGTCGCCTTTCAGACTGCTGACAAACGCATTAACTACAGGATGAAGCATCTTTCCGGCGTCAAAAACTGCGCTGAGGCGAGCGACTTCGCCGGGTGAGCCGCATGGACGATGAAATGGACGCTCCTACTTGACGGCATCGAATGTGCCAAACTGAGAGCAT